>PARQ01000031.1 GCA_002711555.1 Rhodospirillaceae bacterium | reverse complement strand
TACGCGATGATTTGCTCGATCGTGGTATAGATAAGGTGGATATTACTGGCGCACGTGACGAGGAAATATGGGTGGAAGTAGCGCCTGAGCGGCTTCTAGAATTAAATCTAACGCTGGCCGATATTTCTGAGCGCATACGTGGGGCTTCGCAGGACCTTCCATCAGGAAATATCTCAGGTGCCTTAAAAAAAACAATACGTTCAATCGGTCTAGAAAAGAGTGCGGCTGGAATCGGGCGTATAGAAGTGCGTTCCCTAAAAAATGGTGAAAAAGTATTCCTAAAAGATATTGCGGTTGTGCGCGAACGTTTCTCGGAAACTCAGCCAACGCTGGAGCGGAAGGGCGTTCGTGCCATAGAACTTCACGTTCAAAGGGCAGTAGCCGCTGATGCTCTTGAAGTGGCTGATCGAGTAGAGAATTACCTGAAGGATTTACGTCCTACATTACCACCGAACCTTCTGGTCGAAACCTTTGATGTTCAGTCAGAATTGATACGGAGTCGCATTGCACTTTTACTCGAAAATAGGTTTACCGGCCTAATTTTGGTAGTGTTAATATTGTTTTTGTTTCTCAGTGTCTCAGTGGCTTTCTGGATCTCTATTGGCATTCCGGTGGCAATCTTAGCTACGATTGCGGTTATGCTTGCGTCTGGTCAATCGATAAATATGGTTAGTCTTTTCGGCATGATAATGGGGCTGGGTATTGTCGTCGATGATGCGATCGTTGTTGGAGAACATGCTGATAAACAGTTGCGCTCTGGCCTCGGCCCAATAGAGGCTGCCGAGCTTGGAGCAACCAATATGATAGCTCCGGTATTTTCCTCGTCGCTAACTACCATCGCTGCCTTTATGCCACTTTTCATAATATCTGATGTGATAGGTGATATTATCAGAGGCATCCCATTGGTTGTGGTTGCGATGATTATCGCAAGCTTAATCGAATGCTTTCTAGTGCTCCCGGGGCACCTACGTGGGGCATTTGCAATAGCAAATGGTGAGATAAAGGGCCTAAGGGCAAAGTTTAACTCAGGGTTTAATCGGTTCCGTGATAATCGTTTCGAGCAGATAGTTATGCATGCTGTTAGGTGGCGTTATACCACCATTTCCATTGCTATAGCCGCTTTTGTAATCTGTGTTGGGCTTTTAATAGGTGGCAGAATAAATTTTACATTTTTCCCGGCACCTGAGGCTAATCGCATGTTTGCTTCGGTGCAGATGAACGCCGGCACGCCGCGAGATCAAACAATTAAAATGGTTCGCGAGATGGAGCGAAGCATGCGTGAAACGGAGTACGCCCTTACTGAAGGCAAGGGAGGGGTGGTTCGTTTCAGTATCCTAAAATTTGGAATGTCGGTAGCTCGAGGAGATGTTCCGGTCAGCAACGCTGATAATTTTGGCGGGATGGTGGTTGAGCTAGTGGAATCTGACGAGCGTGATATCAGAACTACTGCTTTTATTGAGGCATGGCGCGCTCGGATAAAGCCTATTCCGGGCATGGATATCTTTACCATAACGCCCGCGCAGGGTGGTCCTCCGGGACGTGACGTTGATGTTCGCTTAAAAGGTCGAATTTTGGATGACCTTAAACAAGCAGCCACTGAAGTGCGGGCCCTGTTAGAGCGTTATAATGGTGTGAGTGATGTCAATGATGACTTGCAGTTTGGAAAACGCGAAGCAATTATAGCCGTGAACCCACAAGGACGTGGTCTTGGTTTTACTACTGAAAATGTGGGACGACAGGTGCGGAATGCTTTTGAGGGAGCGATTGCAAAACGGTTCCCACGGGGAGATGAGGAAGTCACGGTGCGTGTGCGTCAGCTACGGAATAGTGACGGTATTCGGAGCCTTGATGGTTTCCGATTGCGGGGGACAGCCGGAGCTGAGGTTCTGCTTAATGAAGTAGTAGATGTCCGGGAAAAGAAGGGGTTTTCAAGTATCACACGTGAGGATGGAAAGCGTGTCGTTGCAGTAACAGCAGAGACTGACAAAGCAATAACAAATAACAACAAGGTTTTAGAGGCCCTTGAGAGAGATGGGCTTTTCGCAATTGCTGCTAAATATGGATTGAAAGCGGGTTTCTCTGGTAGAGCCGAAGAGCAAAAAACCACACTTGATGATATGAAAACTGGAACCTTCATAGGCTTTTCGGCAATATATGTAATTCTTGCTTGGGTCTTTGCAAGCTACACCAGACCTTTCGTAGTAATGTCGATCATACCGCTTGGTTTTGTTGGGGCTGTGATTGGGCATATTCTGCTAGGCTATGACCTTACGGTTTTAAGTTTGATTGCTTTAGTTGGACTATCAGGCATTGTCGTTAATGACTCTATTATACTTGTACGCACTATCGATGAACGTATTTCAAATGGTGAACCAACAATTGAAGCGATAAAAAATGGCGCGTGCGACAGACTTCGTGCAGTAATTCTGACTTCCGCAACAACAATAGGAGGGCTCACACCCCTATTGTTTGAAACAAGCCTTCAAGCCCGATTTATTATTCCAATGGCGGTTACAATTATTTTCGGCTTGGTGGTCACGACCTTGCTAGTACTTCTTGTAGCGCCTGCAATAATTGCGATACAAGCCGATTTAAGCCGAACGTTTTCAGTTATGCGGAAGAGCGGAAATGCCAACGGTACTTAGTCTCCATTTGTCATTTCTCCCAATAATCAGAATGTGTTTATTCCGTTGTACACCTATTTGTAAAGATCTCACTCAATCCTTAGTGCATTGATTTTGTCTAGCTCGAGCTCAGAAGATCAAAATTGAGTTTGTAAAATTTCGATAGTGGCATGTAATTCTTTATGCAAAAAAAACTACCCTCACAAAATGTTCCTGACAATAAATCCAGGCGGACGATCTCGGTGCGTCTTGCAGCATATTATACGGCTAACTTTGCAAAAGGTGGTGTGCAATTTCCTTGGTGGCAAGTTTTTCTAGAGGGTCGTGGGTTTAGCACTCCAGAGATCGGATGGCTAATGGGACTTCGTTTCTGGGTTGGGTTTTTATCGGGCCCATTGATTGCGCGCTTTGCTGACCGATTTGGTGAGCGCCGCAGAATTATGATTGCTCTTGCTGTCGGGATGTTTTTCTCTTATTGGCTTTATTTATATTTAGACAGCTTCTGGGCCTTTGCTTTTATCGGGGTCGTAGTTGCAGCATTTCAGGCACCGATCGGGCCACTTGGGGACTCGTTAACTATCATTAATGCCCAGCGATCCGAAGTTGATTATGGTCGAGTTCGTCTTTGGGGCTCAGCGAGTTTTATTATTACTGTTTTACTCGCGGGCCTAATGCTGGAAAACACCTCTTCCGAAGCAATACTCTGGGCTATAATTGCGTTATCTTTTTTTATTGTGGTTGGGTGTTGGTTCTTACCTGATACCCGAGTTGAACCCAAGGTGCTGCACTGGACTGCTACCTTCCGCCTTCTTTTTCAGCCAACTTTCGCGCTATTCATCGTAACAATCGCATTTTTACAGACTAGTCATGCGATCCTTTATGGTTTCGGTACCATATATTGGATTGAGAACGGTATCTCAAAGACTACTATCGCTCTTCTTTGGGTCGAAGGGGTTATAGCTGAGATAATCTTGTTTTGGTTCGGGACAAAATTGAATGGCCGTTACGGGCCGGTAGGGCTAATGATTTTTGCTGCCGTGGCGGGCGTGCTGCGTTGGACATTGACTGGGCTATCGTTAAATATTTGGATTATAGGGTTTGCGCAGTTACTGCATGCATTTACTTTTGGTGCGGCATACCTAGGCGCTATGGAGTTCCTAAAGCAAGCTGCACCTGAGGAATTAGCTGCCTCGGCGCAAGCATTGTTTAATGCCATTGCAATGGGATTAGCTTTTGCAATTGCACTACCTTTAGCAGGCTACATTTTCGCTGAATTCGGCGGAGCAAGCTATTGGCTAATGGCTGTCTTATCTGCAATCGGTGGAGGTGGAGCTCTTCTGCTTGGACACCTGTGGATGGGGCAAAGGTTGGTGATTGGGACGAAATAAAGAAAAGAATTTGAGTGCCCCGGAAAAAACAACATGCGACAGGTATGAACCTATTCATTGTCAGTGAGATACTCTTCGAGCATCGGGTTAACGAAACCAAACGGTTTGTAAGCAAACCATCGATCATTGACCTTTAAAACTGGGGGGCCGCTTCTCAATGAAAGCGCTGACACCCTCCGCGTGGTCTTCGGTATATCCGGCGGCCCTTTGGCATTGCATTTCAAAGTCTAATTGCTCATTAAATGAGTTAGTATCTGCTGCGTCAATTGCCTGGCGAATGAGTGCGTAGGATTTTGTTGGACCTGAAGCGAGTTTTTTAGCGATTAAAAGAGCATCCGCCATTAAGTCTTCGTCTTCGCTAACCTTCCATATAAGGCCCCATTCGGCAGCTGTTTTTGCATCAATCGTGTCTCCCAGTAATGCCATGCCGAGGGCACGAGCTCTACCCACCAGTCTCGGGAGCGCATAGGTGCCTCCACAATCGGGCACCAAACCAATGCGGACGAAAGCTTGAATAAAGCTTGCGGATTTTGCGGCAATAACGATATCTCCTAATAATGCAATGCTAGAGCCAGCACCGGCTGCAATTCCATTCACTGCAACAACAATTGGTATCCGGAGTGAACGGACTTTACGCGCAAATCTATTGTAGCCTTCGTCTAGCGTGACGCCCAGATCGCGCTTCTTCCCGGTTTTTTGTTTAATTCGGTCATTTAAGTCCTGTCCAGAACAAAAACCACGACCTGTACCGGTTAAGATTATGCAACGTACGTCTTCATTTTCAGAGGCTTTTTCCATTGCATGTAAGGTTTCTGCCATCATTTGCGCATTCATAGCGCCTAATTTATCGGGCCTATTAAACGTAATTATTGAAACTCCATCTTCTATTTGGTTTCGGATACAACTGTATTTCATGGCATCTATTCCCTAGTTATTTTCAGGTGAATGTGGTGAACGACGGATGCTAGTTATTGTGCCTCCATTTTCGTTTCGTATGCGGGACACAACTTCTTCAAACATGTCTGCTGTTACCGCCATATGCGTAGCGTTGGCATGGATTAAGCGGCCCTGTCCGAGCGAAAGAGCGACGTGTCCCGACCAATAAATAAGATCACCTGGCATAAGATCTTCTTCATTGCCGGACCAATCTTTGACTTCTGGCAAGGCATGTTCCTGTAAGTCTGTATCTCTTGGTAATTTCAAGCCGCAGCTAGCGAGTGCTAGTTGAACCAGTGCGGAACAATCCAATCCGATGCTAGTTCGCCCGCCCCATAAATATGGTGTGCCCAGAAATGCACAGGCGACTGCAGTAAGGTTGGTTTCATATTGATCAATGGGTGATAAATGGGCACTCCAAACCCAACCATGGGGAGTTTTGCCAAAACCATTTTTCTCTTCGTTAATATGGACTGTGCTTGTCAGGCTAATCAGGTCTAATGGCTGAGTTTTAAGATCGGGCTTTGGATATAAGAAGGTCCGAAGAGCGCTTACACGATGCTTGGGTGGCGCAACTATTTTATCTAGAGCATTTGAGGCCACATACCCGATATATCCGTCAGTTCTATTCCTTACCCACGTAAATTGTTCAGATTTTTCAAAAATGTCCACCCGTTCACCGTAAAGTAATTGACTTTCGATGGGCGCATTTTTTTTTGGCAAACCTCGCAATACGGTATGGCCAGTTACCACTTGGGCTGTATCGATAGGTTTAGCGTAAGAGCCGTCCGCGCGAATTGGATGAAGCCGTTTGTCATAATTTTCAGTGATGCTCATAATGTCAGCGCTTGCAGCATTTGGGTCATTAAAGGTTTTCTTACTATATTTTTAATCATGTGAGTTGGATGAATACAATTAGTATGAGCTAAAGGGTTAATAATCTTTTCCTACATGAATATTATAATTGATGCTTACATGAATACTCTGGGAGAAAAATTTTGATGGCGTATTTATCAAAATCTTTCGCTACCTGTTCTCTGGCACGTAGCATCACCCCTGCTTAAAATTTATCTACAAAGTCATTTTGGAGATAAGAAAGAGAAACTCATACAACTCTTTCTTTGTGTAGGAATTAATAATGGGGTGGCAGCTCATCTTTGAATTCTTTCAAAGATTGGCCAGCCTCTATGCTGAGCAGCCGATCCTGGAGATGTATTAATTTGTCTTCCAGGTTTTTTATCAATTGCCATTGTTCAATAACGCTGGCATTCAATTCCTCGATAGTATTTTCCTGATGTGCCAATTGCTGTTCAAGTTCAGAGATGCGGCAGGCAGTAGTATTTTTCTTCATAATATTCTCCGGTTATCCTCAAGGGCAAAATGCGATAAACAGGGTTCTGTAAACAAGACATGAAAATACGATAGCATTTAAAAATGATGCGTAATGACTCAAAAGATTGGAGTTGACGGCATGGCTGTAGATAACGAAAAGCTGAGAACCGGTGGTCAGATATTAATAGATCAACTAAGGGTTCATGGTGTGGACACTATATTTTGCCTGCCCGGGGAGAGTTATTTAGCTGCCCTCGATGCGATGCATGATGCTCAAAACACCATGAAAATTATGACCTGCCGTCAGGAGGGAGGTGTAACTAACATGGCTGATGCATATGCGAAGCTAACGGGTAAGCCAGGAATAGCCATGGTCACTCGGGCGCCAGGTGCTTGTAATGCTTCGATAGGCGTTCATACCGCCATGCAAGACTCAAGTCCCATGTTGATTTTTATAGGGCAGGTCGCTCGTAACCAAGAATATAGAGAGGCCTTCCAGGAAGTAGACTATCACCAATTTTACGGGGCGCTTTGTAAATGGGTCGTTCAGATTGACAATGCCGATAGAATTCCAGAATTAGTTGCTCAAGCTTTCCACCGGGCTATGTCAGGGCGTCCTGGTCCAGTAGCTGTTGCTTTGCCGGAGGATATGCTGCGTGATCTCACCTCAGCCGCTGATGCAAAACCTTATAAAATTGCCCGCCCGAATGCAGCTTTGAGTGATATAGAGGCTCTAAAAGGCATGCTTGAAGGGGCGAGCAGGCCTTTGGCGGTGCTTGGAGGAGGCGGATGGTCACCAGAGGCTTGCGCTAATTTTGAAACATTCGCAATCGCTAATCAAATTCCAGTAACAACATCTTTTCGCTGTCAGGATTTTATTGATAATGAGCACTGTTGTTATGCAGGCGAACTGGGAACTACGGTAAATCCCAAGCTTGCCAGCCGTATAAAAGAGGCCGATCTGTTACTTGTTGTCGGCGCAAGAATGGGTGAAATGACAACCTCTATCTACGAATTATTGGACATACCTACACCAAAACAGAATTTGGTGCATGTATACATGGAGCCGGGCGAATTAGGACGAGTTTACACTCCAGAACTACCAATTGTCGCATCTATGGAAAGTTTTGCTCGTGCCGTAATGGAAATGCCAGCGATTAAAAATCCGTCTTGGGCTGAATGGACTAGAACTCTTCGTTCTGAACAGCTTGCAAATTGGGAGCCTTCAATTCCAATGGTGGGTAAGCTCGACATGCATTCGGTCATAAGATATTTGAATGAGGTTCTCCCAGAAGATGCAATACTTGCGAACGATGCTGGGAATTTTTCAGGTTGGCCGCAGCGCTTCTATCGTTACAGACGTTATAGGACGCAGCTTGCGCCGACATCCGGTGCTATGGGTTATGGGATACCAGCCGCTATCGCTGCGCGAGCAACATATCCAAATAGGATTGTGCTTGGTTTTGCGGGCGATGGTGGTGCGATGATGTCGGGACAGGAATTTGCAGCAGCGATTCAACACGGTATCGATCCCATAATTATAATCATCAACAATAATATGTACGGCACCATACGCATGCATCAGGACAGAGATTACCCGGGACGTGATGTTGCGACAGAATTGTCTAATCCAGATTTTGCGAAATGGTCGGAGAGTTTTGGAGGGTTTGGTGAGGTTGTTGAGCGAACCGAGGATTTTGCTCCAGCTTTTGAGCGTGCTATCGGTGCAGGCAAAATAGCCCTCTTAGAACTCCGTATAGATCCTGATATGATATCGACGCGTACCACGCTAAAAGCTTTGAGGGAGTTATCCAATAAAAATAAATAACGTTCACCCACGATACATTTTTAGAAAATAAAATAATCTCAATATCGTAGTCGCTGAAAATCAATATCTACAGCATTCGTCTTTGAATAATAATTACTATGGTTTGAGTCTGTCATGTTGTTGCCTCAACATATATTTTCAGAACTATCGGAGATGTTTCGACTTGCATGTCCGTTGGTGCTGACCCAGCTAGCTTGGGTCGCAATGCTTGCTACCGATACAGCAATGATAGGGCACTTAGGTTCCAAAGAGCTCGCTGGAGCAACGCTTAGTCTAATGGTGTATTTTATCATTTATGTCAGCTGTGTAGGTTTGACTGCCTCAACGGCTTCCCTCGCAGCGCAGCATTATGGGGCCGGTAAAAAAAACATGGTGCGTCGCGTGATCCGCCAGGGTTTATGGGTTGCTTTTTTTCTTACGTTTCCATGCGTCGCTGCTTTATCATTCTTAGAATGGTTTCTTGTTTTAATTGGTCAGCCAGCCGCCGCTTTGCCACATGCAAATTCTTACATGAGCACTCTTAAATGGAGTCTTCCCTTTGCCGTTGCGTTCACGGTACTTCGTAATTTTGTATCAGCACTAAACAGGCCAATGGTTGCGTTTTGGATAATGTTGACCGGTGTGTTTCTCAATGCGTTCTTAGATTATGCCCTGATATTTGGCAAATTCGGATTGCCAAGACTTGAATTAATCGGTGCCGGCATATCAACAACTTCGGTGAACGTATTTATGTTTGGATTTTTATTAGTATTAACAGTTCGACTAAAGCCTTACCGAAATTATAGAATTCTTTCCCAATTTTTCCGTCCAGATTGGTTGGTTTTTAAAAGAATATTTCGTATTGGTCTCCCCATTGCCGCAATGAGTTTAATGGAAGCGGGTTTTTTTATCGCCGTTGCATTTGTAATGGGACTATTTGGCGTCACTGCATTGGCGGCGCATATGATTGCCATTCAGCTGCCGCATATATCATATATGGTCCCAATGGGGCTTGGTCAGGCGGCTACGGTTTTGGTAGGGCAGGCAGTAGGAAGACAAGACATTGTTACAACTTATCGTATAGGTTGGATGGTTAGTGCAGTAGCATTAATTTTTATGAGCGCCGCCACAGTGTTGATATTGATTATCCCGGAGACTTTTGCATCAATTTTCATTGACCAAAGTCTTACTTTTAACGTTCCAGTTATGGAACTTGCTGTCTCATTTTTATTATTTGCAGCATTTTTTCAATTAGCTGATGGTATCCAAGCTGTTATTGCCGGTGCGCTACGGGGGCTCAATGATACATTCCGGCCCATGCTAATTGCAGCTCTTAGCTATTGGGTTTTTGGGCTTGGCCTTGGGGTGATACTTGCGTTCAAGACAGAACTAGGAGCAACAGGGTTATGGATTGGTTTCGTTGCAGGGCTTTCTGCGGCAGCCATATTGCTTACAGTGCGATTTCTTTATCTTCAGAAAAAATGTTACATGCCAACGGTATTAAGTTCTAATTATGAATAAAGTTCTTCGTTATCCAGTTACGGCACGCGGTTCATTCGATCTGTAATAAATGGTGGGCAAGCCATTATGGTGGTTCGGTCATCCGCCTTAGGATTTTCAACAACGGTGCATGGATTATCAAATAGCATTGTTGGCCGGGTGTTGACTTGATAGGGAGGCCAAGATGGCATTCCGGAATGGTTAGGATCACCAGTGTGCGCAAAGGAGGACCAGGCCCCTTGTACGATTTTGGTTAATTGGTTTTGTTCAGCTCCGACTCCGACAAAATTTTTGGCTATATCCGTTGTTCCGAATACAAACGGCAAACACATCGTGTGAGGTGATTTAAGGCTTCCACCCAACGCCGGAATACGAAAGGTAAATTCATAGAGCCAGACTTTTTTTCCGTTACTGGCCGACTTCCTCTCCGCTGCTTCTATACAATTGCGGCGGTACATTTGGTCAGATGTGATACGATTGAATATGTCGCGCAGAGTTTCTTCTTTTCGCCCCTGACGGTACTTGCTTATCAATCCACGTGCATCCGTTACTCCCACAAAAGCTGCGACTTTGTCATGAAGCTGTTGTTCAGTCAGAGAAATTTGATCTGGAGGTAGTATGATATCATAAAAACTTTTTTCAGTCTCCGCAGTGCCGATCATTAGTGGAATATCTCGAGAAAGGTCGAGTGACTCACTCTCGAACGGATTGTGTGCAATAACGATTTCATCAACAGAGGGACGAAAACAATCATTACCAAAGTTTTCCGCAACCGCTTTTAAATACCCATCGAATACTGTTTCCCAAGGTAGCTTTTGAAGCATTTTCATGTCGGTGACCTTAAGCTGTCGAACAACGCTATGGGTTACTCGATCGGTGTCTTCCAGCGTCGCCAACCTCATGTGCGCGGAAGAGCTCTGCATTATTGCCTTGTGGAATAGTCCTTTGGCGCTTGACATGGCCATTAGTGCAGCAACTTTGCAGCCACCTCCGGATTGGCCAAATATGGTCACATTATTAGGATCGCCTCCAAAGGCTTTGATATTATCTCTGATCCATGTGAGGGCATCGACTATGTCTAACATGCCAAGATTCGTTGTATCGGAGAATTCTTGCCCCCCAAAATCAGAAAAGTTAGCAAACCCAAAGATATTAAGCCGATGGTTTAGCGTGATTACAACCACATTTCCGGTTTTTGAAAGCTTGGTCCCGTCAAGCCCAGCGGCAGCACCCGACCCATATCGAAAGCCTCCACCGTGAAGATAAACCATTACCGGTTGATTGCCTTCGACAGAAGCAGTGTAAACGTTGAGGCATAAGCAATTCTCGCTCTTTGGCCCTGGGTCGCGGATCCAAGCATTGGCGCTGCGTCTGACACGATCAATCTGAGGTGCGCGGTCGCAGAACGTCAAAGCTGTTTTTGTTCCAGTCCAACTGTCAGGAGGTGTGGCTCTGCGCCAGCGTCGACTCCCTATTGGCGCCCGGCCGTAAGGAATGCCCTTAAATGTATGAACACCCTCTGTAATATGGCCCTCGAGTTTTCCATTGGCTGTCTCTATGATGGAGGTGAGTATTACTGAACTTTTTACCATCATTTGATCCTTCATAATTTCTTTCAATGGTAGATCCTGAGACCCAATCGTTCCAGTCAAACGCATATATTAAAATATAATTGCATAATAATGTTAGTTTTTATAAAGCAGGCGTTAAATAGCGCTGTAAGTTGGAAGAAGAGCAGAAAACGCAAATAGTCTTTATGTTTCGTTCGTCGATCAGCTGGATCAGCTGTTGATAAGATCGTAATCTTGCACTGAAATTTTTAAGTTAATGATGATAGGGCATGGGCCAAAAAAAACTGTTAGTTGTAGCGCACGCACCGTCTGAAAATACTCAGCGGTTGTTTGCGGCTGTCGGAAAAGGGGCGAAAAGTGATACCCAACTTTCCGTAACCGTCGATATGTTGAGCCCATTCAATACTCATCCCGAAGACGTTTTAGCATCCGACGCTATTATACTAGGAACAACGGAAAACCTTGGTTATATGTCCGGAGCGCTCAAAGACTTTTTTGATCGTTGTTATTACCCAGTGCTTGAAAAAAAACAGGGCCTACCTTACGGGTTATTCATTCGAGCTGTTCATGACGGCACAGGTACTCGCCGCGCAGTCGAGAGCATTGCTAAAGGGCTTCGGTGGAGGCCGGTCCAAGAACCACTTATTTGTCATGGAGATTGGGACGATTCCTTTGTCGAGAAATGTCATGACTTAGGTGTTGCAGTTGCAGTAGGACTCGACATGGGTGTCTTTTAAGGAGCTGGAGGGTTTGTTTGACTATGGCTTGCAGGGGCAAAGTTCATCTGCATTGGTAGGAATGCCATCCTTCCACTCAAGCCGTTCGTCATTAGGTCCAATTGATATTACATTCCAAAAACTTCCTTCGCGCCATTTGCCGGTCATAATGGTTCCATTGGGTTTAGAATAGGTCCCCTGGCCATGCCACAAATTATTTTGCCATTGGCCGCGATATACCTCGCCACCGGGCCAGTGGTAGGTGCCATAACCGTGGCGTTTGCCATTTCTCCATTCACCCGAATACTTTCGCCCGTCGGGCCACGTCATGATCCCTGTCCCGTGAGGAACATTATTCTTTTCTGAACCTATGTATTTTTCGAGAGAATTATTTTCAGTGGCATCTACTTCTGTTGTACCCAAGACAAGAAATGTCGCGAATAAGAGGAGAGATAAGATTGAATGTGAAAGTTTCATACATGTTTTCATACATGTATTGTTATAAAAACTAGGCACTAGAGGCAATAGTGCTTGCTGCAAATAATGAAGCAGACAGGCCTATCCTGCTGTTCCTAAAGTTGCTAGGTTTTTGATATGAAATCTGTATTCACATCATTAAATGAGATAGCCGAATCAATTCCTGACGGTTCTAAATTAGCTTTAGCTCCTGAATATAATGGATGCGGTTGCGCGCTAGCAGTGGTTAGGGCGCTCATAAACCGCTCTCCTAGGGATCTTCATTTAATCGGTGTTCCGGCTCTAGGTTTACAAGCAGATCTATTAATAGGGATAAACGCAGTTTCTAAAGTTGAGTGTGCAGCTGTTACACTTGGTGAGGAGGGGCTTGCTCCGCAATTCTCCGAAGCGATTAGAAAGGGAACTATAAAAATTTTAGATGCTACCTGTCCAGCGATCCATGGTGCACTGCAGGCTTCAGAAAAAGGAGTGCCCTTCATGCCGATGCGAGGAGTATTGGGCACTGACCTTTTGAAAAACCGATCCGACTGGACCATAATAGCTAATCCGTTTTATCAATCGAATGACCCCATTGTTTTGTTGCCTGCATTGAAGCCCGATGTGGCGCTATTTCATTCGCCGTTGGTAGACGAGGAAGGTAATGTCTGGATTGGTGTGCACAAGGAATTGATGACATTAGCTCATGCTTCCGTTGAAACATTTGTGTCGTATGAGCGTTTTTACCATGGAAATTTATTGGACGATGAAAAGTATGCAGCTGGTACAATTCCATCGATTTATATCACAGGCCTCGCGGAGGCAGAAAGAGGAGCGTGGCCAATTGCCCTTCCTAATCATTACATTCGTGACGTTCGCCATATTCGTAAATATTCTGAGATGGCATCGAGCGCAACAGGGTTCCAAAAATACCTCGTAGAGCATGTCTACACGCGAATAGCTGAAAAGTGAGAGATATGCTTAAAGTCGAAGAAACCCTTATTTTTTCAATTTTGCCGCTCTTGCATGGCATAAAACATGTTGCGGTTGGTGCTTCATCGCCGATACCTGCCGCTGCCGCTATGTTGATGCGTGAGAGATCGAAAGGTCAGGTTCGAGTAAGTATTCTTGGTAATACCGAACAATATACCTTTACAGATGGAGGGAGAGAATTATTCGATCTTGCAGGGCAGGGTCGCATTGATGCTTTTTTCTTAAGCGGTGGCCAAATAGACGGAGAGGCGAATGTTAATCTTGTCGGTATCGGCGAATACCCTCAAATGCGTATTCGATTTCCAGGGTCATTTGGTTCGGCTTACCTATATTATGTAGTTCCTCGCGTAATCTTATTTAGGGAGGAGCATACGGCGCGTGTTTTTGTTGATAAGGTAGATTTTATAAGCGCTGCTGGCGGTTCAGAGCTTCACGTCCACAGGCCGGGGGGGCCATACGCGCTAGTCACAGGACGCTGTGTAATGAATTTCAATAGTGCAGAAAGATGTTTTGTTCTGGTGAGCGTGCACCCTGGCGAGACTGTTCAAAGTGTGAAGGAAAATACTGGATTCGATTTTATTTGTCCTGATGATATTCCAGAAACCCCACTCCCAAATATTGATTTGCTGGATTGTTTGCGTGGTTCAGTTGCGGACCAACTAGCTGCTACTTACCCCGCTTTTGTAGAGCGTGTTTTTGGCTAGATATAGAGGTTATTTGCGTGAAAAAGGAGGTGTGATTTTGCCCGAAGATACTACCGGAGCGATGGCCGGCTTGAAAGTTATTGATTTAACTCGCGTATTAGGGGGGCCATATGCGACTCAAATTTTGGCCGATCATGGTGCTTGCGTTATTAAAGTGGAGCCACCTCAGGGCGATGAGGTACGCGATTGGGGGCCTCCATTTTTCGAGGGTAATGCCTCATATTTTTTGGGGCTAAATCGTAACAAACGTTCTTTGGCTCTCGATTTATCAAAAAATAGTGGGCGGAATGTTTTTTTTCGGTTGCTTGAGGATGCAGACGTTTTAATCGAAAACCTTAAGACCGGTACGCTTGAAAAATGGCAATTAGGTTACAATGACGTGCTGCAAGCGAAGTTTCCTAAGCTTATCCATTGCAGAATTTCTGGGTATGGTGCTGATGGACCTCTTGGGGGGCTTCCTGGCTATGATGCCATTATTCAAGCTTACGCGGGTTGGTTTAGTGTGAACGGTAACTCTGAAAGTGGTCCAACACGAATAGGTATCCCAATGGTAGATATGGGGACAGGTCTGTATTCAGTAATTGGAATTCTAATGGCCCTTCGGGAGCGTCAGCAATCAGGGATTGGTCAGTTTATTGATATGACCCTTTATGATTGTGCAGTGTCACTGATGCATCCACACATCCCAAACTACATGTTGTCAAATGAGACGCCCGTGCCAACCGGGAATGCCCATCCTAATATATCCCCATATGATCGTTTTCATACCAAGACGGTCGATATTTTCATAGGAGCAGGTAATGATAGAGCTTTCAAGCGATTGTGTTCTTCAATCGAAGCTGATGACATTGCGCTAGATCATCGGTTTGCCACCAGTAAGTCTCGAAACGAAAATCGTGAAGCACTTACCAAAGTTTTGTCAGACATTATCATTAAAGAGGATGGTGAGGCGCTCTGTGACCGACTTATGCGTGCGGGGGTGCCGGCAGGTCCAATATTAAATACGGCTCAGGTAATGGATGCGGAGCATACCCAACACCGCAAAATGAATGCGCGTTGTGACTGGTGGCGCGGAGCAGGTATTCCGATCAAGTTTGGTCGAACTCCCGGAGCTATTAATACTCCACCTCCGAAATTTGGTGTCCATGGACGAGAAGTCTTAAAAGAGCACGAATTCTCTGATGAAGAAATTGATAAACTGATCAGGGAAAATGTTTTGATTGAAAAACGTGGTTAAGACACAATCAAGGTTTTACTGTTGTGCGAAGGAAAGCAGGAGTTTCATCGCCAAACCCTTTTATAGTTTCTGGTGGCGGATCCTTTTCTACCAAAGTTTGTTCTGACTGTTTCCTTGACGAGTGGTTTTTACTTGCACTTTTTACCGGCTCCGAGCTTTTATAAGCTGGACGCTGTTTGTTTTGGTTGCTGTTACGACGTTTGGTAGAAGGTTTTTCTCCTAATTTCTCTGGCTTAGGTTTGCGGATGCCCTCCAGCGTGATTTCCTTTATTGCACCCTTAGCGAGTATCTGCACCGCATCAAGATATTTGCCTTCTTCTTGCGTAACAAATGTAATTGCGTAACCTTTGCGTCCCGCACGGCCTGTGCGACCGATACGATGCACATAATCTTCATCATGCACGGGCACATCAAAATTGACCACATGTGTCATTGCAGGAATATCTAAGCCCCTTGCAGCAACATCAGAACAAACCAGATATTCGATTTCGTCCTCTTTAAACTTGTCTAATGTTTCTGTCCTTGAAAATTGGTCCATATCACCATGTAGAGCTCCAGCTTTGAAGCCATGGCGGATTAATGACCGGTGAACCAACCCAACATCTTTTTTGCGATTACAAAATATAAGCGCATTTTTTACTTTAGCCCCTCTAAGAATATCACGTAGAGCCTCTCTTTTCTGCTTTACATCAAGCATAACCATTTGCTGCACAATCGTGTCCGCAGTTGCTGATGGCGGACTAACTTCAACCTCTTTAGGATTGGATAAAAACTGCTCAGCGAGTTTCTTAATCTCCTTTGGCATTGTTGCGGAAAACATAAGTGTTTGCCGAAGGGGCGGAATTTTGCTGACGATTTTGTCTACGTCCGGAATGAACCCCATGTCGAGCATTCTATCCGCTTCATCAATTACAAGAATTTTTACATCGTTGAGTAAGACGTTGCCACGTTCAAAATGATCAAGAAGGCGACCGGGAGTGGCAATCAATACGTCGACGCCACGGTCAAGCAATTTGTCTTGTTCACCAAACGTAACCCCACCGATTAAAAGTGCCTTAGTAAGTTTATGATATTTCCCATAGAGATCAAAATTTTCCGCTACCTGAGCGGCTAATTCGCGAGTGGGCTCTAGGATTAGAGAACGAGGCATGCGCATGCGAGCACGGCCCTGATCGAGAATATCTATCATCGGCAATACAAACGAAGCTGTCTTGCCAGTACCAGTCTGAGCACAACCCAATAAATCTCGGGCCATCAACACATGTGGAATAGCTTGCTTTTGGATGGGGGTTGGGTTCTGGTATCCACGTTCGCCCAACGCTCGAAGAAGCTCTTCGCTTAAGCTTAAATCTTTAAAGGTCATACGGAACGTATTTTTTCGGATGACTGATCTTGTGGCATATTATTTTAAAACCCAACTCATTAATCCTGGTTTGTTGAGAGAGATACTAGCGTCGAATAGTGCCACCTACTTGTGTTGTAACGGCAAAATTCAATGTTCATGCCTCTAAAGGCACTACAATCGCTGTTGGAGCACGGCAGAAAGTTTGTAAACCTTTCTATCCGAACTTTCAAAACCTGCAGAGATATGATTAACAACTGCTTAACGGCCTGTCTAGATCTGGTTTCTGGAGGGCAGCTATGGATCGGAAGGTGAAACTGTGGCTCACGAGGCTTCATTACTTTTAGTGCCAGGCCTTCTTTGTGATGAGGATTTGTGGTTTGACCAGATTAAAAGTCTTTCCAATGTTACAAAAATCTTAATGGCTGATACCGTGTCTGACGATAACATTGCAGATATGGCTGCTCGGTTGTTGGCAAATGCTCCGGAAAAATTTGCCCTAGCTGGACTGTCTATGGGTGGTTACGTTGCGCTTGAAGTTATGCGTCAGGCGCCGGAGCGTGTGACGAGGCTGGCCCTCCTGAGCACAAACGCTGAGCAAGATAGCGCCGAAAAAAGGCGAATACGCAGAGGGTTAATCACGCTGGCTGAAAAAGGAAGATTTAAAGGCGTTTCCCGACGCCTTTTGCCCATGCTGCTGCATAAAAGCCGGCTCAATGAGGCTGTGCTGTGCGATAGAGTTGTAAAAATGGCGGCCAGAGTTGGTAAAGATTGTTTTGTTAGGCAACAAAAAGCAATTATGACGCGATCCGATAGTAAAAAAAACCTGGGTTTAATAAAGGTTCCCACAATAGTTGTGTGCGGGCGGGAGGATTTGCTTACGAACCTACGTCAGCATCGAGAGATCGTAAAAGCAATTCCCTGCGCTGAGTTGCATATAATAGAACTATGCGGGCATCTTCCTACAATGGAGCGTCCGCACGAAGTTACATCATTATTGCGTAGTTGGTTATTACGCTGAAGGGCACATACGCCCCCTAATAAAAGCTGAGATGTAGCCCTAAATGTTGTAATAACAATGCCATGTTATTCTCTATTTTGAGTAATTTCGTTTAGCATTACCGGTATAAAAGAAAGAAAATATGTTCTACGCCATTTTTTTTGCGCCATTTTTTTTAGCGAAACACCATATTGTTATTTTTTTAAGAATATTGTATCATTTTGCCTTGTCGGGGGCAGGGCCGAAAGCTGGAGAAACAGTATGAAGGCTACCGACATATGACACGGAAGAGCAGTAATGCCGGGGTAAAGGCCGGTGCGCGGGAAGCAAGTGCGAGCGACACCACCAAGGGTAGTGGTAACGTTGCTGATAAAGGCACAATGCCAGATGCAGATCCAAAAGTTTCGGCATCAGACAAACCCGTCTCTGATGTGTCGAGTCAAAAGGAAACGGAAGACAACAGACCCAATGACCCTTCCGGTTTACTGGGGGCTGCCGTCTGGCTAATGCTTTCGTCAGGTGCGCATAAACACTTGTTTGTAACCGATTTTGAATGGCTTGTAGTTCCGCCTATTCTAGCAAAACAATTTCGTCTATTTCGCAGGAATAATGTTCCTGTTGGATTTATAAGTTGGGCTTTACTTGATGATGAAGTGGAGGCCCGGATTATCAACGGTTCGGTCAAATTAGCGCCTAATGAATGGACTAAAGGCAAAAAGTTGTGGATTATTGATGTTATCGCTCCCTTTGGGGGGGGGGATGACATGCTCAAAGACCTTAAGAAAAATATATTTAAGGATGAAGTTGTTAAGTTTATTCAAGCTGATGAAGATGGTCGGCGCGTGGAAATATTGAAGTAAAATATGGCGAAAACGCATATTCATAAACCTTTAGTGCTGGATCAGTTGCGGTCGGCTGAATGGGATGCTCTGTCACGCACTCCATTTGATGTCATTAAGGACCTGCGTTCTGATGGCCCAACTGGCCCATTGATAGGACAGGGGGTAACGGCGTTTCGACCGTTGGAAGGGATAGAAAATCTTGTTGTAGACAAACAAACTTTTTCTCCCAAAAGTATTTATGAAAATTCGGAACAAAGTGATCAAAGGCCTCAACGGAACATTTTAAAATCAAACGAGTTATTTGACGCGGCTGTGCCAAATCGATTGCAATTTAGTCGTGCCGATTTGATCGGCACCGATGCGCCTTTCGATGGTGAGATTGTTTCTGTCACAGAGGCAAGAGGGGGAGAGGCAAGGCTCGTTGGCAGGGCCGGCGCAGAGCAGGTGTTATTTGACTTGGCAACTCAAACAGATCTTTTCAGCTCACCCTCAATGTTTGAATTTCATGTTATCGAGCCTGATGGAACGGAAGGCAGCGGCCGTGTGGAAGTAAATGCACTTCCTAACGATCCATTGTTCGGCCAGCAGTGGCATCATTCGGCATTGAACGTTGTCGATGTTTGGGATGATTACACTGGTCGCGGCGTGAGTGTTGGTATTAACGATACCGGTGTGGAACACACCCATCCCGACCTAAATGATAATTATGACACATCTATAGATTATGATTTTTATCATAATGATAATGATGCTTATCCCGTATCAACATATGACAATCACGGCACTGCTGTTGCTGGTATGGTTGCTGCTGAGGCAAACAACGGTATCGGTGTGGTTGGTGTCGCGCATGGTGCCACTATTGCTGGTTATCGTTGGTTAGGGTTTTATGACACACCAACAGATATCTCTAATAATAGCTGGGGCCCTTCACCCTCGTGGGCTTTCTTTTCTCTCTCTCAGGGTGGGTATTGGAGATACTATGAGAATCAAATTGTGGATGCTGTCACCAATCATCGCGATGGTCTTGGGCAAGTTATTACATTTTCTGCTGGTAACTCACGCAGTATAGATGCGCGTCCAGAATATAATGCAGTAAGTGGTAATCGAAGGGTAATTACGGTTGGCGCAACCGATAGCGGCGGCCGGGATGCTTATTTTACTAGCAGGGGGTCGAGTGTTTTGGTGACGGCTCCGGGGCGTAACGTGCTGACAACAGATCGGGTTGGCAGTATGGGCTATACTTCTTCGGATTATGTTACCATTAATGGTACGTCTTTTTCGGCGCCAGCAACCGCGGGCGTCGTAGCCCTTATGCTTGAAGCCAATCCTGATTTGGGCTATCGCGACGTCCAGGAGATATTGGCCTACTCAGCGGTAAAAAATGATCCCTACGACAATACATGGGATTGGAATAATGCCAACGATTGGAATGGGGGTGGGCTCCATATCAGTCTCGAAAATGGCATGGGCCTGGTCGATGGGAGGGCTGCAGTACGACTTGCTGAGACGTGGCAAGAGCAATCTGTTAGCTCTAATGAAATTCATCGTTTCAATTATTCTGGCAGCTTGAGTTTTGCGGACGCAAGCACAATCAGCGACACAGTCAACTTTACAAACAGCGTTGATATTGAAAATGTAGAAATTTTCGTGAATTTATCGAGTACGCGACTAAGTGACTTGCGTATCACAGTGACGTCTCCAGATGGAACTTCAAGCGAAATTATGGGGCGTCCGGATACATCAAAGTCAGGGTTACAACATCGTTTTACAAGTCGCCAATTTTGGGGTGAGACGGGCATCGGTGATTGGACTATCTCCGTCAGTGACGAGGTCAGGAACGGGATTGGGGGAAATCTAAATAGTTGGGGGATTAATTTATACGGCGATGTTTTAGATAATGACGATTTGTATGTATACACAAACGAATACCGAGATTTTACAGGCCTAGGAGATGCCTCCAGGCGACTATTGTCAGATAGTGAAGGCACTGACACTATAAATCTTGCAGCGACCACGGCCGATGCTGTAATTGATCTTACTGGTGGCCCAGGATCAATTGCTGACACCAACTTTAAGATTGGTGCAGGTTCCACAATTGAAAATGTGTATAGCGGCGATGGTAACGACTTTATCACAGGTAATTCGTCAGACAATGTCATTCTGGGTGGACGTGGCGATGATACACTTGTCGGGGGAGCAGGAACCGATACCGCAATCTATAGCGGCAACAGAGAAAACTACACGATTGGTAACGGTAGCATAATCGATAATAGGGGACGCGATGGCACTGATACCCTTAGCGGTTTTGAGTTTTTGCAATTCGCGGATCAAACCATTGAAGCGCCTGGGAAGAGCGATCCACCACAGCCCATAACAACATTGATTTCAGGCGATGAGGATAATCCCTCGAATGGGTTTCTGCGGGCAACAGACCCGGATGGCGATACCTTAACCTTTAGTCTGGTAAGTGCTCCTGCTAAAGGGACCTTAACTATTTATGAAGATGGTTCCTATAACTTCGATCCGGGCAAGGAATTTGATGACCTGTCTGAAGGAGCTAGTCGCGACCTAAGTTTCATTTATTCAGTTGATGATGGGACAACGATTGTTCAGCAAACTGCGGCACTTCGTGTTACTGGCATCAATGACGCTCCCTTGGCAGAAGTTGCCAAAATTAGTTTAGAAGAAGACGCCGTATTCGAAGGTACGCTGAAGGCTACTGACCTAGATAACTCATCTGAGGAATTAGTTTTTTCGCTATCCAGTCTTCCTGCAAATGGCAAGGCGGTAATAAATGCTAACGGGACTTATACATATACGCCCGACGAAAATTACTATGGCTCAGATAGCTTCCGCTTCACAGTTACCGATGCAAATGGGGCTATTGATACAGGTGACGTCGCAATTGAGGTCACCCCTGTAAATGATGCAGCCCCAGAAGCAAATCCTGACAGTATAACAGTCACAGAGGATACACCGCTCTCTTTCCAGGCTAGTGAGCTGATAGCTAATGACACTGATTTTGATGGTGATACGTTAACTGTTACAGCCGTTTCAGGAGGCGAGAACGGTTCTGTTTCCCTCGTTGATGGTGTGGTCACATATTCTCCGAGGGCAAATTACAACGGGCGTGATAGTTTTTCGTATTCGGTCTCTGACGGGCAGGGAGGTGTGAGCGAGGGGAGCGTTTCTGTGACGGTATCCGCCGTTAATGATACTCCCATAGCACCAGCCACCGCCGTTACCCTTGATGAGGATACATCCTGGTCGGGTGTTTTGGCCGCTACGGACGTAGATGGTGATCAGCTTAATTATAGCCTTCACACTCAACCTAAATATGGGTCGATAAGTGTCGCGAATAATGGGGCCTATGTTTACACGCCTAATGCAAATTATTACGGCTCTGACGAGTTCACTTACAGAGTGTCTGATGGGAATGGTGGGTCTGCGCTCGGTAAAGTATCACTCACCATTGTTAACATAAACGATGCTCCCGTTGCATTGGATAGCGTTGCGAATGGCCTCGAGGATGCAGCACTTTCCGGCTCATTAAGAGCAACGGATATTGACGGAGACGTTCTTAAGTATTCTTTGAAGCAGGGACCTAGTAACGGGGTTGTTACCATTAACCCGGATGGAACGTATTTCTATCTGCCGAATAGTAATTTTAGTGGTTTGGATAACTTTGCCTATACCGTATCTGACGGTAGAGGCGGGCTCGACACCGCTTCATTAAGTATTAATGTTAGCGCAATTGCCGACGCGCCAGAAATCACCACTGCGCCCGCGAGTGGTGAAATAGGGGATACGGTTAAACTCAATATAGCCGCTGTCCTGAGTGACACGGACGGTTCTGAAATTTTGGGGCCGATTGAGATTGGTGGCGTGCCCGAGGGTGTGGCGCTATCCAGCGGGACTGATCTTGGTGGTGGAAGATGGTCTTTGGCGCTATCGGAAATTAGTAACCTTACGCTCACTATTCCCGATAATTCTGGAGCGGGTTTTGAACTCACAGTAACAGCTACTTCCAGAGAAAGTTCAAATGATGATACTGCGACAGCAGTTCGTTCTTTGCCAGTCGTCGTGTTGCCGTCTGGTGTAACGCTTCCGTCCTCGGGTGACGGCGATACCATTTTTGGTGGAGATAACGATGATATATTCGTCGGCGGTGGCGGTGATGACCTAATCATCGGTGGTGGCGGGTCCGATATCCTTTCTGGAGGAGCGGGAGACGATGTTTTAATAGGAGATAGCTACGATAAACTTTCAGGCGGGGCTGGAACAGATACGGCAATATTGACCGATGACAGCAATATTGATCTGGATATTGGAAGGCTCAGCATTGAGAGATTTTACGCCGGTGGCGGGGACGACAAAATCAAGGGTGGGCAAAAAAACGAGTTTATATCCGGGGGCCGTGGCAACGATAGAGTTGAAGGTGGCGCTGGAGATGACACGTACCGTTTTAATCGCGGTGATGGACAGGATATAATTGCTGATTATTTTGGAACAACTAAAGTTACTACGCGGTGGCAATGGGTAACCTATTCAGTATCAGATGGAGAGGGCGGGATTGAAACCGAGCGCGTACGTGAGCGGTTGAGTGAATTAATCGATACAAGCGCAAATGGGGGTAAGGACGAATTATCTTTTGGCGATGGCATTAAGCCTGATGATCTGAGCCTTCAGTTCGTTGACGGTGCCTTGCAAATTACAGTTCAGGGCATTGGAGGCGAAGCTGGCGAAAACACTTCAAACTCAGCAGATATAATAAAAATCATCAATTGGGGAGACGCCCTCGATCGTATCGAAAAGTTTTCTTTCGAGGATGGGACAGCACTAGACGTTGCTAATTTAACCGGCAAAGTACTTGAGGCAAGTGAGGATGGAACGACCCTCGTTGCCTCGAACGGTAATGACTGGCTTGCCGGAGGTGGCGGCAATGATACACTTAACGGCGGTGCCGGTGATGATATCATCGTGGGGGCCGACGGCGACGACCGGCTTGTCGGAGGAGCGGGTAATGATCACCTCATTGGTGGTGAGGGATCAGATACGGCAAGTTACGCGGGTAAATTCTCAGACTATGCTGTGTCATCTTCAAGTGACGCTATTATTATCGCTCATAAAAAGGCAGGGGATGGGATTGATCAATTAGATAGTATTGAGAGTATATCATTTGCCGACATCACGGCTGTGTATGACAATGGCACGTTCTTACCAATTTTATTTGGTGAGCATAGCAGTGTTTTAGAAGATGGGTCTATCTCTCTTTCTGCTTCCGACCTTCTGACAAATGATTTTGATATAGACGGTGGTAGTTTATCGCTCGATGGGGTGGGGGTAGCGAGCAATGGAACCGTTTCTCTTGTGGGTGATAGAATTACTTACAGGCCAGACGCGAATTTTAATGGCCGTGATACCTTTACATACACAGTGTCCGACGGGCAGGGGGGGACTGCCAGTGCGACAGTGGGTATTACTGTAAAATCAGTCAACGACACTCCGATAGGGCAAGATCATTCTGTTGCTGGCGCTGAAGACACAGTTATTAACGGGTTAATCACAGCAACTGACATCGACGGTGATAGTCTTACTTTTAGTTTGGTCAATGAGCCCATCAATGGATTTGTGGATGTTAATAAAGATGGCTCATATAGTTATAAACCTAACGCCAATTATAATGGCTCGGATAGTTTCACCTACCTGGTCAGCGATGGTAATGGCGGTACAGCAACTGGGGCTGTCACATTAGATGTGACGGCAATCAATGATGCTCCCATTTCTGCCGGGGTAGAGTTGTCAGTTTCAGAGGACTCCTCTGTTAGTGGAGTTCTATCAGCAACGGATATAGAAAAAGATACTCTAAGTTTCTCCCTCGCCTCAGACGGCAAAGGGGGGACTGCAATTGTGAAGCCAGATGGCTCATTTATTTACACACCGAACCCAAATTATAGCGGGTCTGATAGTTTCACATACACTGTCTCTGATGGTCAGGGTGGAACGACGACGGGCACGGTTTCGGTAACGGTTAATGCTGTTAATGATGCGCCGACATCTCCCGGCGCAAACATTACCGTTGATGAAGATGAGACTGCGACTGGACTATTGTCAGCGGAGGACGTTGATGGCGATAGACTGAGTTTTGAGCTTGGTGATGGCCCGACGAACGGTACTGCGACGGTTAATGCGGATGGCAGTTATAGCTATACACCTAATGTGGGCTATAACGGCGCTGACAGTTTTACTTACACTGTTTCTGATGGCAATGGTGGCACAGCAACGGCGACCATGTCTTTGACGGTCGCCAATGTGAACGACGCCCCTGTAACGCCGGGTCTTGACGTCGTTACCGATGAAGATACTGCTGTTACCGGCACTCTGAGCGCCACGGACGAAGAAGGGGACAGTCTAAGCTTTGCGCTTGATGATGCTCCCGCCAATGGATCGGCGACGGTTAATGCGGATGGATCTTACAGCTATACGCCTAACGCTGATTATTCTGGTGCTGATAGTTTCAGCTATAAGGTCTCAGATGGTAACGGTGGCGTAACTGTAGGTAAGGTCTCGGTAACGATTAAAGGCGTTAATGATGGGGGGCCTACCGCGACAAATGATGATGGCGGCAGCCTTGATGAGGACGGTTCGGTCAGCATTTCAGCTGCATCCCTGATCTCAAACGATACCGATCCAGACGGCGATAATCTTGAAGTTACTGCTGTGGGAGACGCCGTCAACGGTGTTGTCGTTATGTCCGGCGACACCATAACTTTCACGCCATCTGCTGATTACAGCGGACCCGCTAGTTTCACATATACAGTATCCGATGGTCAGGGTGGTACGGATGTCGGGTCTGTCTCGCTTAATGTGAACGCAGTTGCGGACACTCCAATTTTGAAAACTCAGGTCGCTGTCGGTGAAGCAGGAAGTGTAATTGCCCTCAACATCGCAGCTGTTCTTGGTGACCAAGACGGCTCAGAAAATATCAATGTGTATGTTTCGGGTATTCCTGCTGGTGCAAAGCTTTCGGCAGGAGAAAGGTATGGTGACGATGGATGGGTCATAGCAGGGGCTGAACTTGCCGGACTCACGATCGATATTCCTTCAGAGGCTGATAGTGGTTTCCAGCTTGATTTGATAGCGCGTGCAATGGAGGGTGAAAACGGAGACGTGTCATCCGTCTCTGGTTCCCTTGCTGTAGTACTGGCACCCCCGGGAGTTGATATTCCAGACGGGGATGGGTTGAAGCAATTTGGCGGGGCTTCTGATGACGCATTGTATGGAAGTGAAAATGATGATTTGCTTTCTGGCGGTGAGGGTTCAGATAAGTTGGTTGGTGGTGCGGGCGATGATGTTTTCATTGCTGATAGCTCGGACGTGATAAGAGGTGGTGAAGGCGTAGATACCGTTATTATGACCGATGATACTGGGGTCGATTTGTCGATGGAGGCACTTGGTGTAGAACGGTTCTATGCTGGGGGTGGAGCAGACCGCCTAACAGGCGGCAGCGGCGACCAACTATTGGCAGGCGGAGCCGGGAGTGATTGGCTTGGAGGCTCGGTTGGCAATGATATTTATGTGTTTAACCGCGGTGACGGGCACGACACTATTGCGGATTACTTTGGTACAACGAAGCTGGTCTCAGGTTGGCGGTGGGTGACATATAGCATTTCAGATGGTGAGGGCGGCACTGAGAGTTATCGTAGTCGCGAGAGGTACCATCAAAGCGTTGATACACGAGCGGATAGCGGGCAAGACACCCTCATGCTCGGTGAAGGAGTTAGCATTGCTGATTTGGTAATGCGCATGTCGGGTGATGATTTAGAAATAGGCATTCGGGGTCCGACAGATTTAAACACCCCATTTGATAATTTACCCGACGTCATATGCGTTAAAAACTGGATAGATGCGCGAGATCGCATAGAAACTATCTCTTTGGGAAATGACGTGTCAGTGAATATTGCGGGACTGACAGGAGTTATTACTAGTGCAGGGGACGAAGGCACAACAATTGTTGGCACCTTGGCGAGCGACTGGATTACCGGCGGTGCTGGGGATGACCAATTCAGTGGTGGAGCAGACATTGATGTATTGAATGGCGGTGGTGGTAATGACTCACTTTTTGGCGGCAGCGGCGATGATTTTTTAATTGGTGGTGGAGGTGCAGATACTGCTCGTTATAACGGGACTTCGAGTAATTATGATATCGGGGTTACAGGCGGTGTTCTGACGGTTACAGATAATGTAGGCGATGAGGGCACTGATCGGTTATGGAATATTGAGATGTTACAATTCTCAGATGTAACAATTTCACTTGGTGAGGGAAATTTTGCTCCTTTTGCGGGCGCAGATAGTGGAAATTTAAATGAGGATGGGTCTCTTGTACTAACTGAGGAAGGTCTGTTATCGAATGATGTCGATATCGATGGAGGTTCACTTCTTATAGACAATGTCGGAGGAGCCAGTCATGGCACTGTTACTCGTTCAGGTGGAAATGTTATTTACACACCGAACCCAAATTATAGCGGGTCTGATAGTTTCACATACACTGTCTCTGATGGTCAGGGTGGAACGAC
>PARQ01000013.1 GCA_002711555.1 Rhodospirillaceae bacterium | reverse complement strand
CGGCACCAAAATTGCCGCAGCATCTGGAACTTCCGGTAAATCTAAAACACTTTTGTACGCCTTTTGGCCCTGAATCTCATTTCTGTTCGGATTGACAGGATAGACTGTCAAAGCACCTTTACTAGAGAGGGCCTTAGCCATAAATCGGCCGCCGTAGGATTTATTCTCGGACGCGCCAATAATCGCAACCGACTTCGGGTTTAGCATGCTGTCAATTGCTGAGAGCGTTTCTTTATTCCAGTAATCCATAATAGGCTTTCCTGACTAAATTACATTCCGTTTTTTAAAATCAGTTATAACCACATCATCGTAGCCCAATTCTTTAAGAATCTGTTCTGTATGCTCGCCAAGTTCGGGCGTGGGCAGTCGCACGTCATCACCAACATTTGTTCGACTCATCGCCAATGGTGTTCGAACAACCGGGAACTCACCAGTAGCACTGGCCATTGGCCATGCCATCTTAAGGTGTTTTACTTGTGGATCGTTAAAAACTTCCCCCATATCGTAGATGGGACCACAGGGAACACCGACATCTTGCATCATTTCAACCCAATACTCAGAAGACTGTGTTGCAGTAACCTTCGAGATTTCTGCATTGAGTTCCGCACGGTTTCTCGAACGCCCCTCATAAGTATCGAAACGAGTGTCTTGGTACAACTCAGATAAACCAACTGCATCACAAAACCGTCGAAAAAGTACTTCGCCGGCCGCCGCAATATTTATGTGACCGTCAGCTGTGGGGAATACTCCAGTAGGAACCCCAGTAGGGTGGTCATTACCAGCCTGCTTTGGAACCTCGCCATCTTTGAGAAATCTAGCAGCTTGGAAGTCCATCATAGCAACAATGGCCTGTAAAAGTGACGTCTGAACCCACTGCCCCCTGCCCGAGGCCTCGCGCTCAAACAATGCAGCCGCAAGCCCAAATCCCAAAAACATTCCAGATGTTAAGTCACAAATGGGGATGCCTACACGAACGGGACCTTGCCCCGGCAAACCGGTGACAGACATTAAACCACCCATACCCTGTAATATTTGGTCAACACCAGGGCGATTATCGTAAGGACCATCCTGCCCAAAGCCAGAAAGGCTGCCATAAATAATACGCGGATTTATATCTGCACAGCTCTGATAATCTACGCCAAGCCGGTCTTTTGTTTGTGAACGAAAATTTTCCACAATTACATCTGAACGTTTAACAAGATCGAAAAAAATTTTTTTACCTTCTTCAGATTTTAAATTAATCGTGAGACTTTTTTTATTACGATGAAGATTTTGCAAATCAAACCCATTGCGAGCCCCCAAAATGCTTCCTTTATCTGTGCTTGTCGCAGCGGGCTGCTCAATTTTAATTGTATCCGCACCCCAATCGGATAACAAACGCACAGCCGTTGGCCCGGCACGCGCGTGTGTAAGATCCAATACTTTAACCCCGCTGAATGGTAATTTTTGATCCGGCACGAATNATCCTCCAATTAATTAATCGACCCGTATAGGTATCCGCGAAAATCGATCCCGTAGCAAGATAGCGCGAGGTCAGTCGACAATATCAACCACAATCATTGAGGGTTTCTTGCTTCGTGGCTGTGGTGATAATGACTTTGCAGATCATCGAATACCGGCTATTTTTATNTCGGCATTTTTTTTCCAACAAAAAAATTGCTAGGACTTGAAAAATTCCTTAAANGCGACNGAGGCAATGATATGAATGTAACTCATCCAACAGACATTGAAATTCAAGGAAAAATAAGGTTTGTATGGCACACCTTTGTAATGTTGTGCTCGGTTATTTTCATTATTATCGCTTGCTCCGCTTCGAGCGCTCTTGGTTTTTATCCTGAAAATTCTTCCAAGCTCCAATGGCCCACGNCATTCACGTCGAACGATGCATTCTCTTCTGAGACGCAATCTATTAAAATAGCTCAATCCACTTCGTCAGAAAATGTTTTGANAACGCTTGATTTCTTTCTTGGCCTAATACAACGAAAGAGTAATCTGAATCCTTTACCCAGCAGCAGNTGCAGTAATACACTTAACACAGAGGGATTGTTGCAACGTTCATGGATTAATGAAGCAAAGCAATTTTTACGTGGTAGGCAAACTCTATTTTACCATTTTAACAAATCGACGAATAGAATCGTTTTTAGACATGAGGGCCAAAATTACGCACTAAGCCCTCGACGCATAACCGAAACGGATGCTAGAGAAGCACAAAAACTTTTATATCAATTAGATCAGCTAATAAGCTTAGATTTTCGCCGAACATATTATAAAAATAACGCCGATTTATTGGTGTACCTCATTTGCGAGCCAGATGCGCATTATGGAGANGTCATAGACGATCCTAGCGGNACGAAGCAAATAATGTTTTTGAACGAATGCGCAGAGGTAGCCGGCAAACATAATCGGATGGACTACAAATTTCTTCACGAAATGGGTCATGTGTTGGGTTTGGAACATCCATTTGATGGTGACGACGGAGACTGTATTTTTACAACTGCAAAGTTTTCCTCGGATAGCGCCCATTTGGGACAAACTCTGATGGCCTACAGAGAGCCTCCTTTTGGAACAATTCCGGGCTTCTATACTTCATTAGACATTAGAGCTTTGATAGAAGCTTGGGGGCCTGAATAGGTTGTCAGCATTATAAGACGCATAACCCAAACTAAATTTTTGCATTAATTTTTTTGTCTTCAAACAAAATGGCTTAAGTTCTCTCAAACCTTCTTCCTTGAATGCGGTTCTAAGTTTAAAATGCTCATACAAGGAAGGGTAAGTCATGGCAATTAAAATTGAGCCTACCGGAAAAGCGTTGGGAGCTATGGTAAGCGGCATTGATCTGTCGGAAGATATATCTTTGGAAGACCAAGAGGTAATATTTTCTGGGTGGATCGAGCATATGGTCCTAGTTTTCCGAAACCAAACATTACAGTTTGATGATCTGCTTAGATTGCGACACGTTTTTGGGCCCGCAGGGAAAACAGCGAACCAGCTTCTGGGCCTGGGTCGCAAAGCGTATTACCCCGATGAAGTACCGGACGATATAACGATCATCTCAAATATTACCGATGCTGACGGACATCCAAAGGGGTCATTGGGAAACGGTGAAGCTTTTTGGCACACTGATAGCTCCTTCACTGAGGAACCCATTTCTGCGAGCTTACTCCACGCAGTAGAGGTGAGCGATCAAGGCGGACAAACGTCTTTTCTCAATATGTATATGGCCTACGAAACACTGCCAGTAGAACTGCGCAAAGTTGTGGACGGCGCATATTCAAACCATTCTAAAACCCACAGTTCGGATGGCACTCCACGCCAGTCATATGGAGAAATAACAGATGTTTCCAAAGCTCCGGGTATTAGGCATCCATTGGTCCGCCTACACCCGGTTACTAGAAAGAAATGCCTGTTTCTCGGTAGACGCTTAAACTCTTTCATATTTGATTATAGTGTAAAAGAAAGCGAGGAATTGTTGGACAAAATCTGGTCACACTCATGTGACCCAAAATTTATTTGGGAGCACGAATGGGCAGTCGGCGATTTGCTTGTATGGGACAATCGGTGCACAATGCACCATCGAAAACCGTTCCCCGCACATGAAAGACGACTTATGCATAAATCAATAACTGCCGGCGAAACTGTCATACCAGGCTAGTAGGACCGTTTTGTACAAGCGTTCAGAAAAATATTCACAACAACATATAAAATTTTTGGATATGGACCGGGGATACACATGAGTGACGCTATTTGGATGTTGCTGTACGACGTAATGCCAGAAAACGAAACAAAATATCTTTCATGGTTCCACAATACGCATATCCCAGAAAAACTTGCCCGACCTGGCTATAACTGGGCGGGTCATTACAAAGACGGAACGCGTTATGCTGCATTTTTTGGCGGCACCAATAGTAGAGTTTTTTTCGATCCCAATCCGACTCAATTAAAACTTCAGCAAGACGATTTAACACGCCAAATGGTCGCATTACGAAACAAACCATTGAGCTTAATTTTTTGTCACGAATGGAGTTGCGAAGGCACCGCGATCACAAAACGGCCAGGTCACGCATGCGAAATTTTAATCGGAAACGCAGAACAAGATGAAATGTATAACACTTGGCTAGCCCAAAACTTCCTACCCGCCTTTAGCATCGCAGATGGCGCAGTGCGAGTAAGAAAACTACTCTGCACATCGGGCACAATAAGGCATGGCCTTATGACTCAATTCGACACATTGGAATCTCTAAAAGCCTTTAACATCACCTGCCCCTGCCCCCTTTCTGGCACATTTTATTCCCCCCTCACTGCCAAACGCCTCTGGCCTGAATCAAGCTAAGGTTGTAAGTTGGGGGTATTTTTTTGGTTATGAGGTTAGTGATGGAAAACGAAAGACGGACCGCTTTAATTACTGGTTCTGGACAAATGATAGGACGGGGAATTGCACTTCGGTTAGCCGAAGCGGGTTTTAATATCATTTTGAACGGTTCCAAGAATAAGGATGCTTGTGAGGCGGTGGCAAAGGAATTGACTGCATTTGGTGTCGATACACTTATCGCGATGGGTAATGTGGGCGTAAAAGAGGATACGAGCCAAATAATAAAGGCAGGCATAGATAAGTTTGGCTCTATAGATGTTCTCGTAAATAATGCTGCAATACGACCTCATACCGCGTTTCTGGACGTCACCGATGCCGAGTGGGACAAGGTCCACGATATAAATCTTAAGGGGCCACTCTGGATGATTAGAGCCTGCTTGCCTGGCATGATGGAAAAGAAATGGGGACGCATAATTAATTTCACCGGCATGATGGCTCAGAAGGGTTATCAGGGTGCAGCCGCTGTTGCGTCCTCCAAGCATGCCAATTGGGGATTGATAAAATCGTTGTCCGACGAATTTGGCCAATACGGTATCACAGCAAACATAATTTCCCCGGGGACTTTCCCTGGAGATGATTTCGATGTCGAAACGGATGAACGTCGTAAAAAGTTAAGAGACGAAAATCCGTTACGCCGACTTGGTCGAACAACCGAAATAGGTGGTTTAATAGCCTACCTATGCTCCGAAGATGGAGCATTTATGAATGGCCAGATGCTACAAATAAATGGCGGGGTTGTGGTTCAATTCTAAGGAGAAAATGCACGATAAGCAACTATAGCGGCAACAGCGACATGGCACATGGGCACCCTTAGGACTGCTGAGTGTTCGAAAGCCCAGGAAAATCTTTTTTAAGGGAATGTGGTTTTTTACATTTTACCGAGAAGATGGATGCGCTGTTATGTGAAAGAAATTTAACGCCTAACAGGGATATAAACGTACTTCGCTATCTTTTCGCATCCTCCAAGATCATAGCCGAACCTTTTTCGCCAATCATAATAGCGGGAGCGTTGGTATTCCCCGATGTTACGCTTGGCATTATGGACGCGTCTACCACTCTTAAACCCTCAACTCCCCGCACTTTTAACCGCGGATCTACAACCGACATCGTATCGTTACCCATCTTGCAAGTGCCCACCGGATGATAAATTGTGACACCCCTCGCCTTGGCAAACTCAATGCAATCTTCAACTGTTTGAACAGGTTTACCAGGTATATCCTCACCAAGCGAGTGTTGGCGGAGCGCATCTTGTTCAAAAATTTTCTGCCCTTTTTTGATACCCGATAACATCACTTGGATATCGTCCTCAACACCGAGATAATTTGGGCGTATAACGGCTTTCTTGAANGGGTCTGGAGACCCCGCCATAACGGTACCTCTGCTTTGAGGGCGAACGGGACATATAGAAAGTGTCATTCCGGGCGATTTGTCTAACTTTCCTACAATTTTTATTGAAGAACTAGCAGGTGCGAATAGCAGCTGCAGATCAGGACTAGCTAACCCTTCACGACTATCGCAAAAAACCATCGCGCTAGTAACACCAAATGTTAAAGCACCATCCCCGCGAACTATGTATTTTATCACCTCAGGAAGCACACGAATAGAATCTGCTATTTGATTTAAGGTCAAAGCTTCCTTTACTTTATGCACTAGGCGTACGACAAAATGGTCGCTGAGGTTCTCGCCAACCCCGGCACAATCATGCAGCACTTCAATACCAAGGCTACGCAGGTGCGGTGCTGGTCCAATACCGGAAAGCTGCAGAATGTGCGGGGAGTTGATCGATCCACCACAACAAATCACCTCTTTATTTGCTCGTATTTCCATTTCTTTATCGCCAACTTGGTATGAAACACCCACACATCTCTTCCCATCAAAGATTAATTTCTTCACATAAGCTTGTGTAATAATTTGTAAATTCTTTCTATTCTTGGCTGCCTTTAAAAAACTTTGTGATGTGGAAGCTCTGAAGCGGTTATCGCGAGTATTTTGGGAATATGTCACTCCCGCTTGCCGCCTTCCATTGTAGTCTTCGTTGAAAATATGTCCCGCTTGTTGCGATGCTTCTACAAATTTATGCGTTAGTGGAAGTATATTTTTGTAGGGTTCAACTGCAAGCAAACCGCCTTTAGAACGAAATTCATTTTCTCCATTCCCCCTAAAATCCTCAGATTTTTTGAAAAATGGTAAAACATCCTCGAAACTCCAGCCTGTGCAGCCCGCCTGAGCCCAAGTGTCGTAATCATTTGAGTTGCCTCTCACATAAAGCATTCCATTTATCGAACTTGATCCACCCAACACCTTACCGCGGGGCCAGTAGACTTTGCGACCTCCCGTCATTTCCTCTGGCTCTGTTTCATAATTCCAGTTTAATACCGGATGATGTTGCAAGGAACGTAGCCCGGCTGGAATATGAATCATCGGATGGTTGTCTTTTGGGCCTGCTTCCAAAAGAGCAACAGTGGCTTTGGTTTCTGTCAAGCGGCTTGCGACAACGCAGCCAGCAGACCCTGCTCCGACGATAACATAGTCAGCAACTCTGATCATAGCCCCCCCTATTTAGTCATTTTCTCCACATAATACATAAAGTACAGGTAAAAGCGCTACATAACCAATGAAAGCGATATTTAAAGCACCATGTAGTTGTGAGTAATGATTATGCTATGAGAAAATGATGCTATAAAACACAAATACTAAACCTTATCTTTTGGATTATCGGATATGTCCCCATACCTTACCTTTACTATTGGCTCCGCAATGAACTGCGATATTCATTTAAATCATTCGACTGTTTCTGACATTCATGCAGAGCTTGTTGTGTCNTATAGTGGCAAACTATTCTTGACAGATAGAGCGAGCGAGGTGGGCAGTTTCAAAAAAGAAAATAGAAAGTGGGTCAATTTCAANCAAACTTACGTAGATGAAGATACCGAAATTCGGTTTGGTAAATACAAAACCAAAGGGCGATCAGTATTGGCGATGATTGCGCCCAATGGGATACGTGCTAAATTCGAGGAATACGAAAATTCTATTCTTAACTCTCTATCGCCTAGCAATAAACCTCACTACGACCCAAAAAATGACCTTCCCACCGGTCAAGTAAGGCGCTCTATTCATACCGGAGAAATTATTTCAGCGAAGGAGAAATAATGCGAAAGCTAGATCTTGAAGGAGATAGCGAAACCCGTATCATCGGGGCATTAATAGGCGTTTTTTTCTCGATTGCATTGCTATTGGTATTTCATTTTTTGCTCGAAGGCATTGCCGAACGTCTGTTAATTGACCGAAACTTCGCGACCTACCCTTTAACGGTTCAAAATGTCATGTGGGTTGTTTTTGCAATAGGCTTTTCAGAGCTTTGGGTGCGGCATACCGTCAGCGATCGAGAAATGAGTGTTCTGCGGCGGCAGTTCCTGCCAGAGGATCGGGAAACAGTACTAAGATCAGAAGATTTAGGGCACTACTATCAGCTCTCCATCCGCGATGAGAGTACCCAAGACTGTTTCCTCACACGTCTGATTACAAGAGTGATACTTCAATTTCAATCAAGCCGCTCGGTTGACCAATCGAATGCATTATTAAATTCTAGCATTGAGCTATACCACCATGAGGTCGATCTACGATATAATATGTTAAGGTATATAGTATGGCTCATTCCAACATTGGGCTTTTTAGGTACTGTTATTGGCATTGCCATCGCGCTAGAGGGAATTGCTGATATGCGGCCAGACGATGCAACACTATTACGAGTGTTAACGACCAAACTTGGTACCGCTTTTTTTACAACATTACTAGCATTAGCAATGTCAGGAATACTCGTATTCCTGATGCATATTGTACAAGGCCGTGAGGAACGGGCTTTAAACCTGTCTGGTCAGTATTGTCTCGATAACCTTATAAATCGTCTATACGAACGGTAATCCATAATTGGCAACAGGAAATTCTGATGAAACGCCGAAGTCGCGAAGTCGTCATTTTCAGTATGTCCGCACTAGACTTGTTTGCATCTGCACTTGGAGCATTCATTTTGGTGACGATTGTCTTGCTTCCATACTATCTAAAGCATGACGATGTTGTGCGAGACAACAACAAAATGCGCGAAAAAATTGTCGAATTAGAACAAACCGTCTCGACATCAGTAAGCAAGGCAGAACTCGAAGAGGCACAAAAACAAATTGACCGCCTTCAAGAGAAAATACAAACAAGTGATGATTTAAGTGAAAGGCTGCGTGCTGCAGAAGACAGAGTAAGGCAAGCAGAGAAAAAAATTGCAGCTGCCGAGTCCTCAGCAGACAAAGTAAAGGCTGATCTAAATGAAGCTCAAAAAGAAGCCAAACGTCGAGTAAAGTTTGCTCTTCTTGGTCTAGCTACCAATGCTCAAAGTTTCGTAGTCGTTATGGACATGTCCGGCAGTATGAAAAAATTTAGAAATATCACACTTCAAACAATGCAGAAGATACTCGAGCCCATGAGCGAAAAGGAAAAGCTTGGGATCATTGGTTTTCATGCGCCGGGCACCAAAGCATTTTATACTGTTCAGTTGCCACGTTGGCCGAACCGGGGGATAGCGCCAATGNTAGACCAAAATAAGGGAATTGCTATGAATTTTGTCCGTAATATGATGGGGCGGGTTGATGGAGGCACTCCAACAATGGATGGATTNATGGCAGCACTGCAATATAATGTTGATGCGATTATTCTAATGACCGATGGACAACCAACGGTGCCAAATCGNAATTGGCGACAGGTCATTCAAAGTATTACCCGACGTAATGGTGGGCGAAAAGAAATTCATACCGTAGCCATAGGTAATTTTTATGAGCGCCCCACTTTTGTCACCTTTTTAAGTCAACTAGCTAGGGCTAATAAAGGCAAATTTACCGGAGTTGCCCTACCATGACTTTTCTTTCACTATTATGCCAAGAGAGAGCATCATGAGTGATCGTTTTTTTTTCGAAATAAAAACCAGTGCTCTTGAAAATAATGGTGTTGTTATTGGCTCTGATAAGGAGCTTTGCGATTATGTTGCAAATGCCCCCGAAATTTCGCGTCGCCATGCACGTCTATCTGTGAGTGGAGCTGAGTTTTTAATTGAAGATTTGAATGGTGAACTTGCCGTAGTTGTTAATGGACGACAACTTGAGCCCTTTTGTCCAACTCAAATTACCCCTCAAACAATCGTAAAGATTGGTGAATTAGAAATAGAATTTAAAATTGTTCCCGACAAAGATCCTCTTGACTTGTCTTCGACAGCAGCTGGGGCACCACTNAGACATTCGCAGAACTCCAAGTTGGGTGTTCTGGCGATGGTGATCCTTTTTGGAGTGCTTTCGATCGGGGCTGTTGCTGGAATGGGTTTTGGTTATCAGTACTATAAAACATGGAAGACTGAGGAAGGGATTTGGCTTAGAGCTCTTGATTCAAACCAAATCAGTGATTTTACGGCTTATATCAGCGCTTACCCGGAAGGTCGGTATCGAGAGGATGCCATTCGAGCAATAGAGCGGGTTCAACTTGAGAGGAAGAAAGCAGAACTTGCAGCAGATAATGCCACATTCGAATTGTCCAGAGAGGTCAACACTATATTTGCATTTGAAACCTACATTCGCTTGTATCCAAAGGGCATTCATATAGGGAGGGCAAAGTCTGAACTCGCACGTTTGCAAATCGAAAAAACACGCGAAGAAAAAGCGGTTGCTGAGAGGGCTGCGTGGGCCATAGCGAGCAAAGCTAACACGCGTGCCTCTTATGAAAAGTACCTAAAAGACTTTCCCGGCGGCCCTAATTCCGATAATGCCAAGACAGCCATTAAGTCAATCATAGAAGCAGAGGCCGAACGTAAAAGCCGTTTAGCAAAAGCCGAAGCAAAACGACAAAAAATGCTACAAATTAAAAGCGCCTTCGAAAACGCCCGCAAAGAAGATACTGTTGCNGCCTATCGGATGTTTTTGAGGCAATATCCCGGCAGTGATAAAGAGGCAACTTGCCGTAATTTCATAGGGTTTTTATATGCAAACGGGAAAAGCGTTGCCAAAGACGCCGCCGAAGGAATTAGATGGTTTCAAGAAGCAGCTGAGTTAGGACATACCGAGGCCATGATGAACCTTGCATATCATTATCGCTATGGTCTTGGTGTTCAAAAAAATGCAAGCACAGCAGCACAGTGGTATAAAAAAGCTGACGCAGCAAAACATCCCTATGCTAAGCTACACCTCAATGATTTAAAAAAAGAAATGGGAACTCCATAAACGCCCCNATTAAAATAAATTAGGATTATGAGCACCAAGCATACAGGGCACGCCGTATCAAAGACACTGGGCCTTTATGATTCTGCGCTAATTACAACTTTCAATGCCTCTTTGGCCATCATCATTCTCAGCGCTTTTTCTGCATGCTCTATCGGCATTTTCGCACTTAATAAAAAGTCGACAGGAAATCTTGATTGAGCTAATAAATTCAGCGCCCTACGCACAGTGTCAGGCCGATGGTGATAAACACCCTTCACAGTAATTTCACTATAATGCAAGAGATNAGAGTCCAAAGACACTTTTGTTTCAGGCTTGCAACCGCCAAATAAATTTACCATTCCTCCTGGCCTCACCGTAGAAACGGCGTCCTCCCAAACGGCAGGCTGGCCTGTTGCATCAATAGCTACCCAAGTTCCTTCCTTATTTTGGCACAGTGATTTAACCACGTCAGCTTGGCCACCATCGCGCTTTATCTGAATAACTTTCTTAGCGCCCATCGCCTTCCCAACATCAAGCCGAGACTGATTAGGGTCAGCTAGAATTACACTAAAGCCTAAATCAGCTAACGCCCCGACAAAAAGAAGCCCGATAGGACCACCCCCATATACTGCAATCTCCGATCCTATCTCATAAGTTTCTAAGTTACATGCATCGATACCATGGAGTACGCATGCAAGAGGTTCAGTTAACGCAGCTCGAGAGAAATTTAGTTTATTAGGAATTTTATGTGTGCTTCGTGAGACGAAGCGNTCAGGAATTAGCAAATATTCTGCATAGGCTCCGTTGAGGTACTGAAGATCACGACATAAATTTTCACGATTCATGTTGCAGTAATCGCAGTTAAGGCAGGGTGAGGAATTTGCTACTACTACGGCATCTCCTTCCAAAAATTTTTGCACGCCTTTCCCGACGGCTTGAACTCGTCCTGACACCTCATGTCCGAATAATGTAGGGACATGAAGCATTCGCGCGTGTCCCCCTTGGCGAAATACCTTCACATCGGTCCCGCAAGTGGTTGCCGCTTCGACAGAAATCAATAATTCCCCCTTACTTGGCGGAACAACTGGAACCTCCCTTATTTCAATTTGCTCCGGTCCGATGAGCATCGCAGCGGTCATATTTTTTGGTAAACTCATAGAAAGCCCAATGATGCCTTTGATGGTGTAAACAGAACTTTTAACGCTTTGCGATTATGCACAAGGGAAACGCCCTTTTCGAAATCATCTAATGGCATGGTGTGCGTGACTAATAAAGATGGGTCAAGTCGACCACACTTAATTAGGTTAAAAATTTCAGATTGCTCAGCAAGAGCACCAGAGTATGTACCGACAATGCGGCGCTCGAACTTAAAAACGCTATTAAGATCAATCTTTGCATGTTCTTCATTTGATGCATGAGCAAAAAGGACCAGCGTCCCGCCATAGCGTGTTAATTCTATAGATGAACCCATCACCACCGAACCACCGACTGTATCGAAAACAGCATCGGCATTAATGTTNTGAGCAAAAACATTAGCCTTTTCCGGAGTTAAAACCTCNTGCGCACCGATTTTTTCAGCAAAAACCCGCCTTTCAGATACAGGGTCAATTATTATTACTCTGGTCTCTGGCATCTCAGCTCTTAATACCAACAAGTGTAATAATCCCATGGGCCCAGCCCCCTGAATCACAACAAGATCGCCGCTGCAAATCCCTGAACGGCGAATACTTCTTAAAACACAGGCAGCGGGTTCCAAGAAGACTGCGGCCTTGTCCGATATCTCATCACTAAGAATATAGGCAGCGGATGTAACTGCACGCTCGCCTATCACCATCGTGTCAGCAAACCCGCCTGGAGCAATAAGATTTTCACGAAATACTTCACACATTGTCTCATTACCTTTTTTGCAAAAGGAGCAATTACCGCAAGACACGTGATGAGGAACAACGATACGGTCACCGACAGCAAAATGCTGAACACCTTTGCCTAACGACAGAACATCACCAACAACTTCATGTCCGAGAACAGAACCAGGCTGCTCATTTCCAGCCGAAAGCTTGTAAAGATCCGTTCCGCATAAACCAACAACGCGCAGCCGCAATAGTAATTCTCCAAAGTCAGGCGACTGTTCTGGTCTCGATTCGAGACGTGTTGCTGAACCTCCGGCACAAGCAACTACATTATTAGAAGAAATTATCATAAATAGATCACTAGCTGTTTACAGAAGATATCAACTTTGCTCCCAGCACGATTGCAAGGATTACATTTTAGCGTCACACTGCGTATATGTAAGGAAATTAGGGAACACAAGAATGAAAATTGTAAACTATGAAGTAATCGTTCTAAATGTGCCTGAAGACGACCCACTGGCTAACATGCCCGAAGAGCCAGGACGCACTAGGCCCGTTGTTGCATTAAAACTCAGGACTGATGATGGAATAGAAGGCATAGGCATAACTTTCTATGGTGGCAGATTGACNGCAACTCTCAAAAAAGCAGTTGAAGAGCTTGCTGAAATGACAATTGGTGAAGACCCGGCAATGATTGAACACATTGCAAAAAAATTTCGTTCGTCAACAGGCGATCCCTTCGGATCATCGGGTATTTTCACCCTCGCGCACTCAGCTATTGATATAGCCCTTTGGGATATAAAGGGCAAATCGGTCAACATGCCATTATGGAAGTTGTTGGGTGGGTATCGTAAACAAGTTCCAACATACGCGTCAGGATCTCTCCGACGCGGTCTTACCGACGATCAAGCGCAGGAAGCCGCTGCAACACTCATTTCAAANGGCTTTAGAGAAATGAAAACTCAGATGGCACTTCCGGGGGTGCCCTCTCCAAAAGATGAAATCCGTCGAATTCAGGTAATTCGCGATGTAATCGGCCCGGAAATAAAATTAATGTGCGATATCAATCAACTATGGCGACCGGAGCAAGCAATCGATATTGGCAGCCAAGCTGAGGAAGTGGGCCTCTTCTGGCTTGAAGACGTAACACGCGCGGATGATTATGATGGGTTAGCGCGTGTTACAGCGGCACTGAAGACGCCTATTGCTGGCGGCGAATATCTTTACGGTATTGTACCTTTTCACCATATGATCCAAAAACATTCTGTTGACATAGTCATGGTTGATATTATCCGTGTTGGCGGCGTAAGCCAGTGGATGAAAGTTGCCGCAATGGCTGATGCAGCTAATTTGCCTATTGTTAGCCATGTGATGCCAGAAATACTGGCCCATGTAGTTGCAGCATGCCCTAATGGCCTTACGGTCGAATATATGCCTTGGATGCTGGAGCTTTACCAAGAAACGCCTGAAATTGAAGACGGATATTTGCAATTAACTGAAAAACCAGGATTAGGTTTACAGTTTGAGGAAAAAGCATTGGCAATATTCGCTGCTTAATTACTAATCTGTGGTGAGAATCGCGTTTAAACTTGGAATGGGATGTCTTACCGGATATTGATCCGCAAATACNGGGTGATTTATCGAGCGGATTTGATCCAATCAGAAATTCTTTTCACTGTTTCCTTTTCAATATCCAAAAAGCCATGATGTGATTTTGATTTGCATGCATGCTCTTCCCATCCTGCTTCGCCGCCCTCCATCGTGACAAATTCTTTCCGAGGAGAATTTTTGAGTTTTTTAAAGAAATATTTTGCGTCACTGTGTAACGTCACATAGCAATTATCGTCTCGATGGTGAATTACCAATGACGGTATATTGATGTCTTCNACTTCTAAATCGGTAACCTTCGGTTGACCGCGGTTCCCCGTATCCACAACACTGGCTGCAAAAATTAGCCCTGTGGGTTTTGGAGATCCCTNTAGCTTCAATCCGGCATTTGCAACCGAAATGGACCCGCGGCTATGGCCGATCAACCATACGTCAACCTGATACTTTAATTTAATATCCCGTATCAACTTTCCCACATCTTCAGCGTGCGTGTTCGAAAGCCTAAAGTCCCAGTCATCGGATTCCGCGGGCATGCTGTAAATTCCGACTAAAAGTCCATTATTTACAAATAATTTCCGCGACCGGACTAAAAAATTACCGCGCATCCTGCTGATGCTGCCATCNTTTTCAAATTCGACCATTCCGTGCCCACCAGCAAATAATATTACCGCATGTTTTGGCTTGGTAGTTGGCTGAAGCAGCAAAAGGCTGTGAGACGATCCCGGGCGGAGTTTTTGTTGAATAATTTCCTGCGCGGATAATTTACCGGACCACGAGGGAGAAAAAGAGATTACTACAAGTGCTAAAAAGGACGACCNTAATTTTATAGCGGCGGAAAACCCTCGNTTCANAACTGTATATCCATTCGATACATCAATATTTNAATTATCTCCAAAACGGTAGCATATCTTATAGGAATGTGAACGCTGCATGATGGATATATTTCACTAAAACGATTAAAGGCTGATTGTTTTCCGCTTTGAATCTTTGATTACGTCAGCCGCTTGCGGTTTTTAAAATCTCCGGGGCCACCATCTATTGGCTCAAGTGGAGCTGAAGGTAAAACTCCTGGCAAGCAAGTGCCAGCGGGTCTCCCATCCTCGTTAAAACCACGAAGGTTTTCATATATTGGAGGCAAATCAGGACCATCTCGGCATGCTAAATGAAGCCGCAACAAGTGCCGCCGATTACTAGGCTCAGGATAATCCTCATAAGCGGTCCTGGAATGAAGTATAAAGTGGTTGCAAACAAATTGTATATCGCCAGGCTTTAAATCCATCTGGATGTGATTTATCGGATCAGCAGCTAAGGAATCAAATACGTTCATCGCCTCTTCTTGTCGGGGTGTCACGCGGGGGAGCTCAGCAAACCTNTCAGCTTTGCGGACTGTGCTGCGGACATAAGTCGTTAAAATTCTACCCTGATGGGGGTTAAAGACAGGAATGCAATACCAAGGACCTTGACCTATTGGCACTTCTTCTCGTCGATCACGAAAAATAGGTCCCATCAAAACGCGTGCTAAATCTGGGCAAGCTTTTACCATTTCATTATAGATAGTTAATGAGCTCACTAGTTTACTGATGCCTCCTGACCTTGCTTGCCTCACGCACAACAAGCCAACCACATCAGCCGAGTCAGTGTGAAAATTAAGCTCTGTCTTCGATTGATATCCGCGCCCAGTGATTTTTTCACTATCAACACCTATATCGCAAACGTGGCCAAGCGCATGCCCTGCCGCATTTTGCGGTATAGCTATACCTAGATGGACGCCTATTCCAAAATATCCGAGCCCCCTCTGCAGGGGCGTAAGATCACCGGATGGAAAACCACGGAGCAAAATAAAGCCCAATCCGTTGAAAAGATCCTCCTTTAACCTGGCAAATAGGTCAGCCCAACCCGGCAGCTTAAAGTTCTCGACAGTTAAATCTAGAACTTCTAAACCCTCTAATTCCGCACTAAGGATTGTTTCCATAAGTTCAGTGATTTGCTGCGGACTTAATACTACTTGCCACTCGTAACGCCGCTGCTCTAGATCTCTCCCATACCAAGCCGAAACATGTGATATTGGTTTAAGATCCATGTTACGAATTTTTGGACTTATTGGCACGGATGGGAAGTTACGTTTCATTTTAGGTTTGTGTAGGGGCTCAATGTTTTAATGGTTAAAGGTACAATATGTTTAAGAGGAATAGACGTAAATATTGTTTATCAATTCAACCCATTAAAACGAATTCATATACTTCACTAGCTTGCACATATTGTTTAATTCCGTGAAACATCTATCTCTGATCAGAAAAATCGTTTCCTCTACTCTAACACAGATACTTCGCACATTAGATGACCAGCAGCGACTTCGTATTTTTGTTTTTTTATCACCTCAGTAAATGCAACTGTAAGAGCATCAACAATCGGGCGACCCTGCGGGCCATTAGTTTGGTGTATGAGTCCAACTACGGTTGAAAGCCCTTCATGCCCTGACAATGCAAACGAAATTGCAACCCGGCCGTTTCTATTTTGCCTAGCAACCCCAAGGCCACTGAAGGATCTCCCGAGCCACGCTGCGTTCATTCGATAACCGTCGCCACTAGCCATTACTTCAACTCGCGCACCTTCAATTGTTAGATGTTTCGGCGAATTGAGGTTTCCTTCGCAAAGAAAACTATTAACAAACCCTTCTTCAGCCCTGAGCGGAGTAGACGAGCCAATAGCGAAGTTTATTATTACCATGCTGAGAAGTAGTTTCCATGTATTCATACCCAGTCAGTATCCTTTTATCCGCGCGCAAAACCAAGTTCGCTCCTCTCCCTTACCCCATTTAGCAATATTCAAAACAACGCGTTTTCCGCCCTTTGGTTTTGAAACCAATTCAGAAGATATACTTGTCATACGCAAACGATCCCCGTTTCCGGAAATATCGCTCAAGTTGATTAGTGCTACAAATGTTCGAGACAGCCCTTCCGTTGTTTCTGATTGAGCCCCAAACGCTACCGCCATTCTGCGTTTTTTAAACTCTAGGCTATGAGGGTAGAAAACTCCCACGCCGAGTCTACTGCTTTCCGCATGGCCTTTGCCATGCCGTGGGCGGGCGCCTTTTCGCATTATGACTCTCCAAGGACCGGCTTCGGACTTTTGTTGGAATGCCGTTATACGCAAAAAAACTTCATATTGAGTATTTTGTTCACTATTTTTACAGCGATATTCCCCATCAAAAGAACCAAAGCTTTGGTTGCTTGCTAACTTACGAAGCACCGGTGAAAGTATGAAATAGCCATTTTTCAAAACTATCGGAGCATTACTGCCAGGAAGCGTGCATTTGTTAATTTCTAAGGTACCCGTGATCAATTCACCCGATACTAACGCGGCACACAGATGNTCGTAAGAACCTCGTATTTTATTGTAACTAGATTTTTTATCGGACTTAGCATCAGCCTTTTGCCAATGCCCTGTATACTCAGAACGAAAAACAAGCACCTCGTACTTTTTTTCTCTAGTAACCTTGGAATTTACAGCTAAAAGGCAGGCGCGAGCCTGGGGTATTGCATTGCCGTTTTGAAACACCACGTTACGCAGTCTTTTCATGGTGCCAAACACGTAGCCAGTTTGTTCATAGTAAACCCTNCAAACGTAATGCGACTTTTTTCCTCCAGTTAAAAATGCATCTGGCGGCACGTCGTCTTCAGAGGCCACCCATTTAACTACGGGTAAAACTTGTGGTGGGAAAAACCCAGATGAGTCGCCCTTCCAACGTAATACATCAAATTTAACCCTCACAGGCACCGGGTTTTCTTGCTGGGCAGTATAGGGAATAGTGCATATATCGCGTTCAAGACGCCCAACTACGTAAACGCCACTTTCAACCTCAACTCTGCAAACGAACGTCTTTTCTCGGGCCGAATGAGAAGCAACAACCATTGTTTTGGATAACGCTTGCGGGTCATGTAGCTGCCAAGAGGCTCCAAACCCATTATTAAACGCGAGAATTTGATATTCCTGATGTCGGGTGCGNACTCCACCGGCACTAATATTACAGCGTAAATCTGACGTGTCACTTGATAATGTTCCAGTAAACCAACCCCACTTTGAGTGTCTGACTCTACAGATATATACTGGCTCACTAGAACCACTTTCCTTACCCATCCTGTAAGCACTTAAAGGAATTTTGTTCTCTGCTTTTATCCATCTAATCGGCAGCTCATTTAATGTTGCAAAAGGTAGATTTCTTCTTTTTGTGATGAACTCCTTTTTGCTAAAGCCCAATTCGGCTGCTTTATCCTTATCAATATTACTCAAGGAGCTGTCGCGTTTTCGAATTAGCAACACTTCATTTTTGCTGCTCGACCTAGTAGTGCGTACACCACGAGCACTAAATTCGCAGACACCAGAGTCCTCTATCAACTTGCCAAAAAACCAGCGGCCGTGGGCTCGAGTGCGACAAATGGAAAACTTAGCGGGCGTTTTTACAAATACCCCATAATCCATCAAGTTTGAACTGTTAGATTTGTGCCAAGATGCGGAAAAATCACGTGAAATAATCAGAACATNATAATGTTTTGTCCATTTAGAGGTCTTATTTTCGCNATTGAAATAAGAACAAACATAGTTTTTTCCNGCAATCAAAGTTCCCGGATTGCCGCGTTTTGCGCAAATCGGTAATTGTTTTTTTCCNGGCATTAGGTAAGCGCCGTCAGGAATACTTTGGTTTGCTTTTATCCAACGGACCGGATTTGCCAACAGAAAACTGGAAGGAAGAAAGACTGTCCCAAATATCGCTCCGGCAAGCGCTAAGGCGAGTCGNTTCTGTATGATTGAGCTACCTATCATGCATTTATCCGAAAATTATGAGATNTTNGATATCACCAAACACCCCTGTCTTCAAAATAATGGCACGGAAAAAAATGTAATCACGATTATTGCTGATTACGAATAACCGAATCAGCTCGTGCGGTTAACGCCGTTTGAAACTTAGCCTGTTTGGCCGGCTCAATATTTTTTCTGAGGTCTACATCACAAACCTCTGCACCAATGTCATTTTTGATTATTCTAATTTCCATATGCCCTGCTGAATACTGTTCTCAAANTGCCAATTGGATAGGACTATCGGATCCAAANTGCTTTCCAATTATTATCAGACCACAGGTTNGAGATCAAAAAAAGTATAGCGGGATAATGCAANNCCGCCTTATCAATTATTATTAAAAAAACTATCCAAAGCNGAATTATAAGACTCTGGATCCTCTAGATAAGGCGAATGCCCTAACTTTGGGAAAACTAATTTTTCTGCAGTTGGCATCGTGTCTAATAGGCGTTTGTGTCCCTCGGACGGGCCTAACCTATCGGCGCCGCCATGAAGAATTAGCGCTGGCGTCTTACAAGCAGATAGCCGTGAACGATTATCAGCATGCTGGCACATTGCAGCATTAACAGGGAAGTACTCTGCACTAGTTTGAGCAACGACCGAAGCAATCTTATTTTTTAATTCAACCGAAGCGCCGTCTGTTGTCATCTTTTCTGCTTGCATCCGGCCGTATTCAATCGGTTTTACCTGAGAACGTTCTTTAATACGNATTTGATAACGCTCCGCCAGCGGTTCTTCTATCGGGCGTGCTGCGCCGGTATGAGTGCAAGAAAATACAATTGAACGNACTCGCTCAGAATATTTACCTACAAAAGCACCACCAANAATTCCTCCCATTGAATGACCTACAATCCGCGCCTTTTCTATAGCCAATGCATCGAGTAAGGATGCAAGTCCTGCTGCATAGACTTCTACCCTACCCTCTCTCGGCATCGATTTTCCGTAACTTGGAGCATCCCACGCTATAACTCGATACCGTGATGAAAAAAAAGGAAATTGATAGCCCCAGATACCTGAATGAATGTTTATTCCATGAAGAAAAATTATAGCCTCTCCGCAACCTGCCTCGCGGTAGCTGATGGTGCCGCCAGGCACTTTTTTAATCAAAAGTTCGGGGACAATAAATTCGCTCATTCCAGACATTTCCTTAGTTTTTGTGAAATTTACACCCGACGGAGGCTGATTTTTGTGTTCAAGCAATTAGCGAAGATAGTATTTTTCTAACTTGCGGAGTATCGTTTGGAGATTGCCGTCGTTTTTTGTAGCGTGTATGAAGCGTAATATAAAACTTGTGAAAATCAGTCTTTAACTGAAACCCACTTTTTCCATGAAAGACCATCGATGAGCAAATCTGTTATTGCAGCTCCACCCATCCCATCCAAAGATAGTATAACCTCTCCCTTTTTGTTTACGACTGCCTGTTCTAACTTCCGCGCGTGCTTCTGGGGAATATAGAATCTATCCAGACCTGTTTGAAAACGACCATTTTTACAAACTCCTTTCAAATATTTCTGGCATTCTGATGACTGTGGTCGTGCACCCAAAATCTTTTTCGGAGCAAAACAAATATAAGTTTTTTTTTCATGCTGGTTTTTAGAACCGGTACAGAGCGACTCAAAACCATATTCGATGCGGTAGGCCAAGTAATGGCCGGCCAACAAATCTCGAGGGTCAAACCCACGAATAGGCAACGTGAGTTTTTGGCCTTGAGTCGCAACCCATACGTTCCACAACACAAATCCGGCCAAACATAGCATAGGAAAAATAAGGGCCGCGACGAAACGATACTTGCCACTCATTTAGGCACACCCTCCAGCCATGACATAACATTATGACGCTTCCTATACCAAACGAGAGTTGTAAGTAAAATTAATACACCAACGCATATCAATCCGACTGCAGTGATAGCTAATCCCCCAAATGCGTCGATATAGAACGTTAACATTCTGATCCCAATCAGTACCAACAGAAGTTGCGCCGCGCTGCGCCGACCAGCACGAGCCATATCTGTTGCGCAAAACCCAAATAACAAGATTACAAAAACCGATCCAAGGTATGGAACACCATTGGTTAGGGAAGCGAGAGCGAGAAAACTCAAGTAAATCCCTAACTGGACACCAATCAATATCAAACGTGCACGAGGAAATATCTCCCAAAACCAAGCGAGTGCGAATACGAACAATGACAGTAACGTCCCAAATGATACCATTAACGAAGCACCGGACAGTTCGTCCTTATTTGTCGGATTAGCTGCTTCCCAACTCAAGCTTATGTCAAAAATAACTATTGCGCTGAACCACGCAAACACTGTTATTACACGAAATGCCCATTCAAAATTATCAAAACGCCTTAGTTTGTTGAGTGCAACTAGCCCAATCGCTGTAGTTATTGGTAATATGCCTACTAATCCGATTGCGGTTCTTTGATCTAGCCAGCCAAGCTGGTCAACCCACTCCACGATCGGTATTACGAGACCCACCACTAACATAACCCATAACCAAAGAGCAGGGACCAGACGAAACTGAGTCATAACTGTTATGGGTGCCACAATCAGGCCCCAAAAAAGCAATGCATGATCAAGCCTGCCCGAAAGATTAAAGGTCTGACTAATTAAGCCAATGGCTGCAAGACAGGCTATTAGAAATGCGAATATGAATAGTTCGGCCCCTGTGGAATTATTCCGCATTTTCATTGCCCAGGCCCCAAGTGCAATGATAACCAAAAGCACGAACATTAGCCCAAGCATAATTACATCGGGGATGTTTTCCCAATGCGAAGCAACCAGTGCAATAACCCCTATCCCTATTGAAGTAACTGCGAGACCAAGCAGTCCACGCAATAACCAGCTGGGTTGTCCAGCTTCGAAGTGCTCTATGGCAACGACTTGCTGCTCATCTATTAGACCTGCCCTGCACCACTTATTTAAACGTCGTGTGAGACTAGCCATTGGCGTTTAATGGGCTACCAAAAATAAAAACCTATGCCCACTAATCATCACGACTAGTGACTTCAAGTAAATGATACCCGAATTGAGTTTTGACTGGGCCTTGGACCTCGTTAATTGGCGCTTTAAAAACAACTTCATCAAACTCCGGCACCATAGCTCCAGGCCCGAACGAGCCTAATCCACCACCGCTAGCGCCTGAAGGACACGAAGAGTGCTCTTTTGCCACATCAGCAAAATCTTCTCCATTTTCTATTTTCTCCTTGAGTTCGATGCAAAGTTCTTCACTATCCACTAAAATATGACGTGCTTCAGCTTGTGCCATTCGGCACCTCCTTAAAGAAACAGATTTAAAACATTTATAACTACTGAATAGCTTGTTTGGGTGCCTGCGTCTAACCGTCAAAAAAAGCACCTAGTTTCAACTAGTTACTTTCTTATCAAACTCAGTTTAAAGCCGAATGACTTAGTCATGGGCTATACAGACCATCAACCACCAGGTTTACTCAAAAACTTTATATAACACCTTCTTTCTCTAAACATTCAATATCATTGGCACTTAGGCCCAGCAAGTCACTCAATATAGAATGATTATGTTCACCTAAGTCTGGATAAAACTGCAACTCCGCCATTTGATACTCAGACAACTTAATTGGACTGCGCGGTAAAACGATATCACCGAGCCTTGGATGTTGAAAATGCTTCAACATCCCTCGCGAGTGCATGTGAGGGTCTTCCATAACCTCGGAGACATCCCGAACCGGGGCAGACGGTATACTTTGTTCCCGCAATATTGCAATTGCATCATTACGAGCATGCAAAGATGTCCATTTTTCTATCATCTGATTGACCTCTTCATCTCTTTCATAACGTTTAAGTCGCGTTTTAAAATTTTCATCTCCCCGTAAATCTTCACGCCCTATAACGGTCAAAATGCGGTCCCAATGTGTTTCTGCTACCGCCGTCAACACTAAATATTTTTTATCTTTACACATGTAACGACCATATGGCGAAGTTTGTGAACCAGATTTGTCACCTCTTCGAGGGCTCTGCTTCCCTGTGCGGAAAACATTATTAATTTGTGATGTTAACACGAAGTACAATGACTCGATCATTGCACTTTCAACTAATGTTCCTTTTCCTGTCTGACCTCGCGCAATCAATGCTTGTAAGATTCCAGCATGCAGATGTGTACCGCCCAGAAAGTCCACCGGCGTGCCACCCGCTCGAGCTGGAGGCCCATTGAATTCGCCGGTAATACTCATTAAACCGCCGTCAGCCTGAACAGTATGGTCCATAGCTAATAAGTCTCGATCTGGCCCCGACAATCCATAGCCGGTGCCACTAGCATAGATTAATTTGGAATTGATTCTCTTTAAATCTTTGTATCCAACACCCAGTCTGTCCATGACCCCCGGAGCAAAATTTTCTACAAGAACGTCAGCATCCTTCACCAATTCCTTTAGGATTTCTGTGCCCTTTGTTTTTTTTAAATTTAGAGTAAGACTTTTCTTGTTAGAATTAAGCATCGCAAAATTCATGGGTGGAACGTCGGAGCTCTCATATCTTCGAGTTCGTTCACCGGTAAGCGGCTCAATTTTGATAACCTCGGCACCTGCCATCGCCATAAGGAATGAACAATAAGGACCTTGATAAATTTGGGTGAGATCGATAACACGTATTCCCGACAACGGCTGCATTTACTTTTCCCCTTATAATTTTTAAAATATGCTGAATGTATATTTAATTATTTGTTACAGAGTACTTATTTGTAGATGAATTTTTCGACCGCCTGAAATTTTAATACTCGGTGTTGTATTTACCACTACGAAAAGTTTGCGATCTTTTCTCAAAACACGAGCGACACAAAATTGTCCATCAAAGCATCTATTACGCTAAATATTTTCACGGATTTTATATGACCTTGGTGCTATTTGTGCACGGGGCGTGTACGGGAATTGGACAAACTTCATAAGTTAAACATCCGCTGGCTATTTTTCCCATTGCATCCGGACACCCCAGCTGAGGGGAAACCTCTTACTGATCTAAGTACATACCAAGGCGTCGATTTAAAAGCACGGCAAGCCGACATGAAAGCTCGCATGGATAAAGCCGGGTTACCATACGGTGAGAGAACGCACACTTATAACAGCCGTTTAGCCCAAGAACTAGGCAAATGGGCTGATACTCAAAAAAATGGCGCATCTCTTCATTATGCAATTTATGAAGCATATTTTGTTGATCGTAAAAACATTGGCCAAAAGGAACTTCTTTTGGATTTAGTAAGAGACAATGGGCTTTCATATGAAAAGGCAAAAGCCGTGCTTGAGGAACGTTCCTTTAAAGCCGCTGTAGATGAGGACTGGATGCAAAGCCATGCTTTGGGGATTACGGGCGTTCCGACGTTTATAGCCGGAAAATATAGTCTTGTTGGTGCTCAGGAGTATGAGACCCTGGTGAGATTTATCGAATACGCAAAGACAGAGGCACAAAAAGACCATCGAAAATAATTTTAAAAAAATTTAAGCGTGAAGAGATTTTTCGAAAGTTTTAGGTTAATTACTTCTGATGAAAAATGTTATTGCTGTCGGAAAAAAGGACTTGCATATAGTGGCGAACCAGCACTCTTACAATACGTTTTAACTTCTGCGCATTCTAATACTCGTCTAACGTTTATCCTTAAGAACAAGGTAGGCTAGAGATAATAATGGCAGTAGAACACAAAACCCGTATTTAATAGAGGGCCATACAGTATAGGATGCTGACCAATGAACACTAACGAAATCACCAGAGTACAAGATTATCTTCGCCAGACTTTTGGCAACAGTGAAATTACATTGCACCCACCGGAAAAAGATACGCTACCAGCCGAATTCTACATTGGTGAAGAATTTTTGGGTGTCATATACAGAGATGTTGACGAAGGGGAGATTTCATACGCACTCAACATGTCAATTCTCTCTGAAGATCTTCCGCCAGGGGCCTGAGGACTGCGAAATGCAAAAGGTTGCCATTGTTACTGGAGCTGGGGCTGGAATTGGAAAGAATGCTGCCCTCTCACTGTGGAAAGCGGGGTATGCCGTAGCCGTGTGTGCTCGTAGATTGGAGACACTTGAGGATGCCATCGCCGAAGCTGATGTTGGTTCGGATCTTGCGCTGGGCATGGCTGTAGATGTCGGTGATCCAGTTGCAATGCGTGCTTTCTTTGATGCAACTATTACGAAATTCGAACGTTTGGATGTAGTCTTTAATAATGCTGGGTTGAGCGCCCCACCAGTGCCAATAGATGAGATATCAGACGAACAATGGCGAAAAGTAATCGATACAAATTTGTCAGGTTCCTTTTACGGCATGAGAGAAGGTTTCCGAGTTATGAAAGCCCAATCTCCAAAGGGTGGTAGGATAATCAATAATGGCTCTATTTCTGCTGTTACGCCACGCCCATATTCTGCCCCATACACATCAACAAAACACGCTATAACCGGACTTACAAAGTCTGGTAACTTAGACGGGCGTGGGCATAACATAGTTGTTTGTCAGATCGATATTGGAAACGCGATCACGCCAATGACCGAGCGCATGGCAACAGGTATTTTGCAGCCAGATGGATCGATGCAGCCAGAGGATCGCCTCGATGTTCAAGAAGTTGGAGACCTTGTCGTACATATGGCGAATATGCCACTCGATGCGAATATTCCATTCGCGACCATTATGGCACCCGAAATGCCCTTTTTTGGTAGGGGGTGAAAACGAATACCCAAAGTTATTAGTCCAGTGGTTTTTTGGGTATTTATTAATTTAACTTGGCATTGCTTTGTCGAACTACCTTAACAGGTAAAACAATCGTACCCTTCGCTCAATCATTTAAGTTGAAATCTGTAAAGTACCTGACAAATAGTCACAGTAATATATTTTTATTACTTAAAACCTAGGGAAGATACATGAAAAAAGAAAAGCAGCAATTAAATGTTCTTGGCACAGAGCTTGAACCATGCGGCATGAGTCCTGTTACCGGTTTTTATAGAGATGGGTGCTGCAATACAGGGCCAAATGATATAGGAACCCACACGGTGTGCGCAGTTGTAACCGATGAATTCTTAGAATTCTCGAAAAGCAGAGGTAATGACCTAACTACTGCGAGACCTGAATTCAATTTTCCAGGATTAAAAGATGGTGACAAATGGTGTTTGTGCGCTCTTAGATGGGAGGAAGCAAGGAAGGCCGGAGTGGCACCAAAAATTAAATTAAGTTCGACGAACATTAAAACACTTGAGATTATTGCGATAGAGAGTTTAAAGAAATTTCAGATCGACCTTAACTAGGTAAAAGCTTATCAAGCCCCATTGACTTTAAAAAAGTCAGCAACGACAGCTACAAAAGCCATATCAAAGCACATAAGTTCTATCCAAAAAATTACCTACCACCGGGTTTGACTTTATCTTGTGTGTTAGTTTCAAAATCTTCGGAGCTATGACGCTCGTGCAACTGTTCATGAAGCTCGCCACGAAGCCTATTTACCATACGGCCACGTTGGACAGGCGCACGTTCGTGAATTTCTTTGGCCCATCGAATAACATTGCTATAGGAGTCAGCATCGAGGAATTCAGCAGCATCATATTGGTTTAAAATCACAAGCCCCGCATACCACGGCCAAATCGCCATGTCAGCGATGGTATAGTCGTCGCCTGCCACGTAGCGTGTTTCGGCAAGTCTTCGATCTAAAACATCAAGTTGCCGTTTTGCTTCCATAGTGAAACGGTCAATGGGATATTTGTATTTTTTCTCTGCATAAGCATAGAAGTGTCCAAACCCGCCGCCCACATATGGTGAACTCCCCATCTGCCAGAAAAGCCAATTAATACACTCCGTGCGCTTTGTTCGTTCCTCCGGCAAAAATTCACCAAATTTTTCAGCAAGATACAAAAGAATGGACCCAGATTCAAAAACGCGAATTACCGGATCGACAGAATAATCCCTCAATGCCGGAATTTTTGAATTTGGGTTTACCGAAACAAACCCGCTACCAAACTGCTCCCCATCGGCAATCCTAATTAGCCATGCATCATATTCTGCCCCAGTGTGCCCCTTTGCTAACAATTCCTCGAGCATGACCGTAACTTTTACTCCGTTCGGCGTGCCAAGCGAATACAACTGTAAAGGATGTTTGCCAACAGGCAGTTCTTTATTGTGGGTGGCTCCCGCGACCGGCCTATTGATTTTAGTGAATCGTGCCTGTTCTTGTCCTTCCCACTGCCACACCTTAGGGGGCTTGTATATATCGGTCATCATCCATCCTTTGTCTTTTGAAATTTTTATAACGTGGATATACGGCTCTTTGTTTCCTTAAACTACATCATGACATTATTAATTCGCAGTGTCATTTAGCTTACGATATTTAAGCACTTTGATTGAGCGCCGCTGAAAGCTGATGCGTGGGCAATATCTATAAAGGGTAGATGAACATTGTGATTACCCCCTACGAACCGATGCACCGCCATCAACAGGAATTGCAACACCCGTGATAAATTTTGCCTCTTCCGATGCCAAAAACAGGGCACAGTATGCCACATCCCAAGCGTTGCCCATTTTACCCAGTGGCACCTTTGCATCTCGTTCTGCGATTACTTGCTCACGAGTTTTTTCTGCCGTTATGCGGGTATCGATAGCCATCGCTGTATGNATTAGACCAGGCAAAATTNCATTAGCACGGATATTGTATTCAAAATTCATGTAGGCAAGCTGTTCTGTCATCGCAATAACGCCAGATTTAGACGTCTTGTATGCAACGTAAGGGTAACTTTCAATAGCCGCCATTGATGAGATGCTTACGATGGAGCCTGATTTTTGTTTTCGCATAATCGGCAAGACGTGTTTGCACGTCATCACCATTCCACGCAGATTCACATTAATGACATTATCGAAATTTTCTTCTGTAATATCTTCTATGATGCTATCGCCGCCAGCAAGGCTCCACCCAACATTATTATGTAGAATATCAACTCGCCCAAGAATGTTATGTGCGTCCTTCACCATAGTCTCTAAAGATGTTTCATTGGTAACATCCGCTCGAAAAGCAAATGCTTCTCCGCCCTCGTCCAATATCATATCGACCGTGTTCTGAGCACGCTCCCCATCTTTATCAACGACAGCCACAGATGCTCCTTCTCGAGCAAATAAAACAGCTGTCGCTTTCCCGTTACCAATGGACTCGCCTGGCTGCTGCCCTCCTCCAACTACAATGGCTGTTTTATTTTCAAGGCGCATGATGCCTCCTTATACCTATTGCTAAGATTTCAAGACAATTTTAGCTCTCTCGTTATGTTTTTAAAACCTGACAACTAAACACATAAATTTAGCAAATTTCATTTCTGCAAACTCCGCAGTGATAACTCAAAGGAAATCCCGAGGGGTATGAGATTCTAAAAATTGAATGACCGTATTCCGCTGTACCTTGTCAAATTCTGGACGTTCCCAATTTTTGAGTGATACGGTGCCCACAGGAAGTAGTTTCTCAAGCTCTGCACTAATTGAGGCAGGGTGTGGTTTATCCTTGCCATGCATAAGCATGGCCGGCGTTTTGAGTGAATGCACAAAATCTCGGGTTACCGAAAATACAAAATCAGACCCAAACATATTATTTTTGAAAGACTCGATTGCGTTCGGATTTATATCGTCACGGATTTGCGACAATTCCTCGGCCCACCTGGTCACAGAATCTGGAAAATATTCTGGGTGTTTTGGATGCAAACCTATAGGATTTTGTAGAACAACAGATGCAACACGTTCAGGCGCCAGACGGGCGATATTAAGACAGAAGCTTCCACCGATACATCCACCTAATGTGTGAAAATCAGTAAACCCAAGGTAATCCATCACTGCTAATTGGTCATTTGAGTATGTATCCCATCCGTGGTTAGATGAAATTGCTCCCGAGGACAAACCAGCATTTCTCTGATCCATCGCAACGACCGTAAATTTGTTCGATAACACTTCAGTCCAGTCGTGGACTGGCCGAACGGGTTCATCTTGTGTTCCACGCCATTTTGAAATATTTGACCACATTCCGCCTGGTGCAAACAAAAAGACCGGGAACCCGTCTCCATAAACCTCAAAGTAAATTTTTGCATCCGCACATTCGCAATAGGGCATTTTCAATTCTCTCTAAACCGGTATTTCACCTTCAATTAGTATACGGTGCATTACCCTACCTTCGGTATGATCATAATCATGAAATGCTTTATGCATTACTCCACGATTATCCCAGATAACAAGGTCGCCCGGTTCCCATACATGTCGATAAGTTGTATTTTTATTGATTGTTCGGGCTTGCAAGCTAAGAATTAAGTCTTGGCTTTCTTCTGGGGTCATGCCCTCAATAAATGCAAGTTTTTGGGGATGGCAGTATATAGATTTTTTGCCTGTAACAGGATGAGTCCGTATAAAGGGGTGTATTTTTGTTGCACCGTACTTTTCTAAATCCTGTTCCGATGTGTGGTCCGGCCTACTTAAAAGCCCATTATGTGATTTCAGACCAATCANTTGGTTCTGCTCACTTTCTGGAAGTGACGCAAAAGCTTTTTGCATATTAGCAAACCCGGTATCCCCTCCCTTAGTTGGAAGTTTTTTCGCATATAGCATTGTGTATTTCGGAGGTTGCTCAAGATTGGTATGATCTACGTGCCAATTTCCCTCACCAATTAATTTTGGCTTCCCATCTTTATCTACCGGAGCATTAGCACTATTAAGTTCGCAGATCGACGTTTCCTCAGCCAACATCAAATCACTCATATGCTGGGGTGCAAGATTACCAAAACGACGCGCTACCGCGGCAAGTTCAATTGGCAATAACTTTTGATGCCGAATTGCTAAAACNAGTTTTTCATCAAGCGCCGAAATAATAGTCGCCATGTCAGCTTCAGAGGCAGTCTTTAAATCAATACCAACGACTTCGCATCCAACAGCATTTGATAAAGGCCTTATGTCAAACGGCATCTGCTACCCTCCTCAAAATCACTTTTTGACTTTTACCGAATCCAGTGTTGGCATTGCAAAGCGATCCTCTGGCTTTGCCCAACCTTTGAAAACTGGCTTGCGCTTTTCCTTGAACGCTAGCCGGGACTCCATAAGATCATCTTTCTCACCATGTTCGTGCAACGCCTCTGCCAGTGCTTCCAGATTCTGATCAACTTTAGGACGCATTTGACGCATCATGTAAAGCGTGTTTACACGAGATGCAGGTGGTAAAGATAACAAATGTTCGGCCATNGATATTGCCTCAGCCATCAGTTGATCTTTTCCTACAAGACGGTTTATGAAACCCATTTGATAAAGACGGTCAGCCGTAAAACGAAATCCAAAGGCCATTTCAGTTGCTACCGGATGTGGCAGGTTGGCCCAATGAGCGTGATAATACCCTCCTAAGAGCCACCGTTTGGCCTCAGAAACCTCAAAAAGCGCTTCCGGAACAGCCACACGTAAATCGGTACGCTCGGCCAACATGAAACCGCCCCCCATTGCAAAACCATTAATAGCGGCTATCACTGGCTTAGAGATCCGACCATCTTTCAATGGATCATCTACAGGCTTAGACTGACTCCCTGGCGCACCTCGCTCGAGTGCCTCTTTCATGTCTTCACCGGCACAAAATGCCTTACCAGTACCAGTAACAATTGCTACTTCGAGCTTTTTGCTCTCCTCGAATTCATTCCACGCATCCGCCATCATNGAACGTAGCTCAAACCCNAGNGCATTCATCCTCTCTGGGCGATTCAAGCGAATCACCATTATCTGTTCCAAATATTCTGTTTCTACCACCGCCATGTTTATTCTCCCGAGACGTTTTCCCATCTACTCATTACTGCAGAGTAGACCTCCGAGAAGTACAGAGCAATAAGACCGGCAAATAAAAAAAGTTTTGTAAATATAAGCCAGACAGTTGGGATCGGCGTATTATTGAGGGTCATTGGCTCATCATATATAAAGTTTTATCAGCACCAATTGGTCTGGATATGCCATGATTAATCTTCGGCTTATAATGTTATAGAGCTTTAACACTTTTTTGAGGAGATCACGAATATGGAAGCACACGCTCTTTGGATTAAGTTTAAAATTAAGGAGGGCCATATGAAAGAGTTTATGGAGGCCGCCATGTATGATGCCAAACATTCTATGGAGGATGAAAAAGCCTGTCGGCACTTTCGCGTGATGACAAAAGAGGATGAACCGAATAATGTCTATTTTCTTGAGGTTTATGATAGCAAAGAAGATCACGCCATACACCGCACAATGCCGCACTATGATGTCTTTGCAGAAGTTGCAGATCGAGTGGTGGAGGATCGTCAGAGAACCGAGCTTATAATTCATAATCCTTAAAAGCGCCAAATGTTCCACGGCTCATAAGCACCCATTTTTTCAGGAAAAAATGGAGGGTAAGCTACATGTACCCGTGTTTAAAACTTTCAAAAATTAGGAATCTGTTCGATTCTTTTGTCGGTAATTTTTGCGCAGNAGGCTAGGGAAAAGGTAAGAANAGACTACTTCCAGACNGGANAAAATAAGAAGGNAATNAAAATGTCTGATGACGCTAAGCTTTACAGTTTGAGCGATCATACCTATTAACCCCGGCTGTACCTTTANAACAAAGAGCTGGTATAAGAACGACAGGAAAAATTAGGAAACCATATAGAAAATAAACGTATCGCTTTTCCTCAAGCCATAACATTCCTCCTAATGCCGCCGCTGCAGACATTATTGCTATCACTAAGCCTAACAAGAACCACCAGCCAGAAATATCTAAATCATGCAGACGGCGAACAACTGCTGATAGGAGGGGAAGAAATAACGTTAGCTGCAAAATATGAACCACCAAATATAAGGCAGAGAAATCTTCAATCAAACGGCCAACAACTATAATCGCACCATTAATTGGAAGAACTACAACAAGGACGGGCCACCAAAATTCTGCGCGTGAACACCGCCCCTCAAAGATAAAACAATTTTTAAAAAAATCATTTATTACGCGATAAAAATTATGCATTGCTGGCTATATGATACCGGGTGCTTAAATTTTTTAAAAAGAAAAATAAGGATCGAGTAGATATTTTTGTTAAAAAAGTAACTTACACTTTAGCGGCTTCTGATCATCTTAATTCGTCTTATAAGCTTTAAACTATATCTTGAAAAATGATTGAACTCACCAAAACATGCACTCACCATTAACAGAATCCCTTGGTAAACGATGAAAAGCGTAATCAGTCTAGTTGGCCAGTAAATAAAGGTTGTCGTTGTATTTTTGTCTAACCCTAATACACCAAGGACAACATCAGATGCCGAAACTGACAGAATGCCACTCAACCCGAAGATCAAGAATATTAACAAAAGATGTGTTTTTGATCTTGCTTTAAATACCGTTGTCAAGCGTTCTACCGATAATTCTAGCTTTTTTNTGAGGCTTTTATTCATTGCTACCAAAACTAAAAATGTGTGATCCGCAAGGGTCCTTGTGAAACATTGACAGACAATTCGTATACTGAACTGAGGATTTCCGATGTCAAGACTTCATCAACACTTCCCTGATCGACCAATTCGCCATCCTTAAGAATCGCAACTTTATCGGCAAAGTGCGCTGTCAAATTCAAATCATGCAAAATTAGCATCACACCCAACCCCTTTCGAACTTCATTTCTAACTAAAGATAACGTTTTCACTTCATGGGCAAGATCGAGATTAGAGGTAGGCTCATCAAGCAACATAAATTTTGGGTCTTTATAATTATCTTCTTGCCAAACTTGAGCCAATGCGCGAGCGAAATGAACCCGTTGCTGCCCTCCGCCTGACAAAGATCTTATACTATGANCCAGCACATTCGTAAGCTCAAACATTGCAGCAATAATATCAACAGTCGTAGAATGGGATCTGCCTTTTATCATTTCCTGTGCGTGCACTATTCCCATTTCAATAATCTCTCTTACGGTAAAATCATAAGCAACAATATGCTGTTGAGACATCATGCTCCGATATTTGGCCCTTTCAGAAAGGTCCCAAGTCTCCAGCGGCACATCACCGTAATCGATGCGTCCGCCACTCGGCCGAATATCACCAGCTAACAAACTCATCAATGTTGACTTTCCAGAGCCATTAGGGCCTACAATTGCGAGGATCTCACCCTCATTCATGGTCAAGTTGATGTTTCGTAGGGCGAATTCTGAGTTTCGTATAAAACTCATATTTGAAACTGANATACTCAACTTTTTTTCAACCTTAATACCAGCCAAAGGAAAAATGGGGCACCTAGAGCACTCGTAGCAAGGCCTACGGGTAATTCTGCTGGCTGTATAACTATTCTAGAAGTAAGATCAGCCAACATCATTATCCCACCTCCCAACAGGGCAGATCCTGCTAATAAATATGTGTGATTTGGACCACCNAGCAANCTTACAAGATGGGGAACGACCAATCCTACAAACCCAATAATACCGGATAAAGAAACACTTGCACCTATCATGAATGCCGCAGACAGAATAANTATTATTTTTACCCTGTTTACATTTACACCGAGCCTTCTTGCCTCGTTTTCACCAAGTTGCATCAAGTCTAAACGTCGAGAATAAGAGAGCATGAAGCCGATGGCGAGTGAGATTATAAAAATTGCTGGGATAATAAGGCTCCATCGAGCACCCCCGAAACTACCCATTAGCCAAAAAGTCAGTCCGCGTAACTGGCTATCAGTGCTAATGAAAGTCAAAAGTCCTATACCGACAGTGGCTAAGGCATTGACTGCAATCCCAACGAGTAACATGTACGTGATGCCGGCTTGGGTGAAACCTCTAGTAAGAAAAAATAATAGGGCGATTACCACACCTGAACCAACGGTTGCCGAAAGAGGAACTGCATAGACCCCTAATNAAATTGTTGGGAGTAAATTGGACGAAAAGATAATTGCTAAGACCGCACCCAATGCAGCACCCGCCGAAACACCAATCAAGCCGGGGTCCGCTAGTGGATTACGAAATAAGCCCTGTAAAGCAGCGCCGGAAATTCCAAGTGCAGCACCAACAAATATTGTTAAAACAACTCTTGGGCCGCGAATTTGACTTAATATTTCAATTTGCAGAGTAGTGGCATTTCCAGACAACATGTTCAGCACTGGAATATTGAAGCTACCAAAAAGCAAACTCAATATAAAGGCCACCACACTGACAACACCGAGGATTATTAGTATCGTAATTTGCCGTGACTTCAGGTGTTTATAGATACGCAAGCTTTACTTATTCCTTAATCATAATATGAGCCTTGCTCAGAATATTTTGAGCGACAATAAGAGTTCTCGGACCGAACCCCAAAAGTGACATTCCATCTTCGACGAGAACTGCGCCAACCTTTCCAGCCCGGGAAGCACTTAGGCCGGTTTGGGATAAAAATTTCCCGATATTACCAAATGGCTTGAATGCCCTCTCCGTCACAATTATCACGTCAGGCTTATTACCAATTATTGATTCTACTCCTACGGGCTTCCACCCATTAGCGCTTGCCATAGCATTTACACCGCCTATCATCCTGATGAATCCATCACCTGACGTACCCGCACCAGCGACGAAAGGAGATGTTCCACGCATCATTAAAATTATAATGTACCTTTTTTTAGAAATAGCACGCGTTGCTTTCGAGCTTCTAATTTTAGCGTTAATAACGCTCAACTTATTTAGTTTTTGTTCAAGCTTCTGCTTTCCTAAACCAAGTATCTGCCCGACACACCTCACCTTTTCTTCGATACCATTCCCTGAGAAGGTATCGGGTATTATTCTTAAGTCCACAACTGCATTTCTAAATTGCTGAATGACAAATGGCGGGCCCATGTCAGCCTCACCAAGAATTAGGGTCGGAGAAACCGATAGCACACCCTCTGTTGACAAGCTCCTTACATAACCTACCGAAGGTAGTTCCAGAGCTTGGGGCGGGAAATTTGATGTTATATCTCTAGCAACCAAATTACTCTGTAAATTAAGGTAAAAAATTACCTCAGTCACAGACCCACCAACCGACACTACCCTGCTTGTGTCCGACGCCTTAATACAAGCCGGTGAGGCGCTCCCATTGGAAATGGAACCTACCAGTGCAAAAAGTAATAGAAAAATGAACCGTTTCATGATGACAAGGTATAGTGAGAATGCAAGTCGTTCTCAATAAGTTTAAATATCATGGCAGCGCTTATTATTTGACCTGCAGCCGTGCGTCATGTCGAAAAACATTCCTTGTTAATATGGAGAAAAGCTCATTTAGCAAATATCGTCCACTTGAAATACAGTGTATAATCAACGAGAAATAGCACTCTGGAATTTTTTAAGAACCATATTGTCTCAGGCCCACCCATGAATTTTGAAAAAATTAAACCCAAATTAGCAATATTAGTTTTGTTCTGTGTTTGCTCCATAATCAGCTTCGCCATTTTACTCGGACCGGCATATGTCTTAGCAAAAATAGAAATACCCGCATGGATCGTTATAATATTCCTCGTCATTTACGTGATTTTCGTTGGATATTTTGTGGACAAATATAAAATAACCGAAAAAATATATTGGGATCCGCGTCGCCGTATAGAGAAGCGGTTCAATTGCACGGAAGACTGATCCGCGACGCTGGTACCATACACGGGTGCAGAAAGGAGATTATTAATGAGTGCGACAGAAATACTGTCTGATTTTGCAAATAAGATAGAATTTGATGACCTCTCCTTGGAAGCGGTTACCAATACAAAACGCCACATACTCGATTGCATTGGAGTGGGCCTAGCGGCAACGGTAGAGCCAGCAGGGCGAACAATTATTGATATTACGCGGGAACAAGGTGGAAATCCCAAAGCTTCAGTATTCGGAACTAACCTGCGCACAGGCGTTGTATCGACTGCTTGGGCCAACGGAGCTCTCTCACATCTGTTAGATTTTGACGATACGGGTTTCTCACACCCAACCGCATGCATTCTTCCAGCAGCAACCGCTATAGCCGAAGAAACGAGTGCATCAGGGAAAGAATTAGTAGCTGCAGTTTGTGTTGGTTTGGAAGTTTTTGAGCGCATGTCTTCATCCGGCCGTCAACACGAACATGTCTTTCGCGCTCGCGGTTTCCATCCGACGTCATTGTATGGTTGCTCCGCAGCAGCTGCTGCTGCTGGGAAAATTGCCCGCCTGGAACCTACACAGATGGCCGTAGCCATTGGCTTAGCAGCCGCAAATGCTGGTGGCCTCACTCAACATTTCGGCACTCCAGGAAAGGGTATTCATGCTGGCAATGCGGCTAGAGCAGGCGTTACATCAGTATTATTAGCTCGAAAGGGTTATGTCGCCGATCCTGAAGGTTTAGAAGGTGATTACGGTTTCTATTCTGCTTTCCATGGGGATGGCAATTATACGCTTGATAACATATCTGCGGGGCTAGGCACAAATTGGTCTATAGTCGATCCCGGATTGACAATAAAAAGATATCCATGTTGTGGCGGTAATTTGCGCGCTCTCGATGCAGCAAGAGAACTCATCGAAGAAAATAATATTTCTATAGCTGAGGTTGAAAGTTTAGTTGTAGATGTGCATCCAGATCTTCTCGATATTGTCCGGTTTCATAAACCAATGACAGGATTCCGCGGAAAATTTTCTATAGACTATGTACTCGCTGGCATGCTGCTGGACCGTAAAGTAGATTTAAATTCCTTCTCTGACGAGTATTGCAATGCGCCGCAAATGCGAGAGGCCTTAGGCAAGGTCCGTGTAAATGCACATGAGGAATGGGCCAATGACACAGCATCTCGCAGAAGATCCCCAGTCACAATTCAAATGAAAGATGGAAGCAGTCACACTAAGCAAGTGGACCATGTGAGAGGAAGTCCGGGAAATCCCCTCACAAGAGATGAACTTGTGGAGAAGTATCGCAGTTGTGCATCACGTGTATTGAATGAACAAAGGTTGGAAGACTCTGTTCAAATTATCGAAACCCTTGAGGCAGCCCCATCACTTAATTGCCTTACAGATGCACTGCGTGCCGATTGAGTTTTTATGGTGTGTGCAGCAATAAAGAGAAAACTCTATGCCCAATATATCTTAAGTGCACTTTGTAGCACCGCGCCAACCAACAACATGTAAATCTTTTGTTATAAATGGGGTGGCTGATGGGATTTGAACCCACGGCCTCCTGATCCACAATCAGGCGCTCTAACCAACTGAGCTACAGCCACCGTAAAGAGCTAAAACCGAAAGACAAAACTTATTAAACAAGCGGCTGTCTTAATGCCGAACAGCACGTACGTCAAGAAGAGCCAATAACCAACAAACTTCAAATTAACGCTGCTTTATTGACACCGCTTTGGGCGACCGACACTATACTTACAAAATGGCAATTGTGGAGGAGGTCAAGATGGGGGGAAAATATAAAAAGAACGATGTAATTAAAAAGGGTCACGAACTTAGTCGTTGGGGTAAGTGGGGACCGGACGACGAGTATGGCGCGACTAATTTTATTGAACCGGAGGACATCGTAGCTGCGGCTAAATTGGTCCGAAAAGGTAAAGTATTTGCACTGGGGTTGCCTCTTGACAGCAATGGGCCGCAGTCTGGTCTTTTTGGGCAACGATGGAACCCTATTCATACCATGCTAGCGACTGGCACTGACGCGCTAGCCGGCAACCAGGATCAGCTGCCAAATAACCTCAGATATGCAGACGACGCAATTAATCTTCCAACGCAAACTGCAACACAGTGGGATGCATTGGCCCATGTGTTTTTAGAAGATAAAATGTGGAATGGTTATGATGCATCCTTAGTCGACAGCTTTGGAGCACAAAAATGCGGCATTGAAAATTTTAGAGACCGCATGGTCGGCCGCGGTGTCCTCTTGGATATTGCTCGCTGCAAAAACACGACTTTTCTTGAAGACGGGTACGCCATCACTAACGCTGATTTAGATGCTGCCATGGTTTCTCATGGTGTGGAAGTAAAGCGGGGTGATTTTGTAATTATCCGCACGGGGCAAATGGAACATAGGCTTAAAAGTAATGACTGGGGGGGATATGCTGGGGGCGATGCCCCAGGCCTTGCATTCGAGACTTGTGATTGGGTTTGTGAGAAAGAGATTGCAGCTATTTGTACTGATACTTGGGGTATCGAAGTACGGCCCAATGAAACGGATGAAGCGAACCAACCATTTCATTGGGTGTCAATTCCCGCACTGGGTGTTACACATGGGGAAATTTTTTATGTTAAAGAACTTGCGGATGATTGTGCGAATGATGGTGTTTATGAGTTTTTCTTTTGCGCACCCCCTCTTAATATTACCAAAGGTACAGGGTCTCCAATCAACCCTAACGCCATCAAATAGGCCAATCAATATTGAGAGCATAGAAAGACCGCTACAATGCAAGATTACTTACAATGCAAATAGCCAAAAATCTTAATAACCTGGGGACCGAAAGCGCTTTTGAAGTTTTGGCACGCGCTGCTGAACTAGATAATGAAGGCCATAACGTCATCAATTTGGGAATTGGACAGCCTGACTTTAAAACACCAAACCATGTAGTTGAAGCAGGCATTAAGGCACTTAGAGACGGACATCACGGCTACACTCCAGCTAATGGAATCTTACCGCTACGCGAAGCAGTTGCAGCTGACTTTCAACGTCGACACGGAGCCGATGTGCATCCAGATTGCGTCGTAGTACAGCCAGGCGGCAAACCAACGATGTTTTTTTGCATTTTAATGTTTGGCGAGCCTGGAGTAGAAATTCTTTATCCGGATCCGGGATTTCCAATCTACAAGTCAATGATAGAATATTCGGGTGCAAGCGCAATTCCCATTTTGCTTAAAGAGGAAAATGAGTTTTCTTTTTCTGCCGATGAAGTTCTTGATCAAATAACTCCTAAAACCCGATTAATAATTCTCAACAGCCCTGCAAACCCTTGCGGTGGCGCCGTGCCTAGATATCAATTTGACAAGCTAATAGATGGACTGGCGAAGTGGCCCGACGTTGCAATATTCTCTGACGAAATCTATAGCCAGATGCTTTATGGCGAACGCGAACACGTGACTCTGCTTAATTATCCTGAAATTCGCGATCGCTTAATCGTACTCGATGGCTGGTCTAAAACTTATGCGATGACGGGTTGGCGACTGGGTTGCGCAGTCTGGCCGCGGGAGTTGGCCCCCATAGCTACTAGGCTAGCCATCAATTGTCATTCTTGCGTCAATGCGGTGGCCCAACATGCTGGCATAGCAGCTCTGGAAGGACCGCAAGACGCCGTTTACAAGATGGTAGCTGCCTTTGATGAGAGACGCAGAATAATTGTTGAATCCTTGAAAACAATTGAAGGATTTCATTGTGTAGAACCCGGTGGCGCATTTTATGCGTTTCCTAATATTTCCGGCACAGGCATGAATGCGAAAACCCTGCAAAATTTGCTTCTAGAAAAGGCCCACGTGGCCACCGTTGCGGGGACAGCTTTTGGTGAAAATGGAGAGGGTTTTTTAAGGTTTTCATACGCTAATTCCAAGGAGAATATAATTGAAGCCATAGACCGAATTAGGAATTGCCTAACAAAATAAAAAAATGAACCGGGGCAATTAGTGATTTTACAACGTTTTCTGCTTGTTTTTTAGGGGCCTGTAATTTTGGATGGTGTAGCTTTAGTTGTAGGTTGAAAGACAATCTATTCTTGAAAGCAAGCCAAGAAAGACATGAACGTTTACGTCTTAACTCAACAATGCTTAACAACTAACTACTCAGCATCTAAATAAATTGGAGGGGACCGATATGATATATTCGCTTGGAGAAAAGCGCCTAACTACGGATGGCGATGATTTCTGGATAGCAGAAAATGCAATCGTTATTGGCGATGTAGTTATGAAAAAGAACTCCAGCATCTGGTACAATTGTGTTATTCGTGGAGATAATGATCCGATAACTATTGGCGAGAATAGTCAGGTTCAGGACGGGTCTGTTATACACGCGGACCCCGGCATCCCATGCACGCTCGGGAATAATGTTAGCATCGGTCACATGGTAATGCTGCACGGTTGCACCATAGCCGACAATACGCTCATCGGGATTGGAGCAATCGTTCTAAATAATGCTAAAATTGGATCCAATTGCGTTATTGGTGCTAATTCGTTTATTCCTCCTGGAAAAGAAATTCCGGATAATTCAGTTGTTTTTGGTTCCCCAGGTAAAGTTGTGAAAGAGGCGGAGGAGGAACACCGCGCTATGATTGCGCGCACATCTTCCAACTACGCAAAGCGATGGCGCGATTATCAACAAAATCTCAAATTAGAGAATTAGGAAAAATTATTTTGACAGATTACATGCGCCTTAATCGCAATAATCATTACCAATCGTAGATATAGCCAGAACCTATAAATTATCCTTTAAACTTCGAGACCAAATGGCTCTGTAATAAATAAAATTCTTCACTCGTAAATCCAAAATTATATTTGCGAGTTGCTTGCGGTCAGCAGCATTATTCTATATCCATCGCCAAAATCAAAAAGGGAGTGANAGATTATACCCATGGGTNAACTTAAATTAGGCCTTCCTAAGGGAAGCCTCGAAAAAGCTACCATCGAATTATTCAATCAAGCGGGCTGGAATATATTAATACGTTCGCGCAATTACTTCCCCACAATAAATGACTCTGAAATATCATGCACGCTTGTGCGGTCACAGGAAATGGGGCGTTACGTTGCGGGCGGAACAATGGATGTGGGACTTTGCGGCACCGACTGGATCGAAGAAACAAAAGCCGATGTCGAAGTTATTTGCAACCTCGTCTATTCAAAGGCGTCTGATGCTCCCTGCCGTTGGGTGTTAGTTGTTCAAAATGATAGCCCTATTCGGAAAATAGAGGACTTACAAGGGAAAACTATTGCAACAGAATTGGTTAATTTCACGGAAAGCTATCTCGCTAAACATAATATTACCGCTAATGTTGAATATTCATGGGGAGCAACAGAAGCTAAAGTAGTGGAGGGCCTAGCCGATGCTGCGGTTGAGATTACCGAGACCGGCAGTACAATACGCGCACACGGTCTTCGCATAGTCTGCGACATTCTTCATACTCACACCGCATTAATAGCCAACAAACGTGCAATTGCTGACAAATGGAAAAAAAAGAAGATCGAACAGATATCATTAATGCTTCAAAGTGCCCTAGCAGCACGCCATCATGTACTTTTAAAGATGAACGTTCCATCCAGCTCTTTAAATGAAGTTACAAGTCAATTACCGAGCTTGCACTCTCCCACTGTTAACCAATTAACGGATAGAGATTGGGTCGCGATTGAGACTGTAGTAGATCGCGAACAAGTACGAACTTTGATACCGAAACTAAAAGCGGCCGGGGCACAAGGCATTCTAGAAATTGACCTGAAGCACGTCTCCTGAGCTCNGAGAATGGACTGACGAAACGTTTGANTAAAACACCCAATTGAACATCTGTACTCNTNAAGTATTTACTTATATCGGAACTGCCGGCAAACAACAGTCTTGCACTATTAACCACGTTTGTTTTCAAAACTAAGCGCGCTAGAAACTCTCATAAAAAAGCACAACGAATGTGCGTCTGAGTGATGCCAGAAATCGGCTAGCGAATTTTTTAGCACAAGATCAAGAATGGGTTTTATGAGGCGTTATGCCGTGCAAGTTATGGTTATCATTTTCAATCAGATCGTCTGAGGAACATTCGCCGAGCTCTCTGCGCTTCGCTTTTTCAGCTTTTTTTTCTGCTTTGCGCTTTTCTCGCTTTAGCTTTTCGAACCTATAATTTGTCTGGCGGGGCATGCTAGTCTGTCCGGTAAACCATTCGTTCTTTTCAGCGGCTACCTCTGGCCTGTAACCAGAGGTAGCCATAAAAAGTCATCGTCAATCCTGTATTACAAGATTTTCAGCGGACGATTTTCCATTGTTACCGGGAACGAGCTCGTATTCGACCTTCTGGCCTTCTCTGAGCGTATCCAGACCCGCCTTTTCAACAGCGGAGATATGCACGAATGCATCTTGACTACCCTCATCAGGAGCGATGAAGCCGTAGCCCTTGGTGGGATTGAACCATTTTACGGAACCTGTAGGCATGTCTCTTCCAATCATTTAGTTTCTTATCATGCAAAAAATAACANATTTTTTGCGGTGGTCGGCTTCACATTGTCGAGGAGTAACGCGAGGTAGCGCCGTGGCGTCTAGATCTCTACGCCTAGAATCTGCGTAACCTGACGAAAATATGGGGTATTAGCGCCATAATTGCAATGCATTTAAAGATTATTCTAAATCCTTTTGATCAATAGCTTCAGTTCCACGCCATCTTGAAACGGTTTTNCTTAGAATGATTGGACGGATTTTCACTGAAAACAACANAGAACCTAAAGGCNATTTTTTGAAATCTTACCAATCAATNTTTTNTCGTTTAATTTTTGAAGGCAGGCCCCAATNTATNTCTCAAGCCATAAAATCTTGTTTTAATGGTACCTACACCACTATATATTGCGGCATGAAATTCAAAATACACTGTATAGTCCTTGATTGAAATGCCAACGATCTATACCGTCTTAACAGGTTTTTTTTCATTGAGTTCGCAAGTTAAATCAAATTCTTTTTGAGTTTAATTTTAAGTCAACAAATTGAAGTCCAATAAGGGTAATAGCATTTTAAAGGCAAACGAAGTGGCACCGCAAAAATCATCAAAAATAAGTTCGATTAATAAGCACCCTAATGACCTTTTTGACACAGCTGTAACCAAAAAAATGACCAAAAATGACTACTCAGCAAAAGATATTGAGGTTTTGGAAGGTTTGGAACCAGTACGCCGAAGGCCTGGGATGTACATTGGTGGCACAGATGAAAAAGCAATGCACCATCTTCTCGCCGAAGTTTTAGATAATTCNATGGACGAGGCGGTTGCCGGGCACGCAAGCCGCATCGAAATAGAATTGGCGAGCGATGGTTCGGCAACTGTAAAAGATAACGGCCGCGGTATTCCTGTNGACCCGCACCCGAAATTTAAGAACAAATCCGCTTTAGANGTTATCCTCACAACTCTCCATTCAGGCGGAAAATTTAATGACACCATATATGCCACATCCGGCGGACTACATGGGGTTGGGATCTCGGTTGTTAATGCTCTTTCGGAGACACTTACTATCGAGGTGGCGCGCCAACGAAAGCTTTACGTCCAAAGCTTTTCCAGGGGCAAGCCAAAAACTACTCTAGATGAACGCAAAGCACCCGCCAATCGACGGGGTACTTGGATAACATTCAAACCAGACAGAAAAATATTTGGTGACACTATCTCATTTGACCCTGCCCTACTCTATCGCATGGCAAGGTCAAAAGCTTATCTGTTCAGAGGAGTAGAAATCCGCTGGAACTGCGCTGCCCAATTACTAAAGGGTAGCAATGCCCCGCCTGAAATTGACAAACTCCATTTCCCAGGGGGGCTTAATGATTATTTGGAGGTTTCGCTCGGCTCACGTACTTCGCTTACCACAGAACATTTTTTTGGCAGCGCCGCAGGTAGCGACCAAACAGAGAAGATAGAATGGGCAATTGCGTGGCCCAACGACGAGGATGGCTTTGTCAATTCCTATTGCAATACAATACCTACACCCCAAGGAGGGAGCCATGAGGCAGCACTAAGAATGGCGATGGTGCGAGGACTCAAAAATTTTGGGAATCTCACGAGTATAAAAAAAATCGGCAAAATAACCGGAGATGACCTTCTAGGGGGTGCCTGTGTAATGCTATCTGTATTCATTCGCGATCCACAATTTCAGGGGCAGACCAAAGATAAACTCTCCTCGCCGGAGGCCGCAAAATTAGTTGAAGGTATCGTCCGTGATCATTTTGAGATTTGGCTTTCAAATAATCCCTCAGGCGTAAAAGAACTTATAGAGCGGGCACTTGAACGTGCCGAAGACAGACAAAGACGCCGGTCGTCAAAAGATTTAGCAAGGAAAAGTGCGACCCGTAAACTCAGACTGCCTGGGAAACTTGCAGATTGCTCACAAAGTACATCAGAGGGTACGGAGCTTTTCATGGTTGAAGGTGACAGTGCCGGCGGCTCTGCAAAACAAGCACGGCAGCGAACAACACAAGCGGTTTTACCGTTGCGCGGAAAAATTTTGAACGTAGCGAGTGCATCTGCTGACAAATTAAATAGCAATCAAGAGCTGACCGATTTGATTCAAGCACTGGGGTGCGGAACCAGAAGCGATTTTGATATTGAAAAACTCCGTTATGAACGCATCATTATCATGACAGATGCAGATGTGGATGGTGCTCACATTGCCTCCCTTCTAATGACCTTTTTTTATCGTGAGATGCCAAGCCTGGTGCAAAACGGCAGGTTATTTCTTGCACAACCACCCCTGTATCGTTTGACACAAGGTAATAAGACTGTCTATGCGCGNGATGATGCGCANCGTGAAAAATTATTGGAAACNGAGTTTCGGNCAAATGCTAAAGTAGATGTCAGTAGATTCAAAGGTCTTGGCGAAATGCCTCCTCATCAGCTGAAAGAAACAACTATGGATCCAAAGAGTCGAACACTATTACGCATTTCGATTCCGCATATTGAAGATAAGGACGGTCACCGCAAGACCGCGCGCCTTGTAGAGAGCCTTATGGGCCGCAAAGCTGACAAGCGATTCCAGTACATTCAAAAAAATGCNGAGTTCGCTAGCGATCTTGACTACTAGCGAAACACCCGAGCCCATGGAGAAAGAAAAAACATTTTATCAAAACCAGACATACGATTTATTTAATCGACCCTTAAAAAACCTTCGAACAAAAAATAATGTGAGAAATATAGTGACTTCATATCCTTTTGCCGCCGTAATAACTCTTATCGTCCTTCTGCTATCCCATATTTCAAGTGCTCAAGCACCGAAATCCGTAAATCCTGAAGATTATGTTATAGCGATCGTAGGCAATGAGATAATAACGGAGCGCGACGTCAGACTTATGATCNCCAACTTTAATACCGAATTACAAAAAATACCCCCAGCACAAAAAATCCAGATCATGCGCGAAATCATAAATCAAAGAATACTCGCATCTGAAGGACGTGCCTTAAAACTTGACCAAAGTGAAACATTCAAAGCGAGGCAACGTTCCATATTTGACACTGCTCTCGCCCGAACCACAGTCGACCACTTTATTACCAACGCCAGTAAGATTGATAAGCAACATTTAAAAAACTTCTACGACAAAAACAGACGACGCTACCGTGACGACCAGGTGCGCGCAAGCCATATCCTGCTTAAAACCAGAAAGGAGGCCGAGGAAGTACTCAAGGAACTGAAAGCGGGGAAAAAATTTGCTGAATTGGCCAAAGAAAGGTCTATAGGACCCACGGGTGTGAAGGGTGGTGATTTGGGNTTTTTTAAGCGCGGACAAATGGTTCCAGCTTTCGATAACGCCGCTTTCTCTCTTTCCGAAGGTGCAACAGGCGGCCCCATCAAAACTCGCTATGGATTTCACATTATCAAGGTTACTCAGATCAATAAAGGTAAACTCACCCCATTCAAAGAAGTTGAAGCTCAAATTCTTCAATTATTGGTGTCTAAGAAACTTGAGAAATACCAAAAAAATCTTCGGGCCTCAGTAAAAGTTGTGATTAAGGATCCCAATTTTGCAATTGGTGGCGAATAGCACTTGATGACTTCGGCCTTCAATTACTGTTGATCATTGAGAACCTTTTCAGCTACTGCAGCTGCGAAAGAATCACAATTCATGTCACCCCCTAAGTCACGTGTCCGGCCATCAAGAAGTTGAGCTGCTAACGCTGCTTCGAGAGATAATGCTGCTTTTTTGAATTTTGGTTTGTCGTGTTTTGAAGCGAGCCATGTCAACATCATTGTGCAAGATATAATCATAGCCGTTGGGTTCGCTATGTTTCGACCTGCTATGTCCGGCGCCGAACCATGTGCACATTGAGCGATACAAACGTCATTGCTTGCATTGATCGAACCGCCCAACCCAAGACCTCCCGCGAGCTCAGATGCGAGGTCAGAAAAAATGTCGCCATACATGTTAGAGCAAATTACCACATCAAATTCTTGCGGCCTCCTGACTATATGAGCTGCAAACGCATCGAGTATTACTTCCTCCACTTCTAACTCAGGATAATCTTTCGCAACATCCAGGCACACCTCCCTCCATAGTCCATCCGTCATCTTCATAACGTTGGCCTTGTGAATTATAGATATTTTCTTTCTACGTTGCATGGCAAACTCGCACCCTGCCCGTGCAATGTTCTTTGTCGCTGAACGACTAATGTTACGGATAGATTGAGCGAGGTCGGGATTCGCCATAAACTCTGCTCCCCCTTTATGCATATTTCGGTCAGCATAAAAGCCTTCCATATTTTCCCGCGCTATTACTATATCCATTTTTGGCACGTGAGCTGGCACGCCAGGTCGCGTCTTGGAGGGACGCATGTTAGCAAAAAGGCCAAGAGACCGCCTAACCACACCCGATGGATTTGGATAGCCCTGATGTGCAGATGGATAATTAACGTTATCATGTGGGCCGAAAATTGCCCCGTCTAGCTCTTGAATGCGCTTAATGACTTTCTCCGAACAAGCATGCCCATGCAGCTCTATACCTTTAAGCCCTATATGTTCCTCCTCGAAGGTAATACCGAGATCATGGGCATCGCTCACGGCTTCTAAACATTTTTTCCCGGCCGGAACAATCTCTGGCCCTATGCCGTCGCCATTCAAAACCAAAAGTTTCATAGATAAAATCCCTAGTCCTTGTAATCTGCTTCATCACGATCAAGCACCCTCTTGAGCGCTTCAAAATGATCATGCGCTCCCGCACGCTCCCCTTCTGTCTGACTAGCAGTGTGTTCGATTACTTCCGACGAGAGCTTTCGTAACGGTCTCCCGGTTGACATTGCCAGCACCTGAACTTGTGCAGCGCGCTCGAGATAGTATAAGTCGTCGTAGGCGGAAGCAACTGTCGAACCGGTTACCAGTACCCCGTGCGCGCCCATCAAGACAGCACTTTTATTGCCCAATGTCGATGCAATTCGATCTCCCTCCGCTACGTCTAAGGCAGTGCCATTGTAATCATCGTCGTAAGCAAGCAAATTTTGAAAACGAATTGCTTTTTGTTCGATCGGCTGAAGCCGCCCATCTTTCAGTAAACTGATGGCTGTGGCGTAAGGTTGATGAGTGTGAAGCGCGCAAACTGCCTCAGGGCAAGCTAGGTGAACTCGGCTGTGAATGTAAAATGCTGTTGGCTCAACTGTTCCGGTGCCCTCTAAAATATGGCCGTCATAGTCAGCCAGAAGTATATTAGAAGCAGTAATTTCAGACCAGTGCAGGCCCCACCCATTAATTAGAAATTTGTTATCACCAACGGCGTAACTGAAGTGATTGCAGATACCCTCATGCAAGTTATGACGGACAGCCCACCGAAAAGCCGCTGCTAAATCTATTCTTACCTGCCACCGTTCTTCTTCTGACAACAAGATCTTGACCTTTCATTTTAAGATGCAGATTGTACCGACGAGCTAGATTGTGCAAGAACAAGAGCGAAAGCAAGCCCCAACTTGTATTTAATAAGCCTGAGAAGGACCACTTGAGCATGAGTAAGAAAAAGACAAGGGAAGGTGCCATCAGAAGAGCGCAAAATCGCTTTGATGATGGCAGTTTTTTAAAAGAGCTCGCGCGCCGCGTTGCTATACCAACAGAGAGCCAAGTGCCAGAATTAGCCGATGAATTGCATCGCTATCAAAGAGACGAGATGGCGCCATGTCTCAAAGCATTTGGATTTGAAACGAGGGTTGTTGAAAACCCAATTGAAAATCGGGGCCCCGCACTCATAGCATCGCGAATAGAAAACGAGACATTACCTACAGTTTTAATTTATGGACACGGCGATGTTGTTCGCTCCATAAAAGCTGAATGGAGCGAAGGCTTAGACCCTTATAAAATGTCGATAATAGGTGATAAAATTTACGGTCGCGGAGTAGCCGATAATAAAGGTCAACATACTTTAGCCTTAAATGCGTTAGGCGCTGTTCTAGATGAACGGGATGGGAAACTTGGATTTAATGCCAAATTTATTATTGAGACGGGCGAGGAGCAAGGATCTCCTGGTCTTCAAAAATTAATTGAAACCAATGTTGATCTTTTAAAATGCGATATCTTTCTTGGTTTCGATGGCCCTCGAAAATCATCAAAGTGTATGGACTTAAACCTAGGATGTCGGGGAGGCATTTTTTTCGATTTAATAGTAGATCACAAACGGCCAGGCGCCATGCATTCAGGACATTGGGGGGGCGTTCTTCCTGATGCTGGGATACAGTTGGCTCACGCAATTTCAAGTATTACTGACCCGCAAGGTCGAATAAACATTCAAGAATGGCTGCCTGCTCAAGTTCCAGAACAAGTGTCTGAAGCGTGCAAATCTCTGGTAGTCGATCAAGGTGCTGATACTCAGGAGCCAGACCCAAACTGGGGTCAGTCGGATTTAAGCGTTCATGAGAAAACACTTGCATGGACCAGCTTCACAGTCCTTGCATTCAAAACGGGCAATCCAGATAACCCCGTAAACGCAGTTCCTTCTTACGCAAAGGCACGATGCCAAGTTCGATACACCACCGATGTAGATCGTCAGGTATTCATTCCAGCATTAAGACGTCACCTTGATAAAATAGAACTTAACCATATCGAAATAAATACAGAGATTGGACGCGATCAATTTCCAGCTTCCCGCACTGATCCAAACCACCCTTGGGTGAAATGGGTCGTGGATTCCATTCAGAAGACGACAAACGTTATGCCTAATGTTTTGCCTTGTTCATCCGGTTCAAACCCTAGTGAATTATTTAAGTCTGGGCTAAAAACGCCAGTTATTTGGATTCCTCATTCTTATAGTGGATGCAACCAACACGGACCAGACGAGCACGGCCTTAAATCTTTCCTGCGCGAAGGACTAGCGGCAACTGCGGGCATATTTTGGGATTTGGGAGAGGGTTCGGCCCCTAAATAAATACCGAGAGTGTTTATAGAGTTTAATATAAGAATTTATAGGATTGTTTAATTATTATTTGTGCCGGATTAGCTATTACGGTGTTTGCTGTTAAAAAAACAGGACACAACGCTTTTTTCTGGATTGACTGCATGCCTGCTGAACTGCGGCGCGGCCAAATAATTAGCAGCGGCGTTTTGAAGGGAAAAAATGAACAAGCGAGACGTTAGATAAAAAATTTATTTATTTTAGGCACCACGGCTTTGTGCATGCCAGGGAAGTGTTTCACCCGCATGAAAAGGAACGACAGTAATATCCTCGTCTACAATTTTGCTCGGCAGGCTATGAGGCGAACGCTTTAGGGTAAGGGTACCGTTGTTAAGGGGTAAGCGATAGAAACGCGGACCAAATACTGATGCGAATGCCTCTAATTTATCAAGAGCCCCCTCTTCCTCAAAAGTCATTGCATAACTTTCAAGTGCTGCCGGAGCACTAAAAATTCCTGCGCAGCCGCATGCACTTTCCTTTGCTTTTAGAAGATGCGGGGCTGTATCTGTCCCTAGAAAAAATTTCGGGTCCCCGGAAACAGCAGCATTCCGCAAGGCAGCACGATGGTGACGACGTTTAGCAACAGGAAGACAATACGCGTGAGGACGCAAGCCTCCGTCAAACAAAGCATTTCGATCAATCCTTAAATGATGCGCCGTAATCGTTGCAGCTAAGGACGATCTTGTTTCGCGGATAAATGCCACTGACTCTTCAGTTGTTATGTGCTCAAGAACGACCCTCAATTCGGGTAAATCCTTTAAAACTGGTCTCAAAACGGTATCAAGAAATACGGCCTCTCGATCAAAAATGTCTATTTCAGGGGACACAACCTCCCCATGCACCAAAAGTGGCATAGATATTCTCTGCATTTCTTCGAGTACAGAGTAAATATTTTTAATATCGGTAACTCCAGCAGAAGAATTAGTGGTAGCGCCGGCCGGATAGAGTTTGCATGCAGTAAATACGCCCTGTTGAAAACCATTTTTAATCTCTTGCGGATTGATGTCGTCTGTAAGGTAGGCCGTCATTAAAGGGGTAAACGTTCTATCCGATGGCAAAGCTTTCAAAATCCTATTTTTGTAGGACACAGCAGCAGCGACGGTTGTAATTGGCGGAACAAGGTTTGGCATAACAATAGCCCGGGCAAACTGACGCGAAGTGAAGTCCAGTGCAACGGCCAACATTTTGCCGTCACGAAGATGAACATGCCAGGCGTCAGGCTCTCTTATTTTTAATGTATCGTTAAGTTTGTTTTTAGCCATCCGATGATCCCAGAAAGAGCGTCGATTATTTTCATTCTGCAATAAAACAGCAATCAAATAAATTCAACCAAACAAAGAAACCAAAACGGGCTTTAACATTTTTGTTACGCCACAAAAGTTGGATTCGCAAAACAAATACACATGCTATGAGATTGTAATGCTTCTAAGCTCCTGTTTTCTAGAAATATATTCGGCAACACTGGCGCAAATCACACCAACACCTTATTTATTTGAGGGTCAGTGTAATAACATAAAAGTAAAAAGAAAATATGATCCCAAGATACAGTCGTACTGAGATGAAAGATATATGGGAACCAGCCAATCGTTTTCGTATCTGGTTCGAGATAGAGGCACATGCATGTGACGCAATGGCGGAGTTAGGCGTTATCCCAGAAACCGCAGCAAAGCAGATCTGGAAAGAGGGAAATTTTCCTTATACGCCTGAGCGGATAGCCAGAATTGATGAAATTGAGGCGGAGACAAAGCACGATGTCATAGCTTTTCTCACAGAACTAGCCGAGCAGATTGGCGACGAGTCGCGGTTTGTCCATCAAGGCATGACATCCTCCGATATACTGGATACTTGCCTGTCCGTGCAATTGACACAAGCTTCAGATAAGCTTTTAGATGGGGTCAACCGACTACTTGTCGCGCTCAAAAAGCGAGCCATTGAACACAAGCACACGGCGTGCATGGGACGGAGCCATGGTATTCACGCCGAGCCCACAACTTTCGGGCTTAAATTAATCGGTCACTACGCTGAATTCGTACGCTGCCAAAAACGTCTTCTAATCGCACGCTCTGAAATTGCTACATGTGGTATATCAGGCGCAGTGGGTACCTTTGCTAATATCGATCCATTCGTAGAAGAACACGTTGCGAAGCAACTGGGCCTTTTACCCGAACCAGTCTCAACACAAGTCATCCCTCGTGATAGGCACGCCGCATTCTTCTCCACCTTAGGTGTTGTAGCCTCTGCTGTTGAGAGATTGGCAACTGAAATTCGGCATTTACAGAGAACTGAAGTAAGAGAGGCCGAAGAATTCTTTGCGCCGGGTCAAAAAGGCTCATCAGCCATGCCCCACAAGCGAAACCCAATACTAACAGAGAATCTTTGCGGTTTGGCACGCATGGTTCGCTCTATGGTTACGCCAGCGCTCGAAAATGTCGCTCTTTGGCATGAACGGGATATTTCGCACAGCTCTGTTGAACGAATGATTGCACCAGATGCCACAGTGGGTTTGGATTTTGCACTGTACAGACTTTCAGCCGTTATAGAAAACCTAGTTGTTTATGAAGACACGATGCGGCAGAATTTGGAAAAACTAGGTGGGCTGCATAACTCCCAAAGAGTATTGTTGGCTCTTACGCAAAAAGGCATGAGCCGAGAGGATGCCTATCGGTTAGTACAAAAAAATGCAATGGAGGTTTGGAAAGGAAATGGTTCATTTCTCAATCTCTTAAAAACTGAAAGCGAAATAACAGATTTTCTCGCGAACGATGAGCTTGAGACACTTTTCGATTTAGGATACCACACCAAACATGTGGAGACAATTTTTAGGCGCGCATTGGAAGATAATTAAATTTGGCCTCACAGCCTTATTTGCGGCCACCCTGGCTGCCCTACTCAATATTGCGCCGGTTTTTTCGCAAGTGCCTCTCCCTCAAAATGACAATCAAACTTCAAGAAATGTGGACCCTTTGACACGCGCTGTCGAAGGTAACCCTTTAACCCTTATTCGTATCGCGGCACTCAGTCTAAAGGAACCATCGCATCAGGGCGAAGCGCTATCAGGTTTAGTATCGGCGCTATTAGCACGAAACAAACCAGATGACGCCGCCATTGAAATGAAGGCTATAACCGATCCGTTATGGCGCGCTCGCGCTTTGATACACGTTGCAGACGATCAAAAACGGCGTGGACGAATACAAACAGCCAAAAATACGCTTAATAAATCTCTTGAGTTGGCTCAGGGTAAGCAAATGGAACGCGATGCCGGTGCCACAGCAATTCGCATAGCCGAACGCTACATTGCCCTAGAGGCCTTCCAGGACGCAACAAATACGACACTTCTGATACCAGATAAATTTGAACAGATCCGCCTCTTGCTTAAAATCGCAACTCAGTTGCAGCAGAGCAAGTTGCCCGTTCTTAAGACAGACAGCAAAAAGGTTCTGGCTGCAGCTTTCAAGATTGCAACCTCAATTAGGCCTACTACGAAGGAATCGATTACAACGATTATCCGAATTGCTGAATTTCAAATTGGCGCTGACGACCAAGAGGGAGCTCGGCAAAGTTTGGCACATACTGAAAAAGTTCTCGAAAAAAGACGCTTTATGGGACGCGATCAACTTCGCGCTGACCTTGCCGCCGCGTTGGTACTCATAGACGATCCGGTAGCAGCCCAAGCAATCGTTCGTTCTACAATAGACATAGGCCGAAGGGCCCGTGCCATCGCTTCAATTGCTCGCGCTTCTGCACAAAAGGGTAATATGGAAGCCGCAGTATCCTTATTTACTCTAGCCTTTGAACAAACAGAGAAGATAAAAGATAAAACATCAAAATACATGGCGTTAACCCACATTATCGTAGAACAAGCAAAAGTGGGCCTTCTGGCAGATGCATTTCGCTATGCAGGGGTCATTAGAGATAGAAAACCGCAAGCACTTGCTTTGCTTAAAATGGGCCGTGTTCTTTTGAAGCAAAAAAAATATAACGAGGCAGTTAAACTGGTAGACTTCATCCCGTACGTGAGTATGCGCAGTCAAATATTTGTACCCGTTGCTCTTGATACAGGGCGTCGGGGAGATAGAGAGAAAGCAAGTAATTATCTTACTATGGCCCTGAAGGAGACCCGCTTTAAGGCAACCCCCCTGGAACTGAAAAAAGCATTGCCGCTGGTTATAGATGCTCAATCCAAAGCTGGATCTGTTGCTATGAATGATGCGTTGTTTAAGCGCGTTCTCGAACGGTTTGATAAACTTCCCGATGATTCTACAAAAATTCATGTCTTGACAAGGATTGCAATAGCAGAAGCACGAAGTAGAAGGCAAACGGCAGCATTAAGAGCATTAGCTGGCGCGTGGCGAATATCTTGGCTTAATCGAAAAAATCCAAAATATCCTTCGATATTGACTGATCTTATGAAAGCTCAAATTGAAGTTGGAGAGCTCTTGCAAGCCTTTGACATAGCTGCGCGGGTGCCTGATAGCGCCACCCCTCCGCAACAATCAGGACAACTGGAAGCGAGCTTAAATGCGCGAAACGCTGCATTAAGACGTGTTGCCGTCGCCGCGGCTGCGAAGGGAAAGCAGCGCCTAGCTTTGCGTGCAGCAGGCAGAATCAGAGATATAGCATCCCGTGCGAGGGTTTACGGTGAGATAGCAAAAGCCTTCCCATCCGGGGAAAAACAAGACGATAGAATTGAACAAAATCAAAGTTCCATGAATAACGTCTCCCAACTTCCCGCAAAGGAAAAATTGGATAATGCTAAAAGAGGCGAAGATATGTTTGGGTCATCGCAAGACACTCCGTCTGGCAAGGTTAGTAGCGAACCTACCGGGAAAGGGAACCCTAGAAAGTTGACACCCTAAAGATGAATAGTGGAAATATTTTTGTGTCCCAAGGTGATTGTAGTTTGAAAAACTTTTTTCCATATGGATAAAATTTAGAATTATTTTTCCTACATTTGAAGGTATGCTTATTTTCAATTAGAGCTGTTTAAAAAAAAACAGCCTATAGTTCCAAAAAATTGTGATTGATCAGATGTGTACGTTAGTCATATTAAGGCGCCCAGACCATGAATGGCCTCTTTTAATTTCAGCAAACCGAGACGAAATGAAATCTCGCAGTTGGAAAAGACCTGCGCGTCATTGGCAGGATAGACCCTACACAATAGCAGGCCTTGACCAATTTGCTCAAGGAAGCTGGCTTGGTGTAAATGATTTCGGCGTGGTAGCAGCTGTCCTTAATAGGCACGGAAGCTTAGGCCCAGTTCCAAATAAACGAAGCCGTGGCGAACTTGTTCTGGAGGCGCTAGAATTTTCTGAAGCATCCGATGCCGCAAATTCAATTGCCGATCTGAATTCGGAGGCCTATCGTAGTTTCAATCTTGTAATTGCAGACAATGTAAATGCATATTGGATAACAAACTCAAGTATTGGAAACCGGTTGTTAATAAACTCCATCCCCGATGGTTTGCACATGTTAACAAGTTACGATCTTAATGATGAAACCAGCGAACGAATAAAATATTATTTGCCCCTTTTTAGGAACGCAGACACACCACAACCAGAACTTAATAATTGGAATTCCTGGCGTTCGCTTCTGGCTAGTGAAAAACTGGGAAACACCGAGGATGTTACCAGTGCAATGTGCGTAGACCGTGATAATGACTACGGCACAATATCATCAAGTTTAATTGCGCTTGCCTCACCTGCCGGGCGAAAAACAAAAACTCAGTCCGACACGTGGTATTTCGCGCCGGGCCCTCCAAACTGTAACGACTATAGCCGAATTGCCTTATGATAAATATGCGATAACAACAAATTGGATTTTAAAAATGAGCCGCATCCGATACGAGCCTTGCGCATTACCGCCTGAAACCAATGCGCTGCGACTGGAGATCCGAGACTTTTTAAATACAGAGCTTTCACACCTCAAGCCATCAGATCGGGCAAATAGCTGGAGCGAGGCTGACGAGGACTTCACCAAAAAGCTGGGTGCTAAGGGTTGGATAGGTATGACTTGGCCGAAGAAATATGGTGGCCAAGAAAAAACCATGCTTGAAAGATATGTTGTACAGGAAGAACTTCTAGCTGCAGGTGCCCCTATAAGCCTACACTTCATAGCCGACAGACAATCAGGCCCACTTTTGATGAGGTTTGCTAGCGAAGAAGTTTGCAAAGATATATTACCGAAAATAGCCAAAGGGATTTGCTATTTTTGCATTGGCATGAGTGAGCCTGATACCGGCTCAGATTTAGCTGCAGTTAGAACACGAGCAGAAAGAGTAGACGGAGGGTGGTTAGTAAACGGCTCGAAAATATGGACTTCTCAGGCACACATGGTTCACTACATGATAGCACTCTTTCGCACCAATACAAATACCGAGAAGCACGCAGGCTTATCGCAATTTCTCGTCGACCTACGCAACACAAAAGGAATAACTATCCAGCCTGTTGTTAACCTAGCAGGCAGGCATGATTTCAACCAAGTTTTTTTTGAAGATGTACTTTTGCCAGACACAGCACTTATCGGCAGAGAAGATCATGGCTGGGATCAAGTTATGACGGAACTGACCTTCGAACGCGCCGGACCTGAACGCTATATGTCTAGTCAAGTTCTAATGAACGAAATAGTACGTGCTGCCACCCAAAGTCCAAGTGAGAGAGCAGCGGTGGAGATAGGTAAAATGGTTGCTAATCTTGCAAGCTTACGTCAGATGTCTTTGTCGGTAGCGGGAATGCAGCAAGCCGGGAAAGACCCCGCTCTTGAAGGATCATTGATTAAGGAAATAGGAGTTGCTTTTGAACAGTCAATTCCAAAAACAGCTCACGATTTGTTCGGAATTGAGGCCGGTTTGAATAATGGCTCAGAGCTTGAAAAAACTTACGCTATGCTCAATATGGTTGCACCTTCTTTCTCACTTCGAGGTGGCACCCGCGAAGTTATGCGCGGCATAATCGCAAAACACATGGAGCTGCGCTAGATCAATCGCAATGAATGAACTCACCGAAATACTAAAGAAAACTGTAGACCGCCTCCTAAATGACTACGTAACACGGGAGAGTTTAGAAGCTGCCGAAGATGGTATGTTCCCTCATAAATTATGGGATGCATTAGAAAAAAATGGTCTCACCCAACCATTGGCAACTGAACAAGATGGAAGGGTCGGTGCACATTTTACCGACACTTATGAAATTATTTATGGAGCTGGTTATCACTCCGCCCCGGTCCCACTCATTGAGACAATTCTTGCAAGTTGGTTAGCAAATAAAACTGGCATCTCTATTCCGAAAGGGCCTATCACCTTGCTAGAGAATAGAAGCAGCAGTGCGCTCAAATTTAAACAGACTGGCTCCAACTGGTCACTGTCTGGTAATGCAGCACACACGCCATGGGGAAGCGAAGCAAAGCATGTTTTCGTAATTGCGGACGCAGGCGGAGCACTCCGTTCAGGGATTTTACAAACCAGCAAGACCACCATAATTCCCGATTTAAATATGGCAAAAGAACCACGCGACATGCTCATATTTAAAAAAACACCAGTGTGCGAAATCAGCGAACCCCTAAGTTATGAAATAACACGAGATATAGTAACGCTGTACGGTGCGATGTTTAGGTCAGCGCAAATAGCGGGCGCTTCGCAACGCGCGCTTGATTTAGCTATTGAATATGCTCGTGAACGAAAAGCCTTTGGGCGGCCGATTGCGAAATTCCAAGCAATTCAGCATCAGCTTGCTAATTTGGCTGCGCACGTAGCCCAAGCAACTATAGCAACTGAAGCTGCTTTTCGTGCCGCTGACCAAAAAGATCCGAGATTTGAAATTTCAATAGCCAAAATTGTGGCTGGTCAGACTGCATCATTAGCGGCTGAAACTGCACATCAGGTATTTGCAGCAATAGGTTTTACGCATGATCATCTGCTTAATTTTTCAACGCGCCGGCTCTGGTGTTGGAGAGCTGAATATGGATCAGATAGCCATTGGGCAGAAGAAATTGGTCGTCGTGCAACGGGCAGGGGTCCTGATATGTTATGGAATGACTTAACCGAGGTGGAAAGTTAGTTGCTCGCGAATCAGGATAAGATTTCTTGTGGCATCTCATGTCGTTGCAAGTACTCTCACACTGGAAATACAACCATCTAATGAATTTAAAAATTTTTAGTATGGTCGTCCTATTGTCAGATTTTTCAATACCTTAGGAAACTTTATGATCGGAATGTCGTTGGTAAAGACAGGCCCAATATCCTCAAAATAGATTCAGTTGTGGATTTGATTGGTTCGACGGGATCTCAGTGCTATACGAACTCATGCTTGTATTTTTTATAATTGAAAATCTTTAGCGAAAGACGTCGAAATGACACGCCGCCGGCAGATTTATGAAGGCAAGGCCAAAATCCTTTTTCAAGGGCCCGAGCCGGGTACAATTGTGCAGTATTTTAAAGACGACGCTACGGCATTTAATAACGAAAAAAAAGGCACGATCACCGGCAAGGGCGTGCTTAATAATCGAATTTCAGAGTACATGATGTTACGCTTGGCGGAGATGGGTGTGCCAACACATTTTGTGAGGCGCCTTAATATGCGCGAGCAGCTTGTGCGTGAAGTCGAGATCATACCGATAGAAGTGGTCATTCGAAATGTTGCTGCCGGGCAATTTGCTAAACGGTTTAAGGTTGACGAGGGAACGCCGCTCCCGAGATCAATAGTAGAGTATTATTACAAAGCTGACGAGCTAGGCGATCCCCTTGTTTCCGAGGAACACATAACTGCGTTCGGCTGGGCTACGCCACATGATGTGGATGATATGATGGCGCTGGCACTACGCATTAATGACTTCATGTCGGGATTATTCATGGCTATCGACATTAAACTCATTGATTTTAAGCTCGAATTTGGACGATTATATGAGGATAATGGGGAAATGCGCGTCGTCTTAGCAGACGAAATTAGTCCGGATTCGTGCCGTTTATGGGACGTTAAAAGCAATGAGAAAATGGACAAGGATCGATTTAGACATAACCTAGGCAAGGTAGAAGAGGCCTACCAGGAGGTGGCACGGCGCCTTGGTATTTTACAAGATATAGAGGAAAATGAGAATTCCACGCCTGAAAAAAGAAAATAGGCTCATGGAGCGGAACCAATGAAGGCAAAAATTCAGGTAATGCTTAAAGAGGGCGTCCTTGATCCTCAAGGGAAAGCCATCCAACGTGCGTTAGATGGGCTAGGATTTAATGATGTGCGAGAGCTCCGACTAGGTAAGATCATAGAGCTTGTCATCGACGAGAATAACACTGACGAAGCACACGCTCAAATTTCGGCTATGTGCGAACAACTTTTAGCTAACACGGTAATAGAAAATTATCACATAGAGTTATCCGAGTAGGAGCGCATGTAACGGTGAGATCGGCAGTCATCGTTTTCCCTGGTTCTAATTGTGACCGAGACGCAGCGGTTGCTCTTAAGGCCCTTACAGGCAACCAACCAGCAATGGTCTGGCACGGAGACAGTGTATTGCCGCGACGATTGGATCTGATCCTTATACCCGGCGGTTTTTCACACGGAGATTATCTCCGCGCAGGTGCTATGGCAGGCAACTCTCCCGTGATGCTTGATGTTGTCAAAGCAGCTAAAAATGGCGTTGCTATCTTAGGGATATGTAATGGCTTTCAAGTGTTGACCGAAACAGGCCTTCTTCCTGGTACTCTTCTTAGAAATTCGAAGTTAAACTTCATTTGCAAAAACGTCGGTGTAACCGTTCAAACACAAGATAGTATTTTTACCGGCGGTTACACTGTAGGCTCTTCGCTTAAGATGCCAATTGCGCATCACGATGGAAATTACTACGCAGATGAAGAAACCTTGAATAAACTGGAAGAGGAAGATCGTGTTGCATTTTGTTACTCGGGCTGCAATCCAAATGGGTCACAGCGCGCAATCGCGGGCATCCTCAATAAAAAGCGTAACGTTCTTGGCATGATGCCACACCCTGAGCGTGCCGTGGATGCAAAACTCGGAGGCATCGACGGGTCAATATTATTTGATACACTTGCAAAGAATCTGATGTAATGACACCCGATCAAAAAATCACCGAAGAGCTTGTTACCGAGCACGGACTTACAAAAGATGAATATGCAACGTTAACATGTATTTTGGGCCGCGATCCGTCCTTTACAGAACTTGGAATTTTCTCTGTCATGTGGTCGGAACACTGCTCATACAAAAGCTCAAAAAGGTGGTTAAAAACGTTACCAACTGATGGACCACAAGTGATCCAAGGTCCCGGTGAAAATGCGGGTGTAGTGGACATAGGAGAGGGGCAAGCCGCTGTATTCAAAATTGAAAGTCACAACCACCCTAGCTACATAGAGCCATACCAAGGTGCCGCAACTGGTGTTGGAGGCATTCTACGTGATATTTTCACAATGGGTGCACGGCCAATAGCAAATCTCAATGCACTGCGTTTTGGAGCCCCCGATCACCCTAAAACACGCCATCTTTTGGCAGGAGTTGTTTCTGGGATTGGCGGATACGGAAACTGCATAGGCGTTCCAACTGTGGGCGGCGAAATAGATTTTCATTCCTCATACAATGGTAATATTTTGGTAAATGCAATGACCGTTGGACTGGCTGATCAAGAGAAAATATTTTATTCAGCAGCAGCCGGCATAGGAAACGCCGTAGTGTATGTTGGTTCTAAAACCGGCCGGGATGGAATTCACGGTGCTACTATGGCATCAGCAGAGTTCTCCGATGATGCACAAGAAAAACGGCCAACAGTGCAAGTCGGTGACCCATTCACAGAAAAATTACTCCTCGAAGCATGCCTCGAGTTGATGTCCACCGATGCTATAGTTGCTATTCAAGATATGGGGGCTGCGGGCCTTACATCATCATCTGTGGAGATGGCATCGAAGGGAGGCGTTGGAATAGAGCTGGATTTAGATCATGTCCCAGCGCGAGAAAAAGGGATGAGCTCCTACGAACTAATGCTTTCTGAGAGTCAAGAGCGCATGCTTATGGTTATCAAGCCAAACTCAGAAATTATGGCAAGGGAAATATTTACAAAATGGGAGCTCGATTTTGCAGTAATAGGTTCCATTAATGACACGGGCCGGCTCGTTATAAGGAAAGATGGGCAAGTGCACGCTGACATTCCGGTAGCGCCGCTTGTAGAGAATGCACCAGAGTACGATAGACCTTGGCAAGCTACCCAGCCAGATGCGAGAATTGATAACACTGAATTGATTGCCCCGAAAGATATAAATAAAGTCCTTACAACACTCATTTCTTGTCCTGACATTGCGTCAAAGCATTGGGTTTGGGAACAATACGATCACATGGTAATGGCTGACACAATTGTCGGACCTGGTAGTGATGCAGCACTTTTGCGAATTCACGGCTCAGATCGCGGCCTCGCAGTAGTAACCGATTGCACTCCTCGCTATTGTAAAGCAGGACCTGAGGAAGGCGGCAAACAGGCAGTTGCCGAAGCTTGGCGCAATATTACAGCGATCGGTGCAAAGCCACTCGCACTTACTAATAATCTAAATTTTGGAAATCCGGAGCGACCGGAAATAATGGGCCAACTAGTTGGCTGTATATCTGGTATTGGAGAAGCAGGAAGAGCTTTGGATTTTCCGGTGGTGTCAGGAAATGTCTCTCTATACAATGAAACAAACGGCGAGGCGATTTTTCCTACTCCAGTTATTGGCGGCCTAGGATTGTTGAAGGATATAAGAAATCAAGCGCATCTAGCGTTTCAACATAGTAATGACGAAATCATTTTAATTGGGGAGACCTTAGGGTGGTTAGGGCAATCACTTTATTTGCGGGAAATAGAAAATCGCGAGGAAGGAGGCCCACCGCCCGTAGATTTATCAATGGAGCGACGGAATGGTGATTTCGTTCGGAGCCTTATCGAGAGTGAAGAAGTGAATGTTTGTCACGATGTTTCTGATGGCGGAGTGCTGGTTGCTATTGCTGAGATGTCAATAGCTAGCGGCATTGGCGCAAAATTGACCCCGCCAAAAATTAATATCCCGCTTTTTTCCTGGGCTTTTGGTGAGGATCAGGCACGCTATATCATTGCAGCAAATAATTCAGAACATATATTGCAGGCCGCACGAAAAGCAGATGTGACGGCGGAGGTTGTTGGCACTACTGGAGGCTCAACATTGACTTTAGGCTCTGCAACCTCCATATCCGTGAGGGAATTGAGGAATTGCCACCGAAATTGGCTCGAACATTACATGCAGACCAGATAAGGGAGACAAACATGGCAATGAGAGCTGATGAAATTGAGCAGATGATCCGTGATGCCCTGCCAAGTGCAGATGTGAAAATAAATGATCTGCGTGGCGACGGCGATCACTATGCCGCGTATGTTTGCTCAGCTGCGTTTAAAGGTAAAACAAGGGTTCAACAACATCAAATGGTGTATGATGCTTTACGCGGACGTATGGGCAATGAGCTTCACGCCCTTGCCCTGCAAACATCTACTCCTGATGATTAACCTTTGCATTAAGTTTCCGAAACCAATTTAAAAACGATTATGAGGCAAAATAATGTCAGATAACCCCACTCACGAAATGTTACAAAAAGAAGTTAATGAGAACGATGTTGTTTTGTTTATGAAAGGGAGCCCCGTCTTTCCCCAATGCGGTTTCTCAGCGGCAGTTGTGCAGGTTTTGGGAGAACTAAACATTAAATATAAAGGTATAGATGTCCTCGAAGACCCCTCGTTAAGGCAAGGGATTAAGGACTTTAGCAACTGGCCCACGATTCCCCAACTTTACATAAAGGGTGAATTTATTGGTGGGTGCGATATTATCCGGGAGATGTTTGAATCTGGAGAATTAAAGACCTTGATAAAGGATAAAGGAATACCAGAGGCTTCCTCTTAAGTAAGAGTACACGGTATATTTACGGGATTAACGCTTCTATGAGCGAGGGTTATTGTGTGATAGGACCCATTAATCCGTCCAATAACTGCATATTTACTTTTAGGCGATATTAGTACGTGCTCACCTCAATGCATGGCTATTCGTGAAATGAAACACTAAAGGTGCGCATGTCCTGCTGTCCTTAATCAATACCGGGAACACTTCCGCATCTTCGTTTCAGTGCCCCACATGAACTTCCCTAACGGGAGTAGAATTCAATAACCAGATTTGGTTCCATTAAGACCGGATAAGGTACGTCTTCGAATTTTGGCGCACGCACAAATGTGGCCTGCATCTTACGAGGATCCACTGAAACATAATCTGTAACCTCACGCTCGTTCGACTCCATCGCTTCCAAAACCATCGGTATCTCACGACTTTTAGTCTTCACTTCAATGACGTCACCATCACTTACTGTATATGATGGAATGTTAACACGTTTACCATTTACCGATATGTGACCGTGATTAATAAACTGCCGAGCAGCAAAAACTGTCGGGACAAACTTTGCCCGATATACCACAGCATCCAGCCGGCGCTCTAGCAGCTCGATCAAGTTTTCTGATGTGTCGCCTTTTTGTTTCGACGCTTCTAAGTAATAACGCCGGAATTTCTTTTCCCCAATATTACCGTAATAGCCTTTGAGTTTTTGCTTTGCCTGAAGCTGCGTGCCAAAATCAGAGGGCTTTTTCCGACGCTGACCATGCTGACCAGGGCCATACTCCCTTTTATTCCAGGGACTTCGAGGACGCCCCCACAGATTAACCCCCAAACGGCGATCAATTTTATATTTAGCGCGTAAACGTTTACCCATATCTTATTCACCCTGGTTTACCCGGTGTTGTTTAATAATCCAGTTAGCCGAACAAACGACGGGACCCCATAATTAACAGGCCCACTTTACCGGAAAACGCAAAATCTATCTTTTTTTAACTGAAGTCAACGCAATTTATATAATTTTCTTCATCTCATTATTATCGCACTTATTTGCCAGAAAACTTATTATCAAGACACCACTTCCCCCCTCCGGCAACTGTGATGAAAAGAAAGACAAAGCAATACAAAGCTGCAAGTTCTCCTCCGTTCAGAATGGGGAAGAAATCTCGAGGTGCATGTGCGTAAAAATATGCAACCGCCATAGTTCCTGACATGATAAAAGCCGCTGGCCGGGTAAATAACCCCAATGCAAGCATAATTCCGCCAATCAATTCGATTGCTCCAGCCGCCCCACCAAGAGTAAGCAGGGACGTATCGCTATACCGGGTTGTGGGAAAATTCAGGAGCTTAGTCGTCCCATGCTGGAGGAAAAACATTGCCGAGGAAATACGCAGAATGGCTAAACAATGCTGCTGATATCCACTCAAGAAGTCTGCTATTTTTCTCATTAAGAGCCCCCTACAGCTTTAATGCGGGATGATTTTTTACGCAAAGACTATGCATTTTCCACGGCTACAAAGTGATCTGGCCCGACTTCTTTGTATGAAATCTGCGGTGGTATGTAATTTAATGGACGTATTGCACTTGGTATTTCATCGGTAGCCGTTGTGCGCTCGGTTCGCCGTAAACGAGGATCCGCAACAGGAACCGCTGAAAGTAACTTCTGGGTGTATTCATGTGTGGGATTCTCAAAAATTGCAGACCTTGGACCGATTTCAACGATTCGACCTAAGTACATAACGGCTACGCGATGGCTTATCCGTTCAACTACCGCTATGTCATGACTTATGAACAAATACGATAGATTTAGTTGGGCTTGGAGGTCCATTAATAAATTTATGACCTGTGCCTTTATAGTCACATCAAGCGCGGACACAGCCTCGTCACATACGATGAGCCTTGGTTCAAGTGCAAGTGCACGAGCGATTGATATACGCTGCCGTTGACCGCCGCTGAACTCGTGTGGGTAGCGTTTTGCAAACTCAGGATTGAGATTTACCTGCTTCAAAAGTTCTACAATACGGTTGTTAACATCATTTTTCTTGTGCAGTTGATGTACTTTTATGGGTTCACTTAATGTTTCCAATATAGACATGCGTGGGTTTAAGGATGAGTAAGGATCTTGAAAAATCATTTGAACTGCTCGGCAAAAATCAAATCGTTCTCGCCCAGTCTTTTTCAAGACGGATTCACCATCAAAAATTATATCGCCCGAGGTAGCTTTTTCTAGGCCAAGAATAGTTCTACCAGTCGTAGTTTTTCCGCAACCACTCTCACCTACTAACCCGAGGGTTTCGCCTTTTTTAATTTCGAAGGAAACATCCTCCACTGCATGCACTCTCGCAGAAGCACGACTCATCACGCCATCGGTGATGTCAAACCGGGTAACTAAATTTTTTACTTCCAATAAATTACTCATATTCATCTCCCTTGCCTTCGTAATGCCCAAAAAAATCGGTTAGCCAACGACTGCAGGAAACTTTTCGGGTTCAGTCTTTCCATTCATACTTCCGATTCTAGGAACTGCTCCTATAAGTTTTTTGGTGTAATCGTGTTTTGGATCGTGGAATATTTGCTCAACATCTCCGTGTTCAACTATTTTGCCGTTGAACATCACAACAACTCGATCAGCCATTTCCGCGATAACTGCCATATCGTGTGTGATGAATAACACAGACATGCCCAACTCATCTTGTATATCCTTTATCAGATCGAGGATTTGAGCCTGAATGGTAACATCAAGGGCTGTGGTCGGTTCATCTGCAATTAACAGCGCTGGACTGCACGCCAACGCCATAGCTATCATAACTCGCTGACGCATACCGCCAGAAAGGTTATGCGGGTATTGATTAAGCTTACTCTCCGGATCAGGAATGCGCACTCTCTGTAAAAGCTCGAGTATACGCTCTTCTGCCTCTCCTTCAGTCAAACCCAGATGCTGATAAAGCCCCTCCGTCAATTGAGTTCGAATATCAAGCACAGGGTTTAGGCAAGTCATAGGCTCTTGGAAGATCATCCCTATCTCCCGTCCTCGCACAGAACTCATCGTTACTGGATCGGCCTGGGTGAGCTCTGTTTTACCTAACCTCTCGCTATCGAGCCGTATTTCACCTTTCGGGACATATGCTCCTGCCATATCATTCAAGCGTAACATGGACATGGCGCTTACTGACTTGCCGGACCCTGATTCGCCAACAACTCCCAATGTTTCGCCCTTTTTTATTTTAAAGCTTACGCCGCGGACAGCCTCGACATGTTTGCCAATCGTCGGAAAATTAACATGTAAATCATCGACCTCTACTAAGACGTCTTGCGCCATTTCAACTCCCTTAAAATTAAGTTTTTGCTTTTTATTGGTTATAGCCATTGCTCATAGGCTAGTTCCATCCATAACACAAGCCGAGCCAAATTTGAGAAATAGTTTGTTTAAGTTTGTATCTTACCATTCTGCTATTATGCGTGGTCACAGACCTAAAAGAAAGGGTGGACGACAAAAGATTAGGGATTCTACCACTAAATATTTTTGGTATGTATTGCTTATGGAAACCATACCAAATATACATGTACACATTGTAAATTGTTCAAACTAATAACAACCATAAAAGTATTTTGGAATTCAATATGAAGTTCCTTGAAAATGCTTAATTTAAAAGGGTCATAATGAGCTATATAAAAAAAGTTGCTTTACTCTTCATTCTAACTTTTATCCCCCTCTCATCCCCGCTTGCCCATGAATTAGCTGGTGGAGGATCGGGTTTTTTACACGCCATAACAGCTCCAGAACACCTCATTAGCTTCGTTGCTGTTGCACTGATGGGTGCCCTGATAGCTTCACTTTTTGGCTCTCAAGCCTACATATATATTGTGTCTGCCGTAATAGGCGTTGTTATCGGGTTCGCGCACGTCGTTGTTGCCCCGGGTTCTGGTATATTTTTTGTGGGAGGGTTTATATTTGCTGGTGTAACAATAACGTTTGGTGCTCTCCGGGTCACAACTATTATTGCAAAACACTATCGTCTATCGCACGAGCAACACAAATAGATATGCCATTAGACGGTCAATAGTTTTTTTTGAAGATTAATTCGAAAGGTGCACAAAATGCTTTTTCGCTTAGCGCAGTCTCTTGAGTCCTTGGGTACAATATCTTCGGTAAATGCTCACTGTGATATTCCCTGTAAAATTTATGATCCCTCAACTTCCTTAATCGCTACACTGTCAGTTATCCGACTGATGGATATTATCGCTGAAACTGCCGGGAAGAATGATACTCCATCCATAGAGGATCAGAACACGATCGCGCGGAGTATCTTTCGGAAGGAAGAGGAAGCTGAAAAGGTTAAGCATGAGGTGCGTATTATCTGGGGTGACTATTTTAAAAGTCCGCAAATTGAAGCATTTCCAGAGATACACGAACTAGCTCACAAGATAATGATGAAGGCTAGCGCTTGTAAACAAGGCACAAAACGCAGCGATGGTGAAGAATTGCTAGATTTAGTTAATAGGTTTGCTGAAATTTTTTGGGCCACCAAAAACGTAGAGACAGCGAAAAAATCTTGTCCTTATCCGCCCGAATTACCCACGGTATATCCTGTTCTTTAAATTCTGCCCATGGCGAGTGTTTCGTATTGCTGGTATGAGCATGTCGCCGGTTCTTGATGATGGCGATTATGTGATATCGAAAGCTCTTTTACCAGACGATCAATTGTCAGTTGATGATGTTGTTGTTTTCAATCATCCGGACGTTGGCCCGGTTATTAAATCCATAAAGCAGATCAAAGACAAAACTGTCCAGTTTTCCGGACATTCGCCACTATCAATGGGCTCAGACGAGATGGGTTGGATAAACCGCGATCGCATAACGAGCAAGGTGATTTTATCCATAACTTCGACTGGTATATCTAAACTAAATAAAAAGTCGAACAGAAAGTTCTAACGTACGGAATTTCTGGACTGCTTAGGTACATCCTCATTTCATTATTTATCTTTAACTTTGGAATGTTTTGGAGCAGGACATTCACACCATAACCGGATGAATTCTGAAAAATGAATGTAGGGCACAAAACAGTTCCAACGATTGCCTCCTATTTCCATGTAACGCCTAGCGCTTATGTGCAGCACACAGCCCCCTACGGTTATTATTATGCTTATTAGCAATTCTCGATATATATATTCATCTTCGCCTTGAAGTAAAAATACAGATGATATAAGTATAATTATGGAAATAATAGAATATTTAAAGTATTTTTGAAATTTAAATTTGCCCAAAGGTTTTTTTGCAAATATAACCGCAATAAAATATGAAAAAATTACAAATAGACTCATGATTCCATGAAAATATTGGCTGCTCATTAAATAAGTCCGTTAACTTAATTTATGTGCCCAATTGTTTGCTTTTCATTTGGCTTTGGATATCAGCCATGTTTTCAAGTGTTCGGCGAGCTTTGGCAACAATCGGATAATCTATAAAATAACCATCAAGCTGAATTGATGATGAACCTAATTTCTCGGCCGCTTCGAAAGCAGCTACAACTTTTTTTGCAAAAATAACATCGGCATTTGATGGGGTAAAAACCCTATTTACGACATCAACCTGCGGTGGATAAATACACATCTTACCCTGAAATCCAAGTTGTTGCGCATTTAGCGACGATTTTTCAAAGTTATTGGCATCTTTGATGTGAATCCACACAGTATCGATGGGAGGCTCCAAGTCGTGCGCACGAGATTGCAATACCATTCTGGCGCGAGCATCTCTTAATTCATCCTCGCCCAGACTCCACTGAATATTCAGGTCGTTAGTGTAGTCTCCAGCACCAAAAGCCATTCGCCTTACACGCCCGTCAACTTTTGCTGAAGCAATGGCATCTAACATTGCAATACCTTTACCAGTCTCTATTATAGGTATCAGGTCTAAAGTGCTTTTCTTCATTCCGGCGCCAGCCTCTAAGTTAGATAGCAACCAACTTATAGTTTCCAATTGACCGGGCCGCTCCACCATAGGCAGCACGATGCCATCAAGCCATGGACCCACAATTTCCGTAATATCATCATAGCAAAATTGAGTATCGAACCCATTAACCCTGACATAACCTTTGCCTGATCGCGTGTTTTTAAGTGCATCCACAATAATAGAACGAGTTGCTTTTTTTTCGGCAATTGCGACGGCATCCTCAAGATCAAGAATCACAGCGTCGGCTCCACAATTAAAAACTTTTTCCACTTTGCGTGCGTGATTACCAGGGGCGAACAAAAAACTGCGATAAGGCATCGTTGAAGTCTCTTTCTAGATGTTGAACTTAGGAATAGATTTTGCCAGAGCAATAATAATTGAACAATAGCTGGACAAAACTTCGGTTGCCTCGTATGCCTTGCGTTTATTATCGATTGGTCGATTAGGGCCTATGAATATTCCCCGCAAAAGAGATGTTGCTCTGCCGGTAAGTGTAATGCTTTGCATGCATACCTTGATAGCATTAGCTGTATTTATCGTTCCGGTGATGGCACCCGAAATGGGCCTTAATGCCAACGACATTGGCACTTTCGTGTTTCTTCTTTATCTAACTTCTATGATCACGGTTCCATTTTCCGGACCGTGCACCGCGAAATTTGGTCCTATGAGGATGATGCAAATTTGTGTTTTTTGTTGCTCTGTCGGTGTAGCGCTGTGCTGCGCTTTCAATAATGAGATAAGGTCTTTAGGTGCGATCTGTATAGGGACCGGGCTCGGTCTAGCAACGCCAGCTGCATCAGACATACTTTTACGATATTCACCAGAAAAAATTAGAAGTTTTGTTTTTTCACTCAAACAAGCCGCTGTTCCAGCAGGCAACCTGATTGCAGGTTTATTAGTGCTACTCGCAATAGCTATCGGATGGCAGAATGCTTTCCTTATCATTTCAATTTTGACAGGGACAGTTGCGCTGATTTTCCAGCCTTTACAAAAGACTTGGGACACTGGCCGCGACACCGCTGCTCATGTCACCTTTAACTTAAAAAGCTTTGTTTCTGGAGTCCGCATCATTTTTGCTGACCAAAGTCTTCGCTGGCTATCAATATCCTCGTTTGCTTTTGTGTTGCTGCAAATAGCAACCACATCTTATCTAGTTACATTTCTTGTTACAAAAGTCGGCTGTGACCATAAAACAGCGGGGGTAATATATGCACTATCCTTCGCCGGCGGTTTCTTCTCTCGCATAATTTTTGGCATAATTGCCGATAATCTTATATCGCCTTTAAAAACCCTGGGTTTGCTTGGTATTATTATGGGAGGCGCTAGTCTTGTTACTGCGCAATTCACGCCGGACTGGCCGGTTTACGGCATCACTATAATTTCTTTTGTTCTTGCATCGACAGCGGCTGGTTGGAACGGTGTTTATATTGCGGAAACTGCTGCACGAGCGCCCGCAGGTTTAGCTTCACATGTCTTAGGAATATCGCTCATGATGACCTATGCCGGATGTATTGCTACCACGCCCGTCTTCCTTATCCTTCTTTCTATATCAGGAGACAGTTATTATTTCGCATTTAGCCTATTTGCAGTGCCAGCAATTTTAACAGGCCTTAGATTATTGTCGATCGAGCGGAAACAGGTTTAGACTACTAACATCTTTGTATACAGTGTGTTGAAGGCAGCATGACAAAACTTATAATTCAAATACCGTGCTTCAATGAGGAGGATACTCTTCCCGTTACCTTAGCTGCGTTACCCACACACATAGAGGGGATCGATGTAATTGAACGGCTTGTTATAGACGACGGGTCACATGACAAAACTTCTGAGATCGCAGCCCAGCATAACGTTGAACACATTATAAAGTTTTCCAAGAACCGTGGCCTTGCCCGAGCATTCATGGCCGGAATCGAGGGAGCACTCGAAGCGGGCGCGGATTTCATAGTTAATACTGATGCTGATAACCAGTACTGCGCGGATGACATAAAGACCCTTCTGATACCAATCATCTCCGGCAATGCCGAAATAGTTGTCGGCGCGCGCCCAATTAATAACATTAGCCATTTCTCGCCCATTAAAAAATATCTACAGCGAATAGGCTCCTGGGTGGTTCGGCTTGTAAGCGGCACTAAGATTGATGATGCGCCAAGTGGATTTCGCGCCTTCTCTGCTGCAGCTGCGATGAAGATTAACGTATTTTCAGAGTATACCTACACTCTAGAAACTATTATCGCAGCTGGGCAGCAAGGCATCACCATTACTTCTGTACCTATTCGCACTAATGGGCAATTACGCCAATCTCGATTAATCAAAAGCATTCCTAGCTATGTGTGGCGGTCGATAGTAACCATTTTTCGAATATTCCTTTATTATCGTCCGCTTAGGAGCTTTGGTATTCTTGGATCTATCCCATTTGCCCTCGGCTTTCTTCTCGGCATGCGGTATCTTATATATTGGCTGGAGGGTACGACACGTGCACACACCCCTAGCCTAATACTCTCGGCAATCCTCTTACTTACAGGAATGTTATTGTGGATGGCTGGACTGATTGGTGACTTGCAGGCGGTAAATCGCAAATTGCTTGAAGATATACAGTTTGCGCAACGTCGACATCGCCATAACGGCAATAAGAATTCCCCCTCTTAACGAAAGAATCATGATTTACATTCGTAAAATAATTGCCACATCTATCAGCCTCACTATTCTTGCGATCATATATTACCAAATCGACTTGAAGCTTTTAGGGCAAGCAATGAGGGGCTTGAATTGGCAATGGTTTGGACTTGCAATAGCTATGATTGGACCATTAACTGCTGCGAGCGCTTGGAGAATATATTTTCTCGCCCCCAAAGATGCGAGGCTAAGTTTTTTTCAAAGCCTAAACCTCACTCTCATGGCAAGTGTTCTTAACGCTGTGCTTCCATCCAAGCTTGGTGACATTGCACGCTCGTATGCACTGGTAGAACAGGGCCATATGCTTACTGCAGATGCCCTTTCTTTAGTAATTTTTGAGAAAACTTGGGATGTGCTAGCTTTATCTTTTTGGTGTTCTATTGGCCTATTATGGGTGCTTTTAACCTCAGATGGCATCAGTCCATTATTTTACATCATGGCTTGTGCAATCATTCTAGTTTTATTCTTAGGCGGAATGATGGTTGCATCACTCCACTTCGCAAATGGCATTTTTTCAATAGCACTTAATTTCATTCCAAATAAAAAAAACAAAAAAATTGAGATGTTACAGAGTGCATGGTGTCGGACATTAATAAGTTTTTGGTCTAACAAACCTAAAGCCGTAATTTTCATTAATGGCTCACTTTTTCTTTGGTTGATGCACCTTTTTCAAATATGGCTTTTCGTGTTAGCGCTGAATTCAAACGTTCCATTCCTTGATAATGCAGCAATGGCTTCACTGGCTATCTTTATAGGCTTACTTCCCTTCACCCTAGCAGGGATCGGAACAAGAGATGCAGCCATTATCTTTTTTTATCAGCCTTACATAGGAGTTCCAACTGCTGCAGCACTGGGTTTGTTGTGCACACTCCGATATTTTTTACCCGCATTAATAGGCCTGCCGTTTGTTCGTCAATACCTTGTGAATGCTCGCCGTATCAAAGAAGATGTAAAACTGGGTACTTAGCTCATGACAGCGTTCCTTATTTTCGCCGAGAAATGCCTTCTCCACGAGGACAAAAAAAATACTTCTTCTTATATTATTGGTCTTTGTTTAGCCCTGGCGTTTGCTTTGGTCCCTGCACTCGAAACACTTATTATTTCTTTTGAGCGCCCATATACGATACAGGATGACGCACGACAGTTTTTATTCTGGATGCAACAATGGCGGGATCCAGAATTATTCAATAAAGATCCTATAGCCGAATATTTTAAATCCGTCACACCTCCGGGCTACGCAGCACTTCATTACGTGCTTGATAAGCTTGGAATTGAGCCGTTCCTTGCTAATAAATTATTAGTCCCGCCATTATTCATTCTAACGGCCGCGCTCGCCTACAACCTCGCATACTCCGTGAGGCCGATCACCGCAGTTGCAATAGCAGCCAGTTGGCTCACTTGTTTTTTCCTCAGTCTTATTGACCAGTCGCTTTTAAGTGCCACTCCACGGGCATTTGCAGTTCCTCTTCTACTATGGTTCCTGCTATCCGTTTCTCAAAATTCAAGCTTCCAAACCGCTGTAAGCTGCCTACTGCAAGCTCTATTTTACCCAACTATAGCCCTCGTAAGTGCCGGCGTACTTGTATTGTTAATATTTAGATGGAAACACTGCGAGAGAAGTGTTGAAATTAATGACAAACAGATATGGCCGATGTTAATTGGAAATGTCGCAATTGGCTTTGGGCTATTACCTTTCATACTCACGAGCGACAGTTATGGTTCTATAATTACTGCTGCCGATGCAGCAGCTCTTCCGGCTTTTCAGGTCTGAGGCAGGTCGGCATTTTTCCTCGACGGCTTTATAGAAACTTATATTTGCGGTGCCAGGGCTGGCCTTTTGCCCGTCGAGTGGGGCTGCGGTGAAGCTTTTCGACAAGACTTAGGCTTTGCGCCATTCCTAGCTTTTAGCCTTTTGGTTTTCACCTTCAGCGTACCAAACATGCTTTGGTATTTTACAAACAGAACACTTGGCAGAAAGCCAGGTGCATTTGAAAATCGAGTGCAGCTTTTTTCGTTGGTACTAATATCCAGCAGCTGCTGGTTTATTGCTGCACACCTTTTGCTATTTGATCTGCACTTGCCCTCTCGCTACACCCAACACGCGCTTCGAGCGACAATGTGGATTGCAGCAGCATTGTTAATGGGCCCGCCCCTCATTGCTGCGGGACGAAAGTATGCTCCGAAACTATTTGGAAGTCTTGCCGTATTATCCGCTTTAATTTTTTTTATATTGCCATTATTTTTGACGGTAAGCCCATATGCAAATTACATATCAGGGCAACATCCTAAGCTTTATGAGCATGTCAAACAGTTACCAAAAGATTCTCTTATTGCGTCACTCTCAATCGAAGCAGACAATATACCAAGTTTTTCCAGTCGGCGTGTTTTAAGTGCTCGGGAATATGCAATACCCTACTCCCTGCCCTACATAAATAATCTACGAACTGCAACAAAGAGCCTAATTTACGCCCAATACGGAAATTCTCCCAACGCTTTGATTGGTTTCTTAGACCTATACCAACCTACTCATTTACTTATTGACATGCGCTCAAAAAATGCCGGTTTTTTGAAGCAACAATGGTGGCACAATGATTACCCTGCTGCTGCGGAATGGGCGATCAAAAATATTTCTTCTCGGCTACCATTTCTTTTCAATCTCATGCAAGAATGCAAGACAGTATCCTCTGGACCTCTTATTCTTGCTTCAACAAACTGCTTACGTTCACTCAGCATTAAAAAAGTCAATCATAAGTGAGTTAACAGCCTCAGGGTTTTCAAATGCTGCCCAATGCCCCGCATCAGGTACCCGATGCAAATCCAATGGCCCAGGATATGCCAAACGGATATCGTCGATTAATTCATTTGCATTTCTATATTCAGAGTCATCGCCCTCACCCCACAATACTCTGAGCTTACAGTCTAGCATCCCAAGATCCCTGGCTAAGGTATCTCCGCCACTAACTTTACGACTATTAAATTTGGTATGATTAACACAATACACTTGAATATCGAGGCATTCCTCTGTGACAGTTTCAGGAAATGAAAGCATGTTTATCAGTAAATTATGCCGGCAAATCTCTCTCAATAAAGCCTCATCATCTTCTGCTTCCTTGTAACTACGCGTTGGCCTACTGGGGTAGTCCCTCTTCGGCCCTCCGGCCGGCGAAATCAACAATAGATGGCTTATTCTGCTTCCCATTCGAGCAGCCATATTGGTAGCAATTGCTCCACCAAAAGAAAAACCCGCAAATTTTAAAGACTCATCGGACGGAAACATGTCTTTTAAAGCGATATAAAAATAATCCAAATATTCTGGCCCAGACATTTCGGAAGAGACGCCAAGGCTTTCTCCATATCCGGGATGATCAATTGCATAAACAGTGAATTGCTCAGCTAAGGCCTCGATATTTCTTACCCAATGATGCCGGCAACCGAACCCTCCATGGAAAAGCACAAGATTCGGTCCGCTTCCGTGGGTTGCAAATGCAATAGGTTGTCTCTTCGTCATGTTTATCCGTTTCCGCAGTAAGCGTAATTTAACCATTAAATATAAAGAACAACAAAATCATGCCCAACTATTCTATTATAAACGCATCATTAATAAGATCTATAATCTCCAGCCACCATGCCTAAACCTTCAAGCGAAATCACCCATTCTATTCCCCGCCGTGGAATAATAACCATAGCTGCAGTTATGGGTGCTGGCTTACAAGGCATGGATACAATGCTTGCCGCAGTTGCTCTGCCACATATACGGGGCTCACTATCGCTTACCTTTGAGGAAGCATCATGGATATTAACATCTTATCTTATAGCAGTTGCCATTGCCACACCGCCAGTGAGCTGGCTCGGTCGTAAATTTGGTCGTAAGCGACTTTTCCTAATTGTGATAGGTGGTTTTATTGTCTGTTCAATGCTTGCTGGTGGAGCTGACGGAATTAATGAAATGGTAGCCTATCGTTTTACACAGGGCGTCTTTGGAGCTGCACTAGTTCCTCTTTCCATGCATATCCTTCTCGACATTTATCCGCGCGAAGAACACGGAACCGCAATCAGCTGGTGGTCATTTGGTGTGATGTTTAGCGCAATTTGCGGCCCAACACTTGGTGGAGTACTTACTGAATTTTTATCTTGGCGCTGGAATTTTTACGTAAATATCCCGATAGCTTCTGTCGCCATGTTGTTGATTTACTTTTTTGTTCCTGAGAGCAATGATGACGAAAAACGACCTTTCGATTGGTTCGGGTTTATCCTTCTCACAATTTGTCTTGGTGCTACACAACTTATGCTGGATAGGGGGAACAAGCTTGACTGGTTCCAGTCCCCTGAGATCTTGCTCGAACTCTCTGCGGCATGTCTCGCACTATATCTTTTTATTGTTCATATAATGACCTCAAGAGAGCCGTTTGTCGAACCCGCCATTTTTAAAAACCGTAATTTAGTTCTTGGATTATGTTTAACTACCATGCACGGAGTTACACTTGTCGGACTTACGGGCCTAATTCCATCCTTCCTAAACAGATTAATGGATATTCCGGTTCTGACAATTGGACTTATCCTTGCCCCTCGCGGAATTGCAACCGCATTAGCTTCTACTGCCGCTGGAAGACTTATGATCCGGTTCAACCCAAAATGGATCTGCGCATTTGGAATGTCATTGATGTCCTTATCACTCTGGATGATGGCTGGCTTTACACCCGAGACAGCAACCTGGCACTTCATTTTCGCAATAATTATTCAAGGCTTTGGTTTTGGGCTATTCTTCGTATCAGGAAATTCCATGACATTTGCTACGCTTCCTGCAGAACACCGTGCCGAAGCAACAGCATTTATGAGCTTAATGCGAAAGATTGGCTCCAGTGTTGGGGTCTCAGTACTTGTTGGAATGCTAGCTAGAAATACTCAGCGTAACCATGAGATACTTGGTGCCAATATAAGTCAAATGAATGAAATTTTTCGCCACAAACAGTTGCCTGACAGCTGGAGTTTAACCAATATTCAAGGCATGGCGGCACTTGATAAAGAGGTGACGAGGCAAGCTGAGTTCATCGCTTACCTTTTCGATTTTCGCGTCCTTGGCATAGTCATATTACTCATGATGCCGCTTATACTCTTATTCCGAAGTTCGGAACGATCTCTAAAGAAAAAGTCTGAAAATAAATGATAGCAAAATCAGAGCCCAAACAGGAGTCAGAAGAAAAAGAGGTTCTACTAACACCTCGTCAACGTATTGCCGTAGTCATTGGTATTTTACCGGCCGGCATGATCACGGGTATGGATACTTTTGCTGTGGGTGTTGCATTACCACGCATGCAAGGAGTTTTATCAGCAACCTTGCTTGAAATTTCCTGGATCCTCACAGCCTTCTTAGTAGCCGCGACCGTTTTCACGCCCATGTATGGATGGCTCGCACGGCGTGTCGGGCGTCGAAAATTATTTCTGGTAATTATTATCGGATTTTGTTCATGTGCCGGCTTGATTGCTCAATCGGACAGCCTTGAAGAGATAATTTTTTTCCGATTCTGCCAAGGTTTTTTTGGGGCTGGCTTTAACCCGCTGCTCATGCAAATTGTCCTGGCTACATTCCCAGTCAGTCAACAAGGTATAGCATTCGGTTGGTTAACCACCGGGCGGATGAGCGGTATCATTGTTGGTCCATTATTGGGCGGCATTATGACGGAATATTTTTCTTGGCGTTTTGTATTCCTTACAAACATCCCCCTTGGAATGTTAGCAGCGTATTTGGTTTATCTTTACGTACCACGCGGACATCCCGAGAATACCAAAAAATTCGATCTTTTTGGTTTTTTAATACTCGGAATCGCTATCCTTGCGCTCCAATATGCCCTTGATCAAGGTCAAACGCTTGGTTGGTTCGACTCAATAGAAATCATTGGGGCAACATTAATATCTACTGGCGCACTATATTTATTTGTGGGTCATATTTTTTTGAGCCGCAATCCTTTCCTTAACCCGAGGGTTTTTGCCAATCGTGAATTTCTGATAGGACTGCTCTTTGGATTTCTACTCAACTTTATGGTTTTCGGTTACGCTGGGTTAATTCCTCCAATATTGCAGAACCACATGGGCTACCCAGTTATTTCCACTGGTCTCCTGATGGTACCACGAGGCATAGGCACGATGGTTTCCTCACTTGTAGCGGGCGCAATGTTAATGAGATACTCTGCTCGGCCCATCTCGGCGCTCGGTATATGCTGTATAGGTGGATCAACATGCTGGTTGTCTTTTTTCACTCCTGATATCAATGCGGTATACATCTCTCTAGCATTATTTATACAAGGAGCAGGGTTTGGATTTCTTTCAGTATCGCTCACGACGGTAGCGTTCCAATCAATGTCACCATCTCAGCGCGCAGACGGCACGTCAGTCCTAAGTTTGTTTAGACGCCTTGGATCTGCGATTGGCGTATCAGTTTTGGTAACCCAGCTCGCTCGATCAACACAAAGCGCACGACAAGTCCTCAGCGAGAACTACACCGCCCATAATGAGCTTTTTAAACACTTACCATTGCCAGAAAAATGGAGTCTAGACAGCCTGCCGGGCCTTTTATCTATGGAAAAGGTCATAGATAAACAAGCGGAATTTATTGCGTATCTGCATGATTTTCGGCTTATGACACTTTTAATGTTTTTGTTACTACCGCTAGTACTGATTTTGCGAATTAAGCCGCCGGGCGAAATGGAAGAGGATCCCAAATACTCGAAATCGGCAAACAAGAATAGTTAAGAGCATGCCCGATGTCGACAGCAAACGTCCTACTCATCTGCCAGCAAAAGAACGCTTTTGGGTTGCAGTCGCAATAGTTCCGTGCGGTTCCATGCAAGGCATGGATACTTTTGCGGTCTCTGTTGCCATTCCTATTATGCAAGGTAGTTTTTCTGCAACGATTACAGAAATTTCTTGGGTACTGACTTCATATCTAGTCGCAGCCGCGATCTTCATGCCATTATTTGGATGGGCAAGCAAAAGACTTGGTAGAAAAAAACTCCTTCTTATTACCATAACAGGCTTTATAGGCAGCACCTTACTTGTAGCTACGTCAAATACCTTGCTCGAATTAATTATATACAGGTTTATTCAAGGAGCGTTTTCAGCCGGCCTAAATCCCCTGGCGCAGCAAGTACTATTAGCCGCCTACCCTAGGACGCTGCACCCACAGGCTTTTAGCTGGATGTCAAACGGCAGAATGGCCGGCGTAATGCTAGGCCCTATCGTAGGTGGTTTTCTCACTGAGTGGTTGGACTGGCGTTGGGTTTTTTGGGCCAACATTCCAGTCACATTGGCGGCTTTTTACCTCGTAGCTCGCTATATTCCTGAGGGAGGTGTTATCAAGGCATCTAAGTTCGACATGTTTGGTTTTATCACCCTAAGCATAGCTATACTATTTCTGCAGTTAATGCTCGATCAGGGTGAGCGTATGGAGTGGTTTGAAAGTAATACAATAATTATATTCGCCGCTCTTTCTGCAATTGGCATTTATTTGTTTTCTGTTCACGTCTCAACTGCAAAAAATACCTATATCGATCCGCATGTCTTTATGAATAGGGACTTCTTTATTGGACTGGTTCTGGTGTTCGCGCTCGGATTCATGATTTATGGCATGGCAGGGCTGCTACCAAAAGTGATTCAAGATCACATGGGCCATCCCCCGACGAGCGCTGGAATAGTTATGGCGATGCGGGGAATTGGGTCAATAATAGGTGCCTCGGTTGCAGGATGGCTTCTTAATGGGCGCGACCCACGTCCAACTGTTACTCTTGGATTACTCTCTATGGCAGGTTCTATGTGGCTCTTATCTTTAATTACTGCCGATGCACCGATTCACTACATTATGATAATTGTAATTCTTCAGGGGTTTGGCATAGGAGCCTTTACAGTTCCAATTACTGCCTGCGCCTTTACCAGCCTTGACCCTGCACTGCGACCTGATGCGACAGTGATGAACTCACTTGCTCGCAGGCTTGGCACTTCAATAGGTATTTCCATACTCGTCAGTGTGCTTGTTCATAAAACCCAGTCAGTGCGCAATGGCCTAGCCATACATATTGCACCTGAACGCCTGAGAGAGCTCACAGTTCCTGAAAATTGGAACCCAGACGAGCAGTCTGGCGCCTTCCATTTAAACCGACTTGTTGAAAAAGAAGCCGAATTTCTGGGCTTCCTATTCGATTTCCAGCTTATGGCTGTAATTCTATTATGTCTCTTCCCGCTTGTATTTTTGATGCGACTTGATACAAAAAAACAATAATTAGTTGATCCAACTAATCTACGTCTTCTACCAATGCCAGTATTTTCCAAAAACTTGGTTAACTGTAGGAAGCTCTATTAATAAATGACAACGAATGCTCCTCCGATTTTTCAGACAAATGGAGGAAAAAGAGCCGAAAAATAACTATCGATTATTTGAATGAAATGTCTTTCAACTGGCGCTAAAGTTTTGGCAAGCCATATTTCTGAGGTGTCACAAATAATAAAGTTAAGTTAAATTTTCTTAATGGCAGCAACTGAAACACAAGTTAGGCTTTCTGAACGCCAAAAATTACTAATTGCCTTGTCGACAATACCCGCCGGGGCGATGCAGGGTATGGACAGTTTTGCTACGGGTGTAGCATTGCCACAGATGCAAGGCGCTTTATCCGCTACCATAACAGAAGTTTCATGGGTCCTCACTGCCTATCTTGTTGCTGCGGCCATGTTTACTCCAGTTTACGCGTGGTTAGCGAGAAAGCTTGGCCGTAAAAGGCTTTATATGTTCGTAATTTGCGGATTCCTTTTATTCTCAACGTTGGTATCCCAATCATCAAGCATACCCGAAATTGTTGCCTTCAGGTTCCTGCAAGGTTGTTTTGCTGCAGGACTAAATCCCCTTACAATACAGGTTGTACTTGCTACCTTTCCGGCCGATCAACATGGAAAGGCTTTTGGTTGGCTTCAAACAGGGCGAATGAGTGCAGTGGTTATCGGCCCATTAGTTGGCGGAGTTTTAACTGAATTCTTCGGATGGCAAGTAGTTTATTTAATGAACATTCCGCTGGGTCTTACCGCTTTAGTCATGATGCATACACTTGTGCCTACTGACAAACCTGAGGGATCAAAAAGCTTTGATTTATTCGGTTTTTTTCTTTTAGCAATCTGTGTTGGCGCCTTTCAGTTAATGCTTGATAATGGTCAACGTCGTGATTGGTTCGACTCTCCTGAAATTATAATTTACTCGATTATAGCCGCATCGGCTTTCTGGGTTTTTGCAATCCATTGTTTCTCAACACGAAACGCATATTTGAACCCAGCGGTTTTGAAAAATCGTGATTTTATAGTCGGTGCCATTTTTGGTTTTATCCTGAACTTCACTATGTGGGGCTATGTAGGGCTAATACCGCCGATTCTCCAGAACCATCTCGGCTACCCACCTATGGACGCTGGCGTGCTTATGACACCGCGTGGCATTGGAACTATGGTAGCTGCATTTTGTTGCGGATTATTACTACAACGATTCAATCCACGCCCAATACTTTTTCTCGGAATGCTGAGTCTTGCCCTTTCCTCTTGGATGCTTTCTGAGCTTTCCAGGGAAACAGGACCCTTCCCTATTATGTTAGCAATCCTAGTACAAGGCTTTGGGTTAGGTTTCATGTCTACTGCCGCAGTAACTGCAGCATTCCAAAACATACCCGCATCATTACGGCCCGACGCTTCCGTCATTCTAAGTCTTATTCGAAGAATAGCCTCTTCCATCGGTGTTTCCATTCTATTCTTGCTCTTGGTTCGTTCAACCCATACAGCCCGCCAAAGTCTTTCCGAAAATGCTAGTTTGTATAACGAACGGTTAAGACATTCTTTGTTGCCCGAAAATTGGGATTTAGAGGATGCAGCGGGTCTTAGTAATTTTGAGGAAGTCATTGATGCGGAGGCTCAGTTTATTGCTTATATTCATGACTTCACGATAATGATGTTTGCCGTAATCGCGCTTATGCCCCTTCTTTTACTTCTGCGCTCTCCCAAAAATACAAAATCACATGAGTAGAGGAGTAAGATTAATAAATTAAAATAGGTTAAACTACACAATGTTGTCGCTTAAGCTCTAAAAGCGTATGACTTATTAAACTTAATATTTAAGGAACATAACATGAGCCGTCTACCTGAGGTCGACATTGAAAACCTTAATCCAGATCAGGAAGCCTTTCGTGATCAGATAGTAGCAAGCCCCCGCGGTGAATTACGAGGGCCTTTTGTCCCCCTTCTACATCATCCAGCTGTAGGTAACTTAATTCAAAAAGTAGGAGCACAACTGCGTTTTGAGGGTGTTTTGGCAGGCAATTTGCGAGAACTTGCAATAATTATTACAGCACGACACTGGACAGCTCAGTATGAATGGCACGCCCATCGTCGCATAGGAGAGAAGGAAGGAATTTCCCCACACATTTGTGACGCTATTGCAGAACGCAGAGAGCCAGCATTTGATAACGAGCAAGAGAAACTTGTTTATAAATTCGTTACTGGCATGCTTGCCAATGACCTTAGAACACCGGACCATGTATTTTCAGAAGCCCTAAGGGAGTTTGGACCGAATGGGGTAATAGAGCTTAATTGCCTTTGTGGTTTTTATGGGTTGATAGGTTCCGTCTTAAATAATTTTGATGTTGAGATCCCAGACGGAAACGATAAAACCCCTTTGCCGGCTTAATCAGATGACGGTAACGGAAAAGCTGCGTAGTTTGCTTAAACGGGATAGTCTCATCCTAGCTGGCGGCGCTCATGACGCAATGACCGCGCAATTAGTTGAGCAGGTAGGCTTCGAACTTTGTGTTGTTACTGGTGCCGGAACCGCCGTATGCAGGGGATACCCAGATATCGGCCTGCTATCGATGGATGAAATGGTCACCAATGCGAGGTATATAGCGCAAGCAGTAAACATTCCTGTTATTGTCGATGCTGACAACGGATATGGAAATGCCCTTAATACACAGCGCACTGTAAAGGCCTTCGAATCAGCCGGAGTGGCTGGTATTCATATTGAAGACCAAACATGGCCCAAAAGGTGCGGCCATATGACGGGCAAATCAGTAATACCAAAAAATGAAATGGTTCAAAAAATCCGAGCAGCAAAAGATGCTGTTAACGATAAAAATTTCGTCCTCATCGCTCGCTGCGACGCTTATCTGGTTGAGGGACTTGAAGCAGTGTTACAACGTGGCAATGCCTATATAGATGCTGGCGCTGACATGTTGTTTTGTGAAGTGGCTGATAATCTTGACCACACACGCACGATTGCAGACCATTTTAAAAAACGGATACCTTTACTTTACAATCATAGCCCAAGTCCCATGGTACCAATACTTACCGCAAAAGAAGTGCATGAGATGGGCTTCAAACTTGACTGTTTTTATGCACAACCGCTCCTAGCAGCAGCAAAAGCAACCAAAGAAACCCTTCAAAAAATTTATGAAACTGGCGACAGTAAATCGGTAACGTCTTCCCTTATGCCTTTAGATGAGGCTTGTGAAATTGGAGGTTTGACAATGATGCGTAATTTAGAAAAAAAATATTCAGTAGAGTAACATTCTTTAAAACCCGGCCAATTCAAAATTAATCGTATAACAAGAACCCATATGCCATTGCTCCAATTAATCGCTCATGCGATAACGTAGCAGTATCGGGCGGCGTTAATGCGCACTCGGTTTTTCCGTATCAGAACGTCATTGCCGAGGAGGATTGATCCATGCGTGCCACAACCAAGCTTCGTAAATTACTTGCAACAGGCGAAACTCATTTAGTTCCAGGCGCATATGACGGAATGTCAGCGAGGATAGTCCAAGCTGCCGGTGCAGAAATTGTGTATGCGACCGGTGGTGGCATCGCACGATCGACGGGCATACCGGACATGGGAATGTTAAACCCTTTCCAAATCGAGGATCGGCTTACTCAAATGGTCGATGCAGTGGAGATACCGGTAATCGGTGATTTCGACACCGGATATGGAAATGTATTAAATGCCTTACACGAACTTAAACGCTTTGAGCGGACGGGAATTGCTGGCTTTCATATAGAAGACCAGACATTTCCGAAACGCTGCGGACATCTAGATAACAAAACCGTAGTGCCTGTTGAAGAATTAGTAACAAAAATTAGGGCAATTAAAGATAACCAACTGGATCCTGACTTTGTTGTTATCGCACGGACAGACTCCCTTGCTATCGAAGGGGTAGATAGCGCAATTGAGCGAATGCACAAGTACATGGAAGCAGGCGCAGACGTAGCATTCGTGGAGGCACCAACGTCATTGGATGAATTAAAACAGATTTCAGAGGAATTCAAAGACGTTCCTTTGCTCTACAACATGTTTTGGTCTGGGAAATCGCCTGTTCTAGAAAAAAAAGCTCTGGAGGAACTTGGCTTTAATCTCATGATAGCACCAGGAGATTTGCAACGAGCAGCAATGCATACAATGAAGCTTATGGCCGAAGAAATCCTCAGAGTTGGTCATACGGAAAAATACATGGATATGATGGCGTCATTCCAAGATCGTGAGGAGGCGGTTAACACACCACACTATATGCAGTTAGACGATAAATACTCAGACTAGGAAAATCAAATCATGGCAAGCATCAATAGTTTTGATTGCAAAAGAGCATTCAATGTAGATGGTGAGGAATACAATTACTTCAGTCTAAAAGCTGCGGAAGAGAATGGGGCAGGGAATCTATCTAGCCTTCCTTTCTCACTCAAAGTCCTAGCAGAAAACATGCTCCGAAATGAAGATGGGATTTCAGTAACTGCAGATGATATCACATCGCTTGGGAAATGGGTGTCCGAGACCAAAAAAAATATTGGCACCCAAAGAAACGCCCCAAGAAACGATCGGGAGATCAATTTCTACCCCGCTCGAATACTCATGCCTGACGTAAATATGGGACTGCTGGTCGAATTAACAGCAATGCGCGATGCAGTATCTGAATTAGGCGGTGATCCTAATTCAATCAATCCACTCATACCGGTTGATGTTGTTATAGATCACTCAGTAATAGCAGACTTTCATGGTACCGAAGATGCCCTACAACAGAATGTAGCCCTAGAATATGAACGAAACGGTGAACGCTATTCCTTTTTGAAATGGGCTGCACAAGCATTCAAAAATGTAAGAATTGTTCCGCCAGGTGCGGGTATCCTTCACCAAGTTAACATAGAATACATTGCCAACGTTGTAACTGGGCGCGAAATAAATGGCGAGCTCTGCGCTATACCTGACAGCCTCTTGGGCATGGACAGCCATACCACTATGGTCAACGGAATATCAGTGTTTGGATGGGGCGTAGGTGGTCTTGAAGGCGGAACCGCCATGCTTGGTCAACCGATATCAATGCTAATACCGGACGTGGTCGGTTGTAAATTAATTGGTGAACTGGGTCCCGCATCAACTCCTACTGATGTCGCATTAACGGCAACGCAAATGCTTCGCGATCACGGTGTAGTGCAAAATTTTGTTGAGTATTGTGGACCGGGCCTTGATGAGATGAGCGCTACAAACCGTGCAACCTTGGGAAATATGTCTCCCGAGTATGGCGCGACTATGGGATTCTCACCAATCGACACTAAAACATTAGATTATTTGCGGGTATCCGGAAGGTCAGAGGAGCAAATCAATCTGGTGGAGACTTATGCAAAGCTGCAAGGTCTATGGAGGGATCCAACCGAAAAAGAACCAATTTACACGGACATCGTCGAAATAGACTTAAGCGATATTGAACCCTGCATGGCAGGTCCCTCCAGACCAAACCAAAAAACCCTTCTCAGTCAAATTCCAAAAAATTTTAAAACTACATTAGAGGATATGTGCGGAACCGCAGAAATTAAGGCTGTGAATGTTCCCGGGAGAGATTTCGAGCTCAGCCATGGCAAGGTTATGATAGCCGCAATTACAAGCTGTACAAACACCTCAAATCCAGCGGTTATGCTGGCAGCAGGCTTACTAGCACGCAATGCGAGACTAATAGGACTTAGACGCAAACCATGGGTAAAAGCATCAATATCGCCTGGTTCACGTGTTGTAGCAGATTATTTTGAAGCAGCTGGCGTCCAGAAGGACCTCGATGCTCTTGGTTTTAATATAGTGGGTTTTGGTTGTGTTACTTGCATGGGTAATTCTGGCCCGCTTGAAACATCAATTGCAGATACCATTGATAAACATGACCTTATCGTGGGAGCTGTCCTATCTGGGAATCGAAATTTTGAAGGACGTGTCCATCCCCAATGCCGCGCGAACTATTTAGCATCCCCTCCATTAGTTGTTGCTTATGCCCTTGCAGGTTCTCTTCAAATAAATCTAACCACTGATCCTCTGGGCCAAGACGCAGAAGGTAACAATGTTTTCCTTCATGATATTTGGCCCTCTTCAAAAGAAGTTGAGAGTATTATGGAAGACGTAATTACGCCGAAGATGTTCCGAAAACGTTATGAGTCTATTTACGAAGGTACGCCAGAATGGCAGGCGATGGAAACTGATGAGGGTATAGAATTCAAGTGGCCAGAGAATAGTGAATACATCAAACGACCCCCTTTATTCGAAGGGATGCAGATAGAGCTGCCAAAATTAGAGGATATTAAAGGAGCCCGCTGCCTCATAATGGCGGGTGATATGACTACCACAGATCACATCTCACCAATAAGCGTCATACCAGAAGAGCACTCAGCAGGACGATATCTCTTATCAAAGGGCGTGGAGCGAAAGGATTTCAATACGTATGGTGCGCGCCGCACAAATCATGAAGTTATGATGCGTGGAACATTCGGGAACATAAGATTTAAAAACGAGATGGTTGACGGAAAAGAAGGTGGATTTACCCGTCATTGGCCTAATGGGGAAGAGATGAGTGTCTTCGACGCTGCAATGAAATATAAATCTGATGGCGTCCCGCTTGTCGTTGTCGGCGCTCAAGCATACGGGACCGGGTCTTCTCGTGATTGGGCGGCTAAGGGAACGAAACTGTTGGGCATAAGAGCTGTTATCGCAGAGAATTTGGAACGCATTCACCGTTCAAATTTAATTGGGATGGGTGTTCTTCCTCTTCAATTTAAGGATGGTGAAACCCGTAAAACGCTTGAGTTGAATGGTTCAGAGAAATTTGACATTGCCGGTTTGTCCGAAGGGTTAACTCCCCGTCAAGATATCGAATGTAAAATTACACGGGCAAACGGCAACCAGTTGACCATCCAACTTCGCTGCCGCCTAGATACAGAAGTAGAGTTAGAATATTTTAACAATGGTGGCATGTTGCATTACTGTTTACGACAAGCCCTTTTAAAGGCTGCGTGATAAAGGCCTTTATTTAAAATAATAAAACTGCAAGCTGAGAACATACAGGACAGCTTGCAGTTTCTAATTGGTGTTATTTTTTAAAAGTAATGACCTTACATCTCAGACGGCAGGACTTGTGCCGCCATCAACATTAATTGCGACCCCGTTTATGTACGACCCCGCCTCTGAGCATAGAAAACAAGCCATGTTCGCGAATTCTTCGGCACGCCCAAGGCGCCCAATCGGTAACTTCAGATCTTTTGCCATATCTTTCAGATATTCATCATAGCTCTGCTTTTGGTCGGTTGCTTTCCAACGGTTAAGCCACTGATCACTCTCGATCCGTCCGACAAGCATAGCATTTACCAAAACATTGTGAGGAGCCCCCTCCTTAGACAATACCTTAGTGAGAGCCATTCCAGTGGCGCGTGAGACAGCCGTTGGGGCTCCTCCGCCCGGCGGTGCTTTCGCCCCAATGTTAAGAACATTTATTATTCGACCCCACTTACGATCCATCATACCTGGAAGAACATGCCTACAAGTTCGAATGGCGGCATAAACCTTAACCTCAAAGTCTTTTACCCATTCCTCATCACTAATCTCACAGAAAGGCTTGCGCAAAGAGGCACCCGCATTGTTGATTAAAATATCGATATGACCAAGAGCATTTTCGGCATTATCTAGCAGCTTAGCTACACCAGCGGCTGTACTTACGTCTCCTACGAATGCAAACGCTTTTGTGTCGGAAACAGCCTCGACTTCTTTTAAAGTTTCACTAAGCAAATTCTCACGTCGACCACAAATTACAACGTTGGCACCTGATGCCGCAAAGTTTAGCGCCATCGCACGACCAAGACCACGACTAGACCCGGTAATGAGGGCATTGCGCCCATCCATTCTGCATTCCATTTATATTACTCCTATGACCCTGGGTTACAGAAACTATCATCTGTTCAGTTTTTTTATCATATTAAATACATCCACTGTGGCTCCAATCAGAACTTTCTTTTGTATCTCAAAGATTGGCCTTTTAATTAAGCTCAAGTGCGCCAACATCAAATCTCTTGCGCGCACTTTATTGAGGTCTTGTTTTTTTATGTCTTCAATCTTACGCCACGTCATGCTACGTCGATTAAGTAATACATTCCAATCTGTTTCCATCAACCATCCATCCAGCTTTTTAGGATTAAGTCCCTCGACTCTAAAATCGTGAAACGTCAGAGATATATCCTCGGTGGACAGCCATTTTATGGCTTTACCGCACGAGTCACAATTTTTCAGGCCATATACGTGAATCATCCATCGCCTCCTCGCCCGTAATTTCTTATAATACTCTCATAATACAACGAGACCAAAATTTGCGGTTAAAAAGAAGGAAAAAAGTTCGCTGTGTCCAAAGTTCCGGCCCGTGCTTACCAGAAGTTATTTCCTGTTCCAGTTATGCTCATCAAAGTGCCAGATGCGGCCTCACTCAATGAGAAACTTGTCGCCGAGATTGAGCAAGTGAGTATGACTACACCAAATGGTAAGCCTAATAGTTGGGCATGTGATGTTTACACAACGCTGACTAATAACAACAGGCTTCATGAGCGCCCTGGATTTCGTGATTTCGATCTATTAATGCGCCAGGGGTTTATGCAATTTGGTCAAGCGATGGGATATGATTTTACCGTCGAAAGCCTTGAAATAACGCAATGTTGGGTGAATATCTACAATTTTGGCATGAGCCAGGAAGTACACCATCACCCCAACAATATCATGACGGGTGTTTATTATCTTAAGGCGCCAGCCAACTGTTCGGAGATTTTATTTCATTCGCACTTTGCTGACGTGCTAATACGTCCCGCTGTTTACGAGTACAACGAGCTCAACAACCCCATCGCATCGTTGCACCCAGAGCCCGGCGACCTCATTTTTTTTGATAGTGCACTTAGACACTCAGTTCCAACAAACGACATAGAGGGAGAGCGCATTAGTCTTTCGTTTAATGCGCGGTTCTGAACGCAAAATGTATGAATTACCATCGACAATATTAGAGTATTTCCCACAAACCATACAAATCTCTAAGCCGCCCAATTTTGAAAAAATAAACTCTACATTGTTGGCAGCTATCAATGAAATTTGTCGGACAACACCAAACAGTAAACCTCGCCATTGGGCGGGCAATCTTTACACAACGGCAGGCAATAGAAACCAACTAATGAATGAACCGAGCTTTAGCGAATTGACTAATTTCATAACAACAGAAATTGAGGTATTTGCAAGTATAAATAGTATAAAAAAATGTAATAGTAATTTTTTTATTGATAGTATGTGGTTAAATAAATTCAAACTTAAAGACTCAATGGATCAACACTGTCATCCAAACTCATTATTTACTGGTGTTTACTTTGTAAAAGTTCCAAGTAATTCTGGTTTACTTGCCTTTGACTCTCCTTCTGCTGAACAAATGATAAACCCACCGATAAAGATAAGTAATCAATACAACATGCGTCAGGCTGGCTTTAAAATGAGTGCAGGTGATTTGGTAATTTTCAATAGCCACCTAAAACATCGCGTTTTACTTCACAATGTTGAGGAGGAGAGAATTTCAATAGGTTTCACATGCACCCAATAATTACAATATTGATTCTTTGATTTTAAGAATTTCTTCCCAATAACAGCGACATTTTACTCACTGGTCTGTGGTGCGAAGAAATATTACACTTAGCTATGTGTTATTTAAGAAAGGCGAAGCATGCCGCTCACTCCTAACAACAGTAAATCAACGTCTCTTGTTAAAATTGAGCGCGTAGTGGAGGACTTGTTTAAAGTTCCTATCCAATTGACCCGCGCACCTAATTCGAAAAGACTTTGTGACGCTATGGTCCAAGAGCTGGATCAAATCCGAACAGAAACACCGAATGGCAAACCCACCTCTTGGGCTTGCGATGTTTACACAACAATATCAAATAATTGTAATCTCCATGAACGTCCCGCATTTCAGGAATTTACTGATTTTCTGATGGAAGGCCTCAAAAAATTCGGAGAAACGATGGCTTATCCATTGGCTGAAAATAATCTACGAATTACCCAATGTTGGGTAAACATATATCAGCACGGGATGAGTCAGGAGATTCACAATCATGCCAATCACATTATGACTGGCGTTTATTATGTTAAGGCACCGCCAAACTGTTCTAAGATTCTTTTCCACTCTTACCAGGCTGATACTATGATCAGGCCACCCCTCGAGAGAGACACGCCCTATAACAACGTGGTTGCATCATATTCACCTCAACCCGGTGACTTGGTAATTTTTGACAGCAGCTTAAGGCACTCGGTTCAAGTAAATGCCTCAGAGGGTGAACGCATAAGCGTATCTTTTAACGCAACTATGTGAGGTCCATAATGATAGACTTAACACCCCACACCAGATACCTAGAGCTGTTTCCCTGTCCTGTGCAGATCTCAAACATTCCTGATCATAACGACATAAAAAAAATGTTGCTGCCAACTGTTGATCATATTCGCAGTAGTACGCCAAACAGTCGCCCGAATGATTGGGCATGCGCATTATATACCACTATTGAGAATAATAACGAGTTGCACATGCTGCCAGAATTTTTGGATCTGAGCCAAATAATTGCAGGTGAATTAATAGAATTTGCGAAGTATATTGGAGTATACTTACCAAATGATAATGTATTTATAAAGAATATGTGGGTAAATATATTCGAAAAAAACTGTTCTACTGATGTTCATGTACACCCCAATAGCCTTTTTTCTGGAATCTATGTTCTAAAGGCACCGAAAGGTTCCGCAAAAATTGTCTTTGACTCACCTGCTTCAGAAAAAATGATATCTGTTCCAGTATTGGAAAATAATGAATACAACATGGAGAACATCGCTTATCATCCGGAGGAAGGACAATTGATGATTTTTAATAGTAATTTTAGACATAGAGACTTACTGCATACATTAGACGAAAGTAAAATTACTTTAAATTTCACCGCAGTCATCTGATTATTATTTTCAAAATTACTGATTTGATTGTTTTTAATTTGTTTACATTTTATGCCACAGCTATTCCAAAATTTTTTTCTCACGATAAGAAAGTATTCCATTCGAGAAGAGATCGGAGAATCAAAACCCTACAGCGGCCCCGTCGCTTCGAGGGTCACTTGCCGCCTCGTAAATACCGTCAGGTCGCAAAACCACCGCACCCGCATGTCCCATAATATCGTCAAAATCACTAACCAATTCTAATTTATGACCACGTTGGCGTAAGTTATCGACCACGTCAGATCCAAAGCCACTCTCAAGCCGTAAATTACCGGTATCATCACCCCATGTTCTACCTAGCAACCATCGGGGTGCATTTATCGCTGACTGTAAATCCTGCTCATAGGCAACGTAACGACTGAATATGGCAGCTTGTGTCTGTGGTTGTCCTTCACCCCCCATAGTACCGTAAGCCATGTTCCTACCATCACACAGCTTAGCAAGAGCAGGTTGAATTGTGTGGAACGGCTGACGCATTGGTTCAAGGCTGTTGTGGTGATTTTGTTCTAGCGAGAATCCTATACCGCGGTTCTGCCACACTATTCCTGTCTCAGGAAGAACAAGCCCGCTTCCAAACTCCCAATAAATGCTTTGTATACAGCTTACAACGCAACCATCACAATCTGCAGCGCCCATCCAAACAGTATCACCGCTATCGACTTGGGCGTTCCAAGGTTTTGCGTGACTGAAATCGATTTCGGATGCCATCTGGGTTAATGATTTGTGGCTGAGGAACCTACTAACCGCGACATCCATGTAGTCTGGATCGGCTACATACTTATCGCGAATATTAAAGCCAGCCTTTGTGGCTTCAACAATAGCATGAATGTAGTCAGCGGTTTCCGCCTCAGGCCTTTTAAGCAGATCGAATAATGAGAGAATCATCAGTGAGGCAATACCCTGGGTTGGCGGTGGCATATTGTAGAGTGTGCCAAAGCTTGTTGTTGCCTTTAACGGTTCAACGAATCGCGCCCTATGTTTTTCCATATCCTCCAAGCTTAGCGGGCTTCCAGCAGTAGCCAAGTCGGAGATAATCTTTCTGCTTAGTTCTCCCTCGTAAAAATCTGAGATCCCTCGTTCGCTGATTTGCGCGAGTGTTTCTGCCAATGCTGACAAGGCGAAGCGTTCACCAATAATTGGCGGTTTCCCGCCGGGCAAAAACGTTTCAGAAAATCCCGGAACATCAGCCAATTCATTTGATTTGTTTATAATATTTTTTTGAAGTGATCGTGTGACCGGAACACCCACACCAGCATAGAATGTTGCATCTTCCAAAAGACGGCTCAATGGCAGCGAGCCACCAATCTTTGCGCTTATCTGTAAAGCTAAATCCCAGCCACTGGGAGCTCCCGCCACTGTCAACGCAGAGAGTGCCCCCCGAGGCGGAATAGAACTGAAACCACGCTTCAAATAGAATTCTCTGTTGATTTTTTTTGCGGTCCTCCCACAAGCATCTATTCCAATGATTTTGCCCGATTTGTTAATCAGCCAAAAGTTGTCTCCGCCTAAAGCGTTCATGTGCGGATACACGACAGCTATGGTCGCTGCGGCCGCCACCATAGCCTCTATTGCATTTCCACCTTCACGGAGCACCCTCAGCCCCGCCTGAGCAGCCAAATGGTGTGGTGCACTTACTGCACCACGAGAAGACCTCATTGTTTCAATCATGCCGTTCCTATCAACGATGCTTACAATATCAACTAATCACAACAAGATTGTTATTGAGTTCAACAAGCCACAACAAAATCAATCTCAACCAAAGCACCAACTGCCAGTCCTGTAACGCCAATGCAAGTGCGGGAGGGGAGTCGGTCTTTGGGAAAAAAACTCTGGTAGACTTTGTTCATGCGGTCAAAGTCTTGGAAGTTTACTAGATAAACTCGTGCAAAAGCTATCCTGTCGAAACCTAGGCTTTGGCTGCTAAGAACAAGTTTAAGGTTATCCATTACTCTTTTTGTTTGCTCTTCTATGCCACCAGCAACCAACGTATTTGGGTCCTCTGGCAGTGTAGGCATTTGTCCGGTTACAAATAAAAAATCGCCTGCTCGGACAGCATGACTAAAGGGACCAACACGCTTTGGGCCTTGGGAGGAAACTATGTGTTGAAGTTCTAGCATCGTTGTCTAGCCACGCTTATTGAAAGTTCCAAAATTTCTCAAAAAAAAGTTGCCTCAGGCAGCGGGACCTTTAAAAAAGCCGTAAGAACGACCCAGAACCCGATAGTAGTTAAGACGCCGGCAACAGTATTTAAAGCAAAATTAGTGGATGTCTTGTTGGAATTTTTGGGAACCGCCGCTGAAATTATAGCGAACGCGAGACACCCTGCCACCACAAAACCAAGATATGGCAGAGCCACCACCCAGATAACCATTAACGCTATGAACAGGCTACGACGAACCAAAGAACCTGTGATAGCAGTTGGAGGGGGTATTAACTCACTTTTGGAAATCTCTATAATAATCAAAAGAACCGACAAAAACAGTAACCCACAACCAATAAATGCGGGAGTAACCCGTCCGGCACTTTCAAAATCCTGCGCTGCATAAAACATAAAGGTGCCGAGCATGCCGAATGTTAGACTACCCAAAATGTTCTTGGCCCTTTTACCAGCGATGTTCATTTTAAGTTGAAACATTTTCTTTCATCCTTAACCTGTTAAAAGAGGAGCGCCGCAAAAGCGGCGGTAGTACGATGGCAGCTAAAATGCAGCCAATTAAAGCAATCGATATCGGCCTAGCGAAGAAGATCTCCAGCACTGAGTCTTTGGCACGCCCAATCATCAGAGCTTGAGCAAAACCCTGTTCTGCTATGGGCCCTAACAGCAGGCCTAATACGATGGGTGGTGCTGGGAATCCAAAACGACTGATTACCCAAGCGATAATTCCTAAAACAAGCATAATCACTATATCATGATAGTTATTTTGGATAGCGAAGGATCCAATAACCAGCATAAGTGCTACCATTGGCACCAAATATGATTTTGGCATCTTGGTAACCGCTGAGTAGATAAAACGCCCCAAGAATAAACCGACTGGCAGCATGAGCACGGTTGCTATAGTCATACCTGATAGAAACGTCAGTACAATGTCATTATGCTCAGTGAAGAGTTTTGGTCCAATCTGCACCCCATGAACCATCATCGCTCCTAAGATAACCGCATCAGGAGGAGTGCCGGGAATTCCGAGTACAAAAGTTGGTATTAAACCGCTTCCAACCGTAGCGTTATTAGCCGATTCCGAAGCTATTATTCCCCCAGGGTCGCCATCTCCAAACCTGTCGCTTTTTTTGGCAGTCCGGCTTGCCTCGGCATACGCAACCAAACTAGCTATTGCTCCCCCGGCTGCTGGAATAATTCCTACTAATGTCCCGATGATCGAGCTCCGAAGAGCATTTTGCTTTCGGTCCCAGATTGCCCGAGCGGCTCTTAAAAAATTATTACTCCGCTCGGTCAGCGGTGTGCTCAGGTGGTGATCTGCGTCAGCAATTAAATCTATTGCTACGGGGAGACATAGCAGCCCAATCGTAGCAGGAATAATAGGAATTCCACCAATCAAAGCGGAATTTTCGTATGTAAAACGCATGTCACCGCTAACCACTGACACGCCAATTTGAGACAATGCCAAGCCAAAAAAACCGCTAATTAGGCCTTTCATCAAATTACCTTCACTTAGAGAGGCGATAATTGTGAGGCCAAACAATGCAAGCCAGAAATACTCTGCCGGGCCGAACATTAATGCAAACTCAGCAAGTGGAGGAGCTAACCATAAAAAAACAAATATACCCGTCAAACCTCCAATCACCGATGCTATGCAGGCTATCGATAGGGCTAACCCTCCCTCTCCTCGCTGCGCCATCGGAAACCCATCGAATGTAGTAGTGATGGATTGCGGCGTGCCCGGAGTTTTAATTAGAATTGCTGAGAATGAGCCCCCGTAAGTCGACCCCATGTAGACGGTGCCGAGAAAAATTAGCCCGGGCACAGGATCCATGGAGAATGAAATGGGAAGCATCACCGCACAAGAAAATGTCGAACTTAGCCCCGGTAGCGCTCCTAATAAAATGCCCAAAAAAAGTCCGCAGGTCCCTACCGCTAGGATGTAAGGCGAAAAAGAGGCCGCGATATGATGAAGAAATTCCATTATATATTTGTCGGAGTAGCTTCACGCTCATGGCGCGAAACTACCCCACAATATTCCTACTTTTTCTTCTTTGAGAGCGCTTTACCTACAGCGCCATAATCTTTACCCAACCGAGCTTTGAACTCGTTGCTTTTGGGGTACGGAATTAATATGGGTTGATAACCACCTTTACTCATATCGGCCTTAACTGAGGCGTCATTCACCACTTTTTGGAAGGCATCGGAAACCTTCTGCCGAATGTTAGACGGAGTTCCAGGAGGAACTCCAATAGACCAATAGGCCACATCGACTACAGGGTATCCAAGCTCTGTCAAAGTTGGCAATTCAGGAAATAGGGACATCCGTTTTTCTGAGGCAATAGCCAACATCCTAATAGAGTCGCCGTCCTTCACACCCTGAGTAGTGAATGTCCATGCTGCATCGGTAGACCCGCTCTTTAATCCAGCAATCGTAGACGACGTATCTTTGAACGGTACATAGGCTGCCTTAAACCCCCCAACCTTGTTAAATTTATAAAACGCAGAATGATTAGAACCACCAATTCCAGTTCCACCAATTGTAACAGAACCTGGTTTAGCCTTGATAGCACTCACCAAATCCTTAAATGTTTTGATTGGGCTATTTTTTCGTACCGCTAAAACTTGCGGGACGGAAGTATAGTAGAGGACGGGCTGGATATCTTCATAAGAGTAACCAGCATTTTTACCACGGGCAATAGGCTGCAGAACAGTGTGCGGAAAATTAAGTAACGTAAGTTCGTATCCATCTTTCTTATCTTTTTTAATCTGCGACCATGCTTTCGCACCACCTGCACCAGGCTTATTTATTATAATTAATTCCTGACCAGTTACTGCAGTGAACCGCTTCTGCATAAACCGCGCTGCAATTCCAGATGGCCCACCAGGACCAAAGCCTACGGTCAATCTAACTGATTTTTCAGGAAATGCATTGACAGGACTACTGGCACTTATGGCAGAAAAAATAGCAAGTGACACGAGGCAACCTTTTACTATCAGTTTCATCTTCTTCCTCTCTACAAGTTGATGCAAACAAAAATCCAAAATCCGCTGTCGGACATTCATCAAGATTAATACCCCCCTCTGTTGCACCATCCATGCCGAACTCTAAATAACTGTTTTAATTGAATTTTTTATAATTTCGTGAAATTTTAAAGCATATAGTTTGTGCAAAAAAATATACCTGCCTATTATTTAGGCATTATCATTTCTGATTATCTTTTAATCTACTGTCGGCTGGAATAAAAAAGCTTTATGCGGCGAAAGGAATTCTTAACCACGAAGCGGCACTGGCTGCTCACCCAAAAGTGCGGCCTCAACTATGGGCCGCGCTTGATCTTTTGATATCGAATTTGCCTCTAACATATTGGCACAATCCGAGAGAATTTTTTCTGCGTCCTGTTTCATCTTCATAGATTTGAAGGTGTCATCCCGAAAAAGACCCATCGATTCTGCAATAATTTCTAAGAAGTTGATTACGCGAAATGGGTAATCGCGCTCGTGAGCACATAGCTCTCGATGATCCGCATGATAGACAGCTGCAAGAGCGTCTACACCAGCAGCTTCAGCGACGGCTAACTCTCGGCTTTGCAACTCTTTTTTAAGAGATGGCACTGTCGAAAGAGAATTACTCATCAACCCTATTTCAGGAAGATTTAGGTCTATGACTTCAATGCCAGGAACTGCATCACATAACTTTCTCGCAGCACCCGGAAGTCCTGAAATACCAGGATGAAGATGAAGAGCAATTTTTTCCTGAACGGGATGCTTTAGCAAAGGACGCAAGGTGTCTAATTGTGATTCTAAAAATAAAACAAATGGCGTCATTTCAAACGGCTTGATCCCTGTGGCATTTTCATAAGTGGGCAAGCCGAACTCAGAATATTGCACTTGGCATGTTGGGCACCACGATAGGACCTCAGTTGCGCCCGTTCGGATAAATTTTTCTATGGTATTTGAGGCTACTTTAGTTGAAGTCTTCATGTCTCCGGCACGAAATTGCAGTATGCCGCAACAATGCGACGGACCACCCAAAACCGTGTAATTAATACCTAAGGCATCCATGATATCTAAGCACAGCAAAGCTATGTGCGGTGTCTTCAAAACATTACATCCGGTGTAGAAGACATAGTCCACACTTTTCTCGTCAGAATCTGCTATTTTGCCGCCCTGACCAAGCCGCTCCCGATCAGCTGCTGTTAACTGCATTCGCGATAGAACTTTTACACCGGCACCTAGAGCCTTGAATGCCTTTTGACCCTCTAATTGACGCTCCTTTTCATTATGAGTTCGCTCCTTTGATAATGCTCGCGCCATGGTCAACATTAAGCGCGGATTAATACCGTAATTGCAGCTTTCGATACAATCTCCACTGAGGATACAAGCATCTGCCCATTGACGCGAATTTTCATTCATATCCCCACCCGATAGGATATCTCTGATCCCATTCGTCACAACGGTCGAATCTAATCCGTTCACACCTGCGCTTTCGGTTATTGGGCAAATTTCATAACACTTACCGCAACCGACGCATGCTGAAGCAGTGGCATCAATCTCCCTTCGAAAGGCAGCTACAAAATCGTCTACGTTTGCCTTAGCCACTAAAATACCCCTGCCTTTTTGACTACCTGCGGTACCGCACACATTATGCCAACTAGCGAATTGGTAAAAAATGCAATGGAAACAATGTATTATATTTAAATACATGAAGGTTTTGCTTATACGGTTCGGGAGAACTGCTCAAAACTTGATCATTCTTGGTCAAAAGTGACGATTACTTGCACAAAGTAACGAACGCGGTTCCCGAGCTCTTTTCTGCGTCTGCACACTGACTTTTTTTTAGTTGAAATGAGGCTGATATACGCAATCGGTATGAAATTACGGCCGTTGCAGATCAATTAAAGTGCTCGCTACTTAAATGTTGGCATCGCAAATATCGATGATTTTTCGCCCTTTAATATACTCCAATTTACTCCCGGTTTTTTATTACATCGCAAGCAGACCAAAGTCGTATATCCCATCCTCATCATACGCTAAAGTCTATCCCAGCCGTCTAATCCCCAAAAATGGAGAGCTGCACTATGTCCGAGCCTAAAAATTTACAAGCCCTGCTATCACGCCCTGGAACTCATTTGGCACCCAGCGCAACCGACGCTATTACCGCCCGATTAATAGCAGAGGTAGGTTTCGATATTGCCTACATGGGTGGAAACGCGACGACCGCTTCACATCTCGGCGTTCCGGATGTCGGACTTATAACACTGACAGAGATGGCAGATCATGCCGCGCGAATAAGCGATGCTGCGGGGCTACCGCTAATTGTCGATGCAGATACAGGTTATGGAAATGCATTGAATGTACGCAGAGCCGTTCGGGCATTTGAAAATGCTGGAGCAGCTGCCCTACACATTGAAGACCAAACATACCCAAAAAAATGCGGCCATTTTGCAGGCAAAGAGCTTGTATCTGCTGATGAAATGGTAGGTAAAATCAAATCGGCACTTGATTCCCGACAGAGCCAATCATTAGTTATTATTGCGCGAACGGATGCTATTGCTGTAGATGGGTTTGATGCCGCTTATGAGCGCTTAGAAAAGTATCGTGATGCTGGGGCAGACATGTTGATGTTTGGGCCTCCATGCAAACATGAACAGCTGGAAAAAGCTTCTGACCTCAATATGCCAATGGCCTGTGTTATTGACACCACTGGAAACACACCGATGT
>PARQ01000012.1 GCA_002711555.1 Rhodospirillaceae bacterium | reverse complement strand
ACAACCGCACCAAAAATATCATCTTTGAGCTCAATGTCTCCTACGGCTTTATTTTCTAAGGTGATAATTTTCGCTTTCATCAGCCGTCAACCCTTTCCCGGTTCTTGGCTGTCCGCACTGGTAGCCTTTTCTTCTGGGATATTGTCGGCACCAGAAGACTGAACGGCACTCGGCACATCATTTGCCTTATTATTTTCCGACGATAATCCTGATTCTCTCAAACCAGCAGGAAACGGAGCCTCTTCCGGCAGTATCTTTTTTACTGCATCCTGCACTTTGACCCATGTGCCTTTTGAGCCGGGCACGGCTCCTTTAACCATTATCAATCCATTCTCAGCATCGGTCTCTACAACTTTCAGATTTTGGCTTGTGACTCGTGACGCCCCCATATGACCAGCCATTTTCTTACCTTTAAAAACCTTCCCCGGGTCCTGGCATTGCCCAGTGGACCCATGAGAGCGATGCGAAATTGAAACTCCATGACTAGCGCGTAGGCCACCAAACCCATGCCGCTTCATGGCACCAGCAAAACCTTTACCGATACTTTCGCCAACCACGTCCACATACTGGCCGCTTACAAAATGGGAAGCTGCCAATTCGACCCCCACGTCGAGCATTGCATCGCCACTGACGCGAAACTCAGTCAATTTCTGCTTGGGCTCAACCTTTGCCTTCGCAAAATGTCCTCGCAATGCGTTCGTTGTGTTCTTTGATTTCGCCGCACCACTCCCCAATTGAACTGCATCATAACCTTCTATTTCAGCCTTCCGGACAGCGACAACACGACAATCATCTACCCTCAAAACGGTAACGGGCACATGAGTGCCATTGTCCGTGAACACTCTGGACATACCCAATTTTCTTGCCAATAATCCAGTACGCATTTTTTTCTCCCTCGCGATCAAACTTACATCAGAGCTTGATCTGCACATCAACACCTGATGCTAAATCGAGTTTCATTAAAGCATCAACTGTTTGCGGTGTCGGGTCGACAATATCAAGAAGCCGTTTGTGAGTCCGCACCTCGAACTGCTCTCTGCTTTTCTTATCAATGTGGGGCGATCTCAACACTGTTAATTTTTCTATGCGCGTAGGCAATGGTATAGGGCCTCGCACACCCGCCCCAGTTCGCTTGGCAGTATTCACAATCTCCTGCGTCGACTGGTCAAGAACTCGATGATCGAAAGCTTTCAATCGGATACGGATATTTTGACTGTCCATAAACTCGCCCTCACTGCTGTTGAAAGCAGCTATTCAGTAATACTGGTTACAACACCAGCGCCAACAGTTTTGCCGCCTTCGCGAATTGCAAATCGCAAACCCTCATCCATAGCAATCGGCGCAATCAAATTTACACCCATAGAAATGCTGTCCCCAGGCATTACCATTTCTGTCCCTTCTGGAAGCTCCACCGTACCCGTGACATCTGTAGTTCGAAAATAGAATTGCGGCCTATAATTTGAGAAAAATGGCGTATGCCGACCGCCCTCATCCTTGGTCAAAATGTAGCACTCGCATTGGAATTTTGTATGCGGCGTAATCGATCCTGGCTGCGCTAATACCTGGCCACGCTCTACCCCTTCACGCTCAATACCACGAAGCAAAGCACCAATATTATCTCCTGCCTCACCTTGATCCAATAGCTTCCGAAACATCTCAACACCAGTGCAAACGGTCTTCCCTGTATCGCGAATGCCAACTATTTCTATTTCGTCACCGACATTCACCACTCCACGCTCCACACGCCCCGTCACAACCGTGCCACGACCAGAAATTGAAAATACATCTTCAATCGGCATCAAGAAGGGTAGATCTTTAGGACGATCAGGCTGCGGCACATAATCATCAACACACTTCATCAACTCAAGAATTTTATTAGCACCCGTATCCGGATCGCCACCCTCTAATGCGCCCAAAGCTGTCCCCGCCACAATCGGAATATCGTCACCTGGGAAATCATAACTCGATAAAAGCTCGCGCACTTCAAGCTCAACTAACTCTAACAGCTCCTCATCATCTACCTGATCAACCTTATTCAAAAACACCACAATAGCCGGCACCCCAACTTGGCGCGCTAACAAAATATGCTCTCGCGTCTGAGGCATCGGGCCATCTGCGGCATTAACAACCAAAATGGCGCCATCCATTTGCGCAGCACCTGTAATCATATTTTTCACGTAATCAGCGTGCCCGGGACAATCTACGTGCGCGTAGTGCCGGTGTTCCGTCTCATACTCAACATGAGCCGTGTTAATAGTGATACCACGCTCTTTCTCTTCAGGCGCCTTATCAATGTCCGCATAATCTGTGAACGTCGCACCCCCCGTATCAGCCAACACCTTAGTGATCGCNGCAGTCAACGTTGTCTTGCCATGGTCAACGTGTCCAATTGTACCAATGTTACAATGCGGCTTCGTGCGTTCAAATTTTTCTTTCGCCATATTGGCCTCCGTCTATTAAAATCCCAGTTTAAGCGAGATTAGCTCGAACTTCTTCCGCAACCGCTTCTGGCACTTTTTCATAATGGTCAAATTGCATNGTAAACTGAGCACGTCCCTGACTGGATGATCTCAAAGTGTTTATGTAACCGAACATGTTAGCAAGCGGCACCATAGCATCAATAACGCGTGCGTTTCCGCGCTGATCCATTCCCCCTACCTGTCCACGCCGACTGTTTAGATCACCAATGATATCTCCCATGTATTCTTCAGGCGTAATTACTTCGACTTTCATAATCGGCTCTAGCAACTTCGGCCCAGCACTCTGAACTGCCTCCCGAAATGCAGCCCGAGCTGCAATTTCAAACGCCATAACAGAGGAATCAACATCATGAGATGCCCCATCGACCAATGTTGCCCTGAAATCAATNACAGGNAAGCCCGCCAAAACCCCATTTTCACGTTCGCTATTCAAACCTTTTTCTACCCCCGGGATATAATCTTTAGGAACTGAACCGCCAACAACCTTGCTTTCAAATTCGTAACCATCCCCAGGCTCACATGGCTCAAATTCGATAATAATTCGGGCGAACTGCCCCGAACCGCCGGTTTGTTTCTTGTGCGTATAGTCACAAGTGTAAGGCTTTGTAATGGTCTCCCTGTAGGCCACCTGTGGAGCGCCTATGTTAGCACCAACCTTAAATTCTCTCAGCAAACGATCTATAATAATCTCGAGGTGGAGCTCGCCCATTCCTTTGATCACCGTCTGGCCTGTCTCTTCGTCCGAGGTAACCCTGAACGATGGATCTTCTTGTGCTAACCGCCCCAGCGCCGTCGACATCTTATCATGGTCGCCCTTAGTTTTNGGCTCGACCGCAATTTCGATAACAGGATCCGGAAATTCCATCTTCTCCAAAATAATGGGCTTGCTGGTATCACATATCGTATCACCCGTAGTAACGGACTTTAGCCCCACCACCGCTACGATGTCTCCCGCGCTCGCCTCATCAATCATTTCGCGGTTGTTGGCGTGCATCATGAGCATGCGACCAACGCGTTCTTTCTGACGCTTGACTGAATTTACCACACCAGCACCCTTAGAAAGTGTTCCAGAATAAATGCGCACGAACGTTAACGAACCTACATGCTCATCAGTCATAATCTTGAATGCCAAAGCGGCAAAGGGCTCATCGTCTGACGACTGCCGTGTAGCAGGCTCATCATTATCTAGCAAACCCTTAACAGCAGGCACGTCAACAGGCGACGGAAGAAAATCGACCACGGCATCAAGAAGTGGCTGCACACCTTTGTTTTTAAACGCCGAGCCCAATAAAACTGGGACGAATACCCCTCCGACGGTACCCTTCCGAATACATTCTANCAGCTTTTCCTCGCTTGGCTCATCACCCTCGAGATANGCCTCCATAGCCCCATCATCCTGCTCTACGGCCATCTCAACAAGCTTTTCCCGATACTCAGANACCTGATCCACCAGTTCAGCCGGAATATCCGTNTATTCGAACTCAGCGCCGAGGGATTCATCTTTCCAAATCACAGCGCGCATCTTGACCAAATCGATGACACCGACGAANCTATCTTCAGANCCTATTGGCAACTGTGTCACCAACGGAGAGGCGCCTAGACGGTCTATAATCATATCGACAGTGCGAAAGAAATCAGCACCGGTTCTATCCATCTTATTCACAAAACAGATACGAGGCACCTCGTACTTGTCTGCCTGGCGCCATACCGTTTCCGACTGGGGTTCAACACCTGCGACGCTATCAAATACTGCCACCGCGCCATCTAAAACGCGCAAACTCCGCTCTACTTCAATAGTGAAGTCAACATGCCCGGGAGTGTCAATTATATTCACACGACAATCCCGCCACTGGCAAGTGGTTGCGGCGGATGTAATAGTNATCCCTCGCTCCTGCTCCTGTTCCATCCAGTCCATGGTGGCGTTGCCATCATGGACTTCACCAATCTTGTGAGAACGTCCGGTGTAATAGAGTATTCGCTCAGTCGTAGTTGTTTTCCCAGCGTCAATATGGGCCATAATCCCAATGTTGCGATATTTTTCTATGGGGGTTGTGCGGGCTGACATATTCATTATCTCCGATAAAAGCTTATTACCAACGATAGTGCGAAAACGCTCGGTTGGCATCAGCCATCCTATGCGTGTCTTCCCGCTTTTTTACAGCACCACCGCGATTATTCGCTGCATCGAGGAGCTCTCCCGACAAACGCTCAACCATCGTGTTTTCACTGCGTCCGCGCGCATTCTGTATTAGCCATCTAAATGCGAGCGCTTGAGCTCGATCAGCACGTACATCCATTGGCACTTGATAAGTCGCGCCTCCAACGCGCCGAGAACGAACTTCTAGATGTGGCTTGACGTTATCCAATGCGTCATGGAAAGACCGAACTGGATCATTTCCAGCGCGGGATTCCATGAGATCTAACGCCCCATAGACAATCCGTTCCGCAGTTGACTTCTTCCCGTGGAGCATGACGCTGTTAATAAATTTACTAACCACAACATCTCCAAATTTGGCATCAGGCAAAATTTCTCTTTTTTCTGCGCGGCGACGTCTGGACATGAAAAATTCTCCCCCTAAACCCTACTATTTTGGACGTTTAGCGCCATATTTGGATCTTCGCTGACGGCGATCGTCTACACCTTGCGTATCCAAAGTTCCACGGACTATGTGGTACCGGACGCCAGGCAGATCCTTAACACGTCCCCCACGAATCATNACAACAGAGTGTTCNTGAAGGTTATGCCCTTCACCTGGGATATAACTTGTAACCTCAAAACCATTCGTAAGCCGCACGCGAGCCACTTTCCGCAAAGCCGAATTAGGTTTTTTGGGCGTCGTCGTATAAACGCGAGTGCACACGCCACGTTTCTGTGGACACGCCTCTAAAGCTGGAACTTTGTTCCGAACCGGCTTTTCTTTTCGACCCTTGCGGATCAACTGATTAATTGTCGGCATCTAAACCTACCAATTTCAATCTCTGCCTTCAGTTACACAAGCAGCTAACTCTTTTCTCCAGAAGCCACTAACAANACGGCCGAATGNANGCCGCACATGGNNCCCCCATATGGCTANAAAAGTCAGCCGACTCAACGGCTTATGTCAATAACGTCGAAAATCCAAGGACTGTGTCTAGCGCCCCACTGGTTTCAAACTAGTGATTAGCTACAACCAAACCCATTGGGAAAGTGCCGGGATACTAGTTACGCTGGACCCTAAGGTCAAGTAAAAGATAAAAGAATTAATTGAAGATCTATTTATGCCTTGATGTGAAGTTTTCAATATTTCCCAGCGACTTATCAGTGCCGAGAATAAATTCAATTCTTGTTTATGCCACCTCGGGTTGATCTTCCGTCGATTCATCAACCGCAACTTCAACGGGTGCCAACAGCGGGTCGTTCGCTTGAACCGCTGCTAATTCCCGATCCCGTTCAGCAGCAATACTCTTCAAGCGATTCATTACGCTACCGGTACCAGCTGGTATCAAACGACCAACAATAACATTTTCTTTCAATCCATCTAGCGGGTCTATTTTGCCATTGACGGCAGCCTCTGTGAGGACTCTGGTGGTTTCCTGGAATGAGGCCGCAGAAATAAACGATTTTGTTTGAAGAGATGCTTTAGTTATCCCTTGGAGTACAGGTATACAAACTGCTTGCTTTCCTCCGTCATCTTTAGTGCGCTTATTGACTGCCTCAAACTCGTCCTGATCAACTTGCTCTCCGCTCAAAAATATTGTGTCTCCAGGGTCGCCAACCTCTACCTTTTGCAGCATCTGACGACAAATAACCTCAATATGCTTATCGCTAATCTTCACACCCTGAAGCCTATATACGTCTTGAACTTCTTTGATTAGATAATCTGCCAATGCCTCCACACCCAAGACTTCGAGAATATCATGTGGAACAGGATTGCCGTCCATAAGCAAGTCCCCCTTCTCCACTCGATCCCCCTCCTGAACGGTAATGTGCTTGCCCTTGGGGATCATATATTCGCATGGCTCCTGGGACTCGTCGTCGGGGACTACTAAGATGCGGCGTTTAGTTTTGTAATCTTTACCAAACTCTACTCGTCCATCAATACCCGCAATTATGGCGTATTCTTTTGGGCGACGTGCTTCAAATAACTCAGCCACACGCGGTAAACCGCCAGTGATATCACGTGTTTTCGACGCTTCACGTGGAATGCGGGCGATTACGTCTCCCGCTTTAATATCCTGCCCATTTTCGACAGAGAGAATTGCGTCAACTGAGAGAAAATAGCGCGCTTCAAGATCATTAGATAGCTTGACTACCTGACCACGCTTGTTACGAAGCGTTACTCGGGGCCTTAGGTCTGCACCTTGTGGTTGTTGTTTCCAATCAATCACGACTTTACTTGCTATTCCCGTAGTCTCGTCTGTAACTTCACGCATTGACACGCCTTCGACCAAATCAACAAAGTTAGCAATACCATCTTTTTCAGTAATAATTGGTATAGTGTATGGATCCCATTCCGCCAAAAGGGCACCTTTACTGACTGCGCCGCCATCCTCTATAAGCAGTCGAGCCCCGTAAGGGATACGGTGTCGTGCTCGCTCACGACCTTGCGCATCTAACACACAGACATCGGTATTGCGGTTCATCACGACCGGCTTACCGCTGGAGTCGACCACAATATTTTTATTTTCCACCCTTATTGTACCGTCAATGGAAGCTTCATGAGTTGCCTGTTCAGCAACCTGCGCTGCACCGCCTATGTGAAATGTCCGCATNGTCAATTGGGTGCCCGGTTCACCAATCGATTGAGCGGCGATGACCCCTACCGCCTCACCAATATTAACTTCCGTTCCGCGAGCTAAATCACGACCGTAGCATTTGGCACACACACCGCCGGAAGATTCGCATGTTAAAACCGAGCGCAACATGACACTGTCAACCCCACACTCGTCGATCACTTCGGCATCGTTTTCCGCAATCATTTCACCAGCCTTAACGAGAACCTTACCACTGGTCGGATCTGCTATATTAACTGATGCATAACGGCCAACAATACGCTCCGGCAGTTCTTCAATTACATCACCACCCTCTATTACAGCACGAAGAGTTAAACCCTTCTTTGTTCCACAATCTTCTTCCACCACAATACAATCTTGGGCAACGTCAACAAGACGTCGGGTCAAGTAGCCAGAGTTAGCGGTCTTCAGTGCAGTATCAGCAAGACCCTTGCGGGCTCCATGAGTAGAGTTAAAGTACTCAAGCACGGTCAAACCCTCTTTGAAGTTCGAAATAATAGGTGTTTCGATAATTTCACCGGATGGCTTAGCCATCAAACCTCTCATTCCAGCAAGTTGCTTTATTTGAGCTGCAGAGCCACGAGCACCGGAATCAGCCATCATATAAACAGAGTTGATTTCACCTCCGTAACCAGTCTTCATAGCACCCATCATTTGATCAGCAACTTTATCACTACAATCCGACCAGACATCGACAACTTTATTGTATTTTTCACCACGAGTTATCAAGCCGTCGAGGTATTGCTGCTCGTATTGCTTTATTTGCTCTTTAGCATCATTTATCAATTCACCCTTCTGTTTGGGGATAACAAGATCGTCCTTTCCAAATGAAAGGCCCGCTACGCAGGCTTGGCGGAAACCCATACCCATTAGTCGATCCGCAAAAATACAGGTTTCTTTCTGTCCGCAATGACGGTAGACCTCGTCAAGAACGAATGAGATTTCTTTTTTTGTCAAAAGTTGATTGACCAAGGCAAACGGAGTTTTCCGGTTTTTGGGCAATATACTGGCAAGCAACATCCGCCCTGGCGTTGCTTTGACCACAACCTGTCTTTCCTCACCGTCTTCATCTACTATGGTGTGCCTAGCCTTAATGGTGCTGTTGAGATGAACTGCGTTAGTAGCAAGAGCATGCTCGATTTCACCAACATTTCCAAAACGCGGAACTAGATGCGCACTAAACTTCCCGGCCTTTATTTCTTTAAAAACCTTGGGAGCGTCATCAACACCGACATTGACTATTTGACGGGGCTTATCTGGATCAAGCACAATCACATCGTCTGTCTCAATGGCAGCTACAAAATCAGCCTCTTGGGAAAACTCCATCTTAGCACCTACTTCCCAGGGACGCTCGTGGCTCATGTAATACAAACCGAGAACGATATCTTGCGAAGGTACGATGATTGGTTTCCCATTTGCTGGCGACAAAATGTTGTTTGTCGACATCATCAAAACACGTGACTCCAGCTGAGCTTCCATCGAAAGGGGAACGTGCACCGCCATCTGATCCCCGTCAAAGTCTGCGTTGAATGCAGCGCAAACGAGAGGATGTAGTTGAATAGCTTTGCCCTCTATGAGCACTGGCTCGAATGCCTGAATGCCGAGACGGTGCAACGTAGGCGCCCGATTAAGCAGAACGGGGTGCTCACGGATAACCTCTTCTAATATATCCCAGACCTCAGGCCGCTCTTTTTCAACCATGCGCTTTGCAGCCTTGATCGTTGACGCCATGCCGTAAAGCTCCAACTTGGAATAGATAAACGGCTTGAATAGCTCCAGCGCCATCTTCTTAGGCAGGCCACACTGATGAAGTAAAAGTTCAGGGCCAACAACAATCACTGATCTCCCAGAATAGTCCACGCGTTTCCCCAACAAATTCTGCCGGAACCGACCCTGTTTACCTTTCAGCATGTCAGATAATGATTTTAATGGACGCTTATTTGCGCCGGTTATAACGCGACCGCGACGACCATTATCGAAAAGCGCATCAACCGACTCCTGGAGCATGCGTTTTTCATTACGAACAATTATTTCAGGCGCCCTAAGATCCATGAGACGTTTGAGACGGTTATTCCGATTTATTACTCTGCGATATAAGTCGTTAAGGTCAGATGTTGCGAAACGCCCACCATCCAAAGGCACTAATGGCCTGAGTTCCGGCGGTATTACTGGCACAACATTCAAAATCATCCATTCGGGGCGCGCGCCAGACTGAATGAACGCCTCAATAAGTTTCAAGCGTTTGACGTATTTTTTGCGTTTTGCTTCCGAACCTGTCTCTTTGAGGTCAATCCGAACTTGCTCTCTCTCCGCCTCAAGATCAATTTCTAACAGCATATCGAGGAGTGCTTCGGCACCGATCTTTGCTTCAAACCCATCAACCCCGTATTCATCTATGGCATCGATGTATTCTTCCTCATTGAGGAGTTGCTTTTCGTTAAGTGTCGTCATCCCCGGATCGAGAACTAGGTGGTTCTCAAAGTAAAGAACACGCTCTAATTCTTTTAAGGTCATATCGAGCAGAAGACCGATCCTGCTCGGCAACGATTTCATAAACCAGATATGAGCAACGGGTGAGGCTAATTCAATGTGGCCCATCCTTTCTCGCCGGACCTTGGATAGTGTCACTTCGACACCGCATTTTTCGCAAATGATGCCGCGATATTTCATCCGTTTGTACTTGCCACACAAACACTCATAGTCCTTTATCGGACCGAAAATACGAGCGCAAAACAGACCATCACGCTCTGGCTTGAATGTCCTATAATTAATGGTCTCAGGTTTTTTTATCTCGCCAAAAGACCAGGAACGAATGCGGTCTGGGCTTGCAATTGAGATACGTATGTGATCGAACCCTTGTGCACCTGTAGGTTGACCAAAAAAATTCATCAACTCACTCATTTACTCAATCTCCCAACTAAATCACTTCAAACAGTGGTTGCNTGTTATTGACGCTGCACACATCCGATTAAAAGTTTTCTTGGATCAATTCAACGTTAAGCCCTAAAGACCGAAGCTCCTTCACTAAGACGTTGAAAGATTCGGGTATTCCAGCCTCAAACGTGTCATCGCCCCGAACAATCGCCTCATAAACCTTAGTCCGGCCTGACACGTCATCGGATTTAACTGTTAACATTTCTTGGAGTGTGTAGGCAGCGCCGTAAGCNTCAAGCGCCCACACCTCCATTTCACCAAATCTTTGACCTCCAAACTGCGCTTTCCCACCGAGGGGTTGCTGAGTAACAAGGCTATAAGGACCAATTGAACGAGCATGGATTTTATCATCAACAAGATGGTGCAATTTCAGCATGTATATATAGCCAACGGTAACATCTCGTGAAAACGTTTCTCCAGTCCGGCCATCAATAAGCGTCGATTGGCCTGATTCAGCAAAACCAGCCTGTTTGAGAGCTACGACTATGTCCGCTTCCACTGCACCGTCGAAAACCGGAGTTGCAAATGGAACGCCCTTTACGACATTGTCTGCCAACTCAAGCGCTGCCTCATCATCCATCCCTTCGATGGATTCCTGATAAATTTCTTTTCCGTAAGCAGATTCAAGGGTTTTCCGCAAATCTGAGGTTGATTTATCACTATCACCAACTTTATATGCGGCTAATGCGTCTCCTATCTGTTGCCCTAAACCTGCTGCAGCCCAACCAAGGTGCGTCTCTAATATCTGACCCACGTTCATTCTACTTGGCACCCCAAGCGGATTAAGCACCACATCAACCGACGTACCATCTTCAAGATACGGCATGTCTTCCACTGGCATTATTTTAGAGATCACACCCTTATTTCCGTGGCGACCGGCCATCTTGTCGCCAGGCTGTAATTTACGTTTTACTGCCACAAATACTTTCACCATCTTCATCACACCCGGGGGCAGTTCGTCGCCACGCTGAAGCTTGTCTACCTTATCTTCAAACCGGCTCTGCAAAATCCCGACGGATGCATCAAAGGTCTTCTTCATAGCCTCTAATTCATCGTTAACTTTGTCATTCTTAACAACAATTTGTCGCCACTGCCCAGGTGTAAAATCAGATAGAAAAGCCTCAGTTATTTTTTTGTTATTTTCCATTCCTTTAGGACTAGACACTGTCGTTTGATTAATCAGCTTATCTTTTAGGGAGTTAAAGAAGGAACGTTCGAGTATTGCTTTCTCATCGTCCCGATCTTTCGCCAGCCGCTCAATTTCCTGACGCTCGATCGCTAAAGCGCGCTCGTCCTTATCAACACCGCGACGTGAAAACACTCTAACTTCTACCACTGTGCCTTGCCCACCGGGCGGTAATTTCAATGATGTGTCGCGCACATCGGATGCTTTCTCACCAAAAATTGCACGCAGTAATTTTTCTTCTGGCGTCATAGGAGATTCACCCTTTGGGGTAACTTTACCAACAAGAATGTCCCCTGAATTTACTTCGGCTCCGATACAAACTATTCCAGCCTCGTCAAGATCCTTAAGCGCCTCCTCACCAACGTTCGGGATATCACGGGTAATTTCCTCTTGGCCAAGCTTAGTATCTCTGGCCATGATTTCGAATTCTTCGATGTGAATGGAAGTAAAAACATCATCTCGAACAATTCGCTCTGATATCAAAATGGAGTCTTCAAAATTATATCCATTCCACGGCATGAACGCGACCAACACATTGCGCCCCAACGCTAACTCCCCAAGCTCAGTTGATGGACCATCAGCAACAATATCGCCCTTTGTGACTACATCCCCAACTTTCACTAACGGACGCTGGTTAATACAAGTGTTTTGATTGGAACGCTGAAACTTCGCAAGGTTATAGATGTCAACACCAGGCACATCGGCAGCAGTCTCCTCTGTAGCCTGCACAACAATTCGTGTTGCATCAACCTGATCTACAACCCCCGAGCGATCTGCAACTATTGCAGCACCAGAGTCACGCGCAACTCTCTCCTCCATACCCGTGCCAACTAGAGGGGCATCAGCCTGCAATAAGGGTACAGCTTGCCGCTGCATATTCGAGCCCATTAAAGCTCGGTTTGCGTCGTCATTTTCGAGAAATGGTATTAACGCAGCAGCCACTGAGACAATTTGTTTTGGCGAAACATCAATAAAATCAATGTCCGCCCGCATTGCCATTATGTATTCGCCTCCTTCACGACAGCTAACAAGCTCTTCTACAAACCTACCTCGCCCATCAAGAGCTGCGTTAGCCTGGGCTACTGTGTAACGCCCCTCGTCCATAGCAGACATGTAAATTACTTCGTCTGTTACCTTACCAGCCGTAACTACCCTATACGGGGTTTCGATGAAGCCATATTGATTAACTCGCGCAAATGTTGCCAACGAGTTTATCAAACCAATATTCGGCCCCTCAGGGGTCTCAATTGGACATATGCGCCCATAATGAGTTGGATGGACGTCGCGGACTTCGAAGCCCGCCCGTTCTCGAGTTAAACCGCCGGGGCCTAGAGCAGATAAACGCCGTTTGTGAGTGATTTCGGATAACGGATTTGTTTGATCCATGAATTGAGAAAGCTGTGAAGAGCCGAAAAATTCTCGTACAGCAGCTGCAGCCGGCTTAGCATTTATTAGATCATGCGGCATGACACTATCGATCTCGACTGTGCTCATCCGTTCACGGATTGCGCGCTCCATGCGCAATAACCCTACCCTATACTGATTTTCAAGCAGCTCGCCAACAGAGCGGACCCGCCGATTACCCAAATGATCAATATCGTCAATATCGCCACGACCATCTTTTAATCCAACGAGCACCTTTAAGATGGCCAAAATATCTTCCTTACGAAGCACTCTCATCTGATCATCTGTTTCTAAATCAAGCCTAGAGTTCATTTTGACCCTTCCGACAGAGGACAGATCGTANCGTTCTGAGTCAAAGAACAAGCTCTTGAATAAGGCCTCCGCAGTCTCCAACGTGGGAGGCTCACCGGGACGCATNACTCGATAAATNTCAATCAAAGCGTCTTCGCGGTTATTATTTTTTTCTATTTCTAAAGTGTTACGCACATATGGTCCGACGGAGCTGTAATCAATCGCCAGAATAGGGAGCTGTCGAAACCCTACTTCTTTCAAACTTTCAAGAAGTTCTTCTGTGACCTCTTCTCCAGCCTCGGCATAGATTTCACCGGTGTTAGAATTAACCAAATCATTGGCAACGAAACGTCCAAGAATACCTTCCGACGGCAGCACTATATCTTTGAGTTTCTCATCCTCTANTGACCGCAGCACTCTTGGAGTTAATTTTCGACCACTTTCAACTACGACTTTTTTTGTTTTTGCATCTATTAGATCATATTCCAATTTCGCGCCTTCAAAACGAGAAGGCTCAAACTTTGTCTTCCACCCACCATCAATTTCCGTGTATTCAATTGTGTCAAAAAAGAAGTTGAGAATATCCTCTTTTGTCATGCCTTGGGCCTCCCAAGGCTCAAGATCAAGACCCTCGCGACTGCGCTCGACGCGCAAAGCTTCTGTAGAATCCCCATCCAGCGCTAACATTAAAGTGGTTGCCGGCAATTTTCGGCGGCGATCAATCCGCACGTACAGATTGTCTTTGGCATCGAACTCAAAATCGAGCCACGAGCCGCGGTAGGGTATTACACGGGCCGCGAATAAATATTTCCCTGAGGAGTGCGTTTTTCCTTTGTCATGGTCAAAGAAAACNCCCGGAGAACGATGCATCTGGCTAACTATCACGCGCTCTGTACCATTAACAACGAAAGTTCCGTTTGGCGTCATCAACGGCATATCACCCATATAAACATCTTGCTCTTTGATATCGCGGATAGAACGCGCACTNGTTTCTTCATCCACATCCCAAACAACGAGCCGCAAAGTCACCTTAAGTGGTGCTGCAAATGTCATATCACGCTGCTGACACTCTTCAACGTCGTATTTTGGATCTTCCAACTCATAACTTACGAATTCCAGCTGTGCGCGGCCTGAAAAATCCTTAATCGGAAAAACGGTCTGAAACGCCTCTTCGAGACCAGAAGGCAGTATTGTGCCATTTGATTCTACCGGCTCCAAGAAACGATCATAAGACTGTTTCTGAACTTCAATCAAATTCGGCATCGGCGCCACCTCGGGTAAGCGACCAAAAGATTTTCGAATGCGTTTTAGTTGGGTAAAGGACTGCGGCATTTTCGTTCCTCGACTATCCACTCTTTTTGAAAAAAAAGGCGGCTAAACTCAACAATAAAAAAAGAGCGGGGACCGAGCTAGATGCACGGCCCTCTCTCGGCTCGCACGGTAAAAAACCGCTTTATTTTAGCTCAACAGTTGCCCCTGCTTCTTCGAGCTTTTTCTTTATTTCGTCCGCCTCATCTTTAGCTACGCCTTCCTTGACAGCCTTTGGCGCACTTTCAACAAGCTCTTTAGCTTCCTTGAGGCCAAGCCCCGTAATGCCTCTAACCTCTTTTATGACGTTTATTTTCTTGTCGCCCATTGCGGTAAGCATGACATCAAATTCCGTTTTTTCTTCGGCTGCACCAGCGCCNNCCCCTGNTGCAGGCGCAGCNCCAGCTACGGCAACTGGGGCAGCAGCTGAANCCCCCCACTTTTCCTCAAGTAGCTTTGATAAATCCGCTGCTTCTATAACTGTTAACCCCGAAAGCTCTTCAGCAATCTTTTCTAAATCTGCCATAATTATTTCTCCTTGGCTTGAACAATACGATTTGATTACAAGTCCGCCGCCTCATGACCCAGAATTACCAAACGCACCAAAAACCCGGGCAAGTTGCCCGCTGGGCGCCTGCATTAAGCTAGTAATATTTTGGGCCGGAGCTTGGACAAGTCCAATGACTTTGCCACGAAGTTCATCTAAGGATGGTAACTTAGCAAGTGACACAACCTGTGATACATCAAGTGATTCTTCACCCAATACACCACAGACTACCTGTAACTTGTCATTCTTTTCTGCAAAGTCAACCACCACTTTAGCTGCCGCTACTGGATCCTCGGAAACAGCTATAGCTGTTGGACCAGTAAATTCATCGGCAAGACCTTCGAACTTAGTCCCCTTCAATGCAATTTTGGCTAGCCGATTTTTTGTCACCTTGAAAGATGCACCAGCTTCCCGCATTTGATGACGGAGCTCCGAGACTTCTCCAACGCTCAATCCTGTCTGATGTGTCAATATGAGAAGATTGTTGACGCTGAATACCTCATGCAGTTCGGCGACTAGGGCTTCTTTTTTTGCTCGGTCCACTGAATAGTCTCCGATACCATTTGACTAATGTTCTTACACAAACATTAATCTGCTACATTAAGATGGTTTGCCAAAAAATTATTCAGCATCCCACCCGACGGACCCTGCCCCAGTGGCTCAAGCCAATCCAACGGCCTAACGTGATACGGCCTGGCTGTCTTTTACCGCTGCCTCATGTTGGCCGGTTACCCATTTAAGCGTTCCCAAAAAGAAAGGAAACACACCCACAATCTTGGACAGGTCAAGGGCGAACAAACGTAACACCCTCTATTTACCTCGCGCTTCTTGGTCTATCTAGAATCGCACAGTAAAATTCTTAATCTATACAGACCCCGGATCTCCACTCATGTTGAGCTTTAAACCAGGTCCCATTGTTGAACTTATAGACACCTTTTTAATATAAGAACCCTTTACACCACTTGGTTTTGCCTTTGTGATAGCATCGATGAAGGCATTAACATTTTGCGCAAGCTTAGCTTCACTAAAACTTGCTTTACCAATACCTGCGTGAATTATTCCGGCTTTTTCCGCACGAAACTGTACCTCTCCCGACTTTGCCGCCTTAACGGCGTCTCCGACATTTGGAGTAACTGTGCCTAATTTTGGATTAGGCATTAAACCCTTCGGGCCTAGCACTTTTCCCAGTTTGCCCACAACAGCCATCATATCAGGTGTCGCAATAACGCGATCAAAGTTTATTTCTCCGCTTTGCACCTTTTGAGCGAGCTCATCCCCCCCGACCAAGTCAGCGCCGGCATCTTGAGCCTCCTCAGCTTTCGCATCTTTGGCAAAGACAGCGACACGAACAGTTTTTCCTGTACCATTTGGCAGTTGGACTACGCCACGGACCTGTTGATCTGCGTGCCGTGAGTCGATGTTTAAATTCATTGATATTTCAACCGTCTCATCAAATTTTGCAGACGCACAACCTTTGAGTAACTTTATGGCCTCATCAACAGGGTATGACGCATCGCGGTCAATACCCTCAACGGCTTTTTTTGAACGTTTACTATTTTTTGCCATGATTAACCAACCACCTCTATCCCCATCGAACGAGCAGAGCCCTCAATAATCAACATTGCGGCCTCAATATCATTCGCATTCAGATCGTCCATTTTAGCCTCCGCAATCTCACGAACTTGTTTTTTCGTGACGTTGCCCACTGGGTCATTGCGACCGGGCTCGCTGGCTCCTTTGCTCAAACCAGCAGCCTTCTTGAGAAAATAGCTAGCCGGAGCTGTTCGAGTCTCAAAGCTAAAACTGCGATCTGAAAAACATGTTATTGTAACCGGAACCGGCATACCCTGCTCTAGCTGCTGCGTAGCTGCATTAAAAGCTTTGCAAAATTCCATAATATTAAGGCCACGCTGCCCTAAAGCCGGCCCCACGGGCGGAGATGGATTTGCCTGCCCCGCTGGAATTTCGAGCTTGATATATCCGTCAATTTTTTTCGCCATATTATTCCCTCTCCTAGGGTTCGTGGTACGGCCTAGTCTGGACTTTTACGTTGACCTTCCACAAATGCCAGTTGCCCGGCGGTTTCTTAGCAGCTTATTTTTTATTATTACAGCATATTGTTACTACAACTTCTCAACCTGACCATATTCTAATTCTACTGGCGTCGACCGGCCGAATATTGAAACAGAGACCTTCAGGCGCGCTCTTTCCTCATCAACCTGCTCTACATCACCATTAAAAGAAGCGAATGGCCCATCACACACACGCACTTGCTCGCCGATCTCAAAGGTGACAGAAGGCTTCGGACGCTCGACCCCCTCTTTAATTTGATGCAAGAGCCGCTCAGCCTCTAAAGCACTTATCGGACTAGGCTTACCTTGCGCCCCCAAAAAACCAGTGACTTTAGCAGTATCTTTTACGAGATGCCACGATTCATCAGTAAGTTCCATTTTTACTAAAACGTAGCCCGGGAAAAACTTGCGCTCAGAATTGACTTTGCTACCGCGGCGCATTTCAACAACTTCTTCCGTTGGAACCAAAACTTGTTCAAATGCTTCACTCAGCCCTTTAAATGCAGCTTGCTCTTCAATAGATTGAGCAACTTTATTTTCGAAACCGGAGTAGACGTGCACGACATACCAACGATGGGCCACCATTAACCTCCCAATCCTAGAACCAGCTTCACTAGCCAAGCAATGACTTGGTCCGTCAAAAGAAAAAATATGGCAGCAATAAATACCATAACGAAGACCATCACGGTGGTCACGCCGGTTTCTTTTTTCGTTGGCCAGGTGACTTTTCTAGCCTCCTGACGAACCTCGCGGATAAACTGAGCCGGTGACGTCTTCGCCATTTTCTGCTTTCCAGACCTTTATCAAGTTGTTATCGCTAAAACTCAACCTTATCAAAAACGCATATAATTCGCTGTCCACTGCACTGGCAGGAGTGGAAGGAATCGAACCCTCAACCCCCGGTTTTGGAGACCGGTGCTCTACCAATTGAGCTACACTCCTAAACCCTGCAAGGTTTGTCGACTAGAATATCTTCTCTATTCAGTAATACTGGTTACAACACCAGCGCCAACAGTTTTGCCGCCTTCGCGAATTGCAAACCGCAAACCCTCATCCATAGCAATTGGCGCAATCAAATTTACACCCATAGAAATGCTGTCCCCAGGCATTACCATTTCTGTCCCTTCTGGAAGCTCCACCGTACCCGTGACATCTGTAGTTCGGAAATAGAATTGCGGCC
>PARQ01000011.1 GCA_002711555.1 Rhodospirillaceae bacterium | reverse complement strand
AAAGAATGAAAGCCCATCACGCCCAACCCAACTGAGCGCTCGCGCATAGCCGAGTAAGTCGCTTTTTTAAAATCATCATGAGCATGATCTATGAAATCGCTCAGGACATTATCGAGGAATCTCATTGAGTCCTCTATGAAAGTAGGATGATGTTCCCACTCAGAAAACCGTTCTAGGTTAACTGAGCTGATACAACACACAGCAGTTCGGTCGCCACCATCTTTATCCTTGCCAGTTGGCAGTGTAATTTCGGTGCAAAGATTAGACATTTTGACATGTAGTCCAGCAAGCTTATGATGCTCCGGGATAGCTCGATTTACATGATCAATAAAAATTAAATATGGTTCTCCTGTCTCTACCCGTGCAGTCAAAATTCGAATCCAAAGGTCTCGCGCAGATACTTTCCGTAAAACAGTACCATCTTTAGGGCTTGTAAGACCCCATTCCTCATCATTTTCTACAGCACGCATGAATGAATCGGGTATCACAATACCGTGGTGCAAGTTTAGAGCTTTTCGGTTGGGATCGCCTCCCGTCGGACGTCTCATTTCTATAAATTCTTCTATTTCAGGATGGCTCACTGGAATATAAACAGCCGCTGAACCTCTGCGGAGCGAACCTTGACTGATAGCAAGTGTCATAGAGTCCATAACTCGAATGAAAGGCACAATGCCCGACGTTTTCCCGTTAGCACCAACCTGCTCTCCGATTGAGCGCAAATTACCCCAATAACTTCCTATTCCACCGCCTCGTGCTGCGAGCCAGACATTTTCATTCCAAAGATCTACGATACCATCCAAGCTATCGCCCGCTTCGTTTAAGAAGCATGAAATTGGCAGCCCTCTAGTCGTGCCGCCATTTGATAGGATTGGGGTTGATGGAGTAAGCCATAACTTGCTTAAATAATCGTACAGTCGTTGCGCATGTGCGGAATCGTCCCCATAATGCATTGCAACTCGACCAAAAAGATCTTGGAAACTTTCACCTGGCATCAAATATCGATCTGATAACGTTTCCTTTCCAAAAGTTGTTAGCAACTGATCACGACTGCGATCTAAGGTGATACGATTACCACGCTCATTCTGAACAGTATCTCGTACGTCTTCAGTCAGTTGGTCATTTAATTCACAGTTTGTGTCATTAACCGAATCAGTTGACCTTTGTGTGGTTTTTTTCAAAACCTCATTTATGGATCCCTCTATATTTGAATCTAAAAAGTTATCCACAACCGCGTCTTCAAGGGTCTCTTCCCCTAAATATGTATCGGTTGCGTCGCTCATATCCCCCCCTATCCACAGCTGTGGAAAGAACAAACTGTGTATAAAACACTATATTTCGTAAAATAATTGAATCACCATACCATATATTGCAATTCTGTCACCTAGAACAGAGTATGAACATGCAAGTTTATGGACAATTATTTATGTTTCGGTTCGAAAAATACCACAAATTCAATTCGAATTATGTTCNATTTTTGTTCTTTTTCNAAGAAAAAATTTTGTTGCTCTAATTAAACTATTACAGTGCTGGAAGNCTTTCTTAAACGCATACTGTGGCTTGTTTGAAAAAAATAGAAATGGGGTTATNTTTAAGGGAACATTTGAATTCGTTTTAGGCTCAAAAAAATACCAACTACTTGGCCCNCGCAGCGGATCACACATGAAAAAATGCGCAAAAAACCAAAAGTATTAAANTTTTTTTTGAATGTAACCTGTAGCACACCCATTCTGGTTATCGGCGTTGCAGCCAAATGCCCAAAACTACTAACAAACTCATCGACCAATAAATAAGGTCTAGCGATATTGTTGCTATAAGGCTACCAGCTATGAGTGGCCCTCCAGCAGCACCTACATCACGCCAAGTTTGACCTATAGCTATACGGCGAAGAGCCGTCTCCTCGGTATTACGAAGTGCAATTTCTGCGGGCCAGAGCGCTGCGATGAAAGAGCGTCCTAATACAGCTAAAAGTCCCCCCACATACAAAGAGTCATACGCTAAGAATGCAAACCCGACACCAGTTATTAAAGTGGACCAAAAAAGAAGTAAATTTGTGCCATATTTATCACCCAAAATACCGCCTAGTGGNGCTAACAATGCCTCTGAACCGCGCCGGATCCCCAGTAGAACCCCCCCAGCAATCATTGCCGAGTTGATTGAGCTTACCTCTGCTATACTCAATGTTATTGCCATAGCAAAGACGCCATCGACAGTAAAACCAGCAATAAACATGAACCAATCAAAGCGATTTGGTGTGGGAAGCCATTGGGTTTTTTTTGGTTTAGGTTTCCGCCCTTCCTTTGGTAAGAGTAAGGCAACGGGAATAGCTACTGTACTTATAACGCCAAGCACAATAAATATCTCGGTTGGTCCAATGGCTATTGCTCCAAGTGGACCCAAAAGAAGGACAGCTGCTGGGCAGATTTGCTGGACTGAGCGGCTAAAACCTACCCTTGTTCCAGCCTTGGATCTATCCTCAACAGCATACGCAAACACTACTAACGTTAGAGACGCAAAACAAAGCCCCCATGTAACTCTTGCAATAAGCAAGATAGGCCAGCCCGTTGTTAGGCCATAGGCTAATGTTGAGAGAGAAGCCGCNGTAGCCGATATTATGGCGAGGTTACGTGGTCCAATCCGCTCCGCAAAGGCTGCAATAGCGCCGTACGCGAAAATCCGTATTAATCGGTTTGCAGCTAAGAGAACGCCTACCCAAAATATGGTAACGCCAAACAACTCAGCATTNACCGGCAATATGACATAGATCAGTACGTCACCTAATAGTGCCAAAGACAATACGGCCGCAGACAACAAAGTGGGTCCAACACCTTGCTCCTTCTCAGCTTTTTTCATATTCCATACTTCTTATGCACTGCTAGCTTGCCTGTTTTTCAGCAATAACTTTCCCTTAGTTTCTCCGGCTTCCATAATTTGATGAGCCTCTGTTGTTTTGATCAATGGCAAGATTCTGTCGATATTTACTCTCAGTTTACCTTTTCTATAAAACTCGAAAAGATCGCTAGATCGCATCAACCTTTCTTCGCGGGTCGATATATAGTCAGCTAGATGCGGGCGAGTAAAAAATACCGACCCAGCTTCGGCAAGAGCTAATGGGCTAATAGCTTCGACAGGCCCGGAAGCAGCTCCATAGTTAACACAAGTACCTCGTTTTTTAGTTGCCCGTAGACTGTCAGCAATAGTCATCTTTCCAATGGAGTCATAGACTACGTGCACACCCTCTCCTTTGGTAAGCTCGAGCACTAACTCGGCAAAATTTTCTTTCTTGTACAAAATCGTGTAGTCGGCGCCGTTGACTTTAGCTAAGTCAGCTTTTTCTTGACTCCCAACTAATGCAAAAACTTTCGCCCCACGCGCCTTTGCAAGTTGCACCAATAGTTGTCCGACTCCTCCTGACGCCGCGTGAATAAGGCATCGNTGGCGAGGACCAATGGGGAATAGTGAATGGGAAAGATAATGAGCGGTTGATCCTTGTAACATTAATGCGGTGGCAATATCTAAAGGTATATCTTCTGGTACTGGTATGATTTTCCAGGCAGCAACTTTGGCGCATTCAGCATAAGAACCAAGTTCTGTGCAATAGGCAACACGATCCCCCAGGTTAAGGTTTCTTACACCTTTGCCAAGAGCCTTAATAACTCCGGCTCCCTCCATCCCAAGCGTCATCGGCAAACTCTGTGCATAGGTTTGTGAATTGGCGTAAAGCCCGTTTCGCATATAGATATCAATGAAGTTTACACCCGCTATTTCGATATCAATTAAGACTTCATTTTCCTGTAGATCAGGAATCGGAACCTCATCGTAGGAGAGACTATTCAGATCACCATATTCTGCCACCCGTATTGCTTTCATATTCTATTCAATCTGTTTTCCATGCGGGAACAAAGTCCAGCCAGTTGAGCTTTTTGACAAGTGAGTACATAGACTAAGTCAATGGTTGGTGTCGCTATTTGGGCAAGTCTGCCTAATTCTGATACAGAGCCAACAAGCGCATCGAGTTCAAGTGATTTTCCAGCTTCAAAGTCTTGTAGTGTGGATGATTTGGCATTACCAAGTGTGGCAAGTTCATTTAAGCGTTTGTTTATATCGGGACAAGCATGGGAGCCGAACGCGTTAGCCACCGAGGAGGCTTCTTTAATTATATTGTGTAAAACATCGCGCATATCGGGTGCACCAAAGATGCCTTCAAATCCTGACTCTAGCAACACGCTCAGGGGGTTGCCTGTGATATTTGAATATAGTTTAGACCAAATTTCGGATCTTATGTCTGTTGTAGGCTGAATTCTCAGTCCGCTTGGAGTGAGAGCAGCGACTACACGTTTCATTCTTTCGCTTTCGCTATTGTTTGGCTCACCAATGAGGAACGTGCCACCCGCATTATGTTCAACTATGCCGGGTTTTATAATGTTGCTTGCGATGTGAACCACACAGCCTAAAGCCTTCTCTGGACCAAAAACTTTTAGTATGTGTCCACCGGGATCAACGCTATCCAAATATCCCGCTGGAGCATTGTTGTTGATACCATGGAAGAACCACCACGGAATGCCGTTTACGATATGCATAATAGTGGTATTAGCACCAATCAAAGGTTCAATTTGAGCAAGGGCGGGTGTTAGAGTATGAGCTTTGACCCCTAAAATTAAGAGGTCTTGTTGGCCAAGTGATTGAGTGTCGTCGGTAGCATTTATTTTAACTTTCCACTCNCCGTCTCTGTCGCAGATTGTGAGTCCCTCTTTTTGGATTGCTTCCAAATGGGTGCCGCGGGCAACGATTGTAATAGCGGCACCGCCTCTTATCATTCGGCCGGCAAGTATACTTCCAACTGCACCGGCTCCAAATATACATATCTTCATGCCAAGGTACTCANTACTATAAGAGCCGGATTAATGGCCTCGAAATGAGCGTGCGTCAATGCTGTTGGCTCTCGACGAAAAGTGGTAAGCGTAATAGGTTGTACAAAAGCGTGTAATTGTGGAGAAAATCTATGATTGATGAAAAAAGTTTGGAAGAGGCCAGAGCATGGATAGGAAGGTCTAAGACACTTGAAGGTATTGTGACACCGTACGCTGCTAGCTGTATGGCGGCGACATTAGACCGAAAGAGTTTTGAATTCCAGAATGGTGACGATGTCCCATTTGTCTGGTACAGGCTCGGATTTCCTGAGCTTTCACCGTTGTCCGCATGTGGCCGTGACGGCCATCCGGCACTTGGGGAATTTATGCCTCCGAGTCCGTTACCTCGACGAATGTACGGTGGAACGACGATGACGTTTAATCATCCAGTTAGAGTTGGTGAGCCGATAACTAAGACCATGAGCATAGCAGATGTTACAGCAAAAGAAGGCCGATCCGGAGATTTAATGTTTGTCACGGTTCGGCAGGAAATTGCTGATAAAGATGGGGTGGCTATTACAGATGATCGCACGCAAATATATCGCGCAGAAGCGATGGCCGGGTCAACTGCAAATCATAAACCAGCTCAGCCCCCAGAAGGGGCAAAATGGATTAAAGAAATCGAACCATCTCCGGTTTTGTTATTTAGGTTTTCGGCGCTCACAATGAATAGTCACCGAATACATTATGACCGGTCTTACGTGACTGAAATTGAGGGGTATCCAGGGCTCGTTTTTAANGGTGGACTAACAATGATTATGCTTCTAGAGCTTTTTCACGAAAATAAGCCTAAAGCGACCTTAAAGAGAATCAAGGTAATGGCGCGCTCCGCACTTTATGATATTGCTCCCTTTACTGTTAATGGGAAGGAAGGGGAGGAGCCTGGGACTGCCAGTTTGTGGGCCGTTAATTCGACTGGTGGTTTAGCTTACACGATAGATGTGGAGTATGAGGAATGAGTGAAGAGATAGGGCTCAGTGCTGAGGAATTACAAAGTTGGATTGGGCGAAGTATCGAAGAAGAGGATGTCGTTACTGCAGCGCCGATCATGAACTATGCTGCAACCATGGATTGGGAGGTATCAGAAGTTAAGGACGGTGATGAAATTCCACCCGGCGCTCATTGGTTTTTTTTCCACGATCGTACCCGCCACTCAGAGCTCGGTGAAGTAGGATTACCTAAAAGGGGCGACTTCCTACCGCCTGTGCAGCTCGCTCGTCGTATGCACGCAGGCAACCGTCTTGAGTATTTAAAGCCGCTCCATGTTGGGGAAAAAATACATAGGAAAACTGAAATTCACGATATAACGCCAAAAATGGGTGGTACTGGCCAACTTGTTTTTATTGTGACNCGCAATACCATTTCNGGTGAGGATGGACCAGCATTAATAGATGATCGGACAATAGTTTATCGAGAAGCGGCTAAGCCAAGCGATACAAAACGAAAGCCCGCGCCTCCGCGAGGCGATGCGGTTTGGGAAAAAGTTTACCAGGCCGATCCCATACAGATGTTTCGGTTTTCAGCCCTCACCTTTAATGCATCTCGAATTCACTATGATTACAAATATGTAACCGAAATTGAAGGCTACCCAGGGCTTATAGTGAATGCACGGCTTACAACTAGTCTCTTGATAGACTTTTGCTTGGAAAAAAACAGGGGCAGGTTTTTGACAGAGGTGGCNACTAAATTTGTCCGTCCACTTTATGATTTTGCGCCNTTTAGTTTATCGGGTAAACCGAATTCCACCGGTGATGGTGCAACTATGTGGGTGGCAGACCCAGATGGAGCGACGGCTATGGTTTCAGAAATGCGGTTTGGCTGAGACACGATGTAGTCATTTCAGTTACAACTGAGGCAGTCAAACATATCGGGATGACAGTTATTAGACAACTTGTAGCGTAAAGATTTGATTAGGGTTAATTTGCGCTGGACCAAAGAATTTTTTNNAAACACTTTTTCNAAACNAAAAAAAAACAAATTGATTTTGCGATCACTAGTTGGGCGCATAAAATAGGAAGTAAGGATAAAGAGGTGACAAAAAAGGAAGAGGAAAAACCCCGAACAAGTTTATTGGCCGGTCTGGGAAGAATCTCCGCGCTAGTACCGGCTTACAAATGGTTGCCCGGCTTAAAACCACAACACTTAGCTGCGGCAGTCCTAGTTGTCGGTGGCTTAATTTGGGGTGGCTTCGAGATACGTTCTCGAATGACCCATGTTTACGAATATGATGCTCGCATAACCGGAAATNTAATNACAATTTCAAGCCGTGTGCCAGGTTGGATTACTGAAATCCCAGTGCGTGAGGGACAAGTTGTTGGCGTGGGTGACGTCCTAACGGTTATAGATAAGCAAGAATCTGAGTTATTAGTGCGCCAGCTAGGGTCTGAAGTAAAAGCTACCGATGCATCTCTTAATCGTCTACATGCGCGTCGTGACTTGGTGGCGAAACAATCTGAAAGTCANTATCAAACGGCAGTATCGTCATTAAACGGGGCTAAGTCAGTTGTACAGGCATTGAAAGTTCATCGTGAGGTAGCGCGGGCTGAATTGCAGCGTACAAAGACTTTGTTTAAGAAAAAGGTTATCCCGCGTATTCAATTAGAGCAGGCTATGACACGGGCGCAGCAAGTAAATGTTGAATACCAAAAAGCATTAGCAAGTCTTCAATCTTTGGAAGCGCGGTTGGATGAAGCGGCGGCGAATCTCAATCGGGTTCAGGTATTAGATGAAGAAGGCCAAGTCCTGCGACAACGTATAGAGCAGCTGGGAGCAAAACTAGAGAGGCAGAAAATTGATCTTACGGATCGTACAATTAAGAGTAAAATTAAGGGTGTGGTCGATAAAATTTTTGTTGATGTTGGGGAGTATGTGACACCTGCACAACGGCTCGCAATCATACATGACCCAAATAAAATTTGGGTTGAAGCCAACATTAAAGAAACCGAGGTCCGTAAATTAAGGATTGGCCAGCCTGTGGATATTTCCGTTGATGCTTTTCCGGATCTCCAGATTGTGGGGAAGGTAGAAGCAATCGGCAACTCTACAACAAGCGAATTCGCGCTACTTCCCACGCCAAATCCCAGCGGTAACTTTACTAAAATTACGCAACGGTTGCCAGTTCGAATCAAGGTGGAGCAGGAGAAGGGACTGCTACGTCCTGGCATGATGGTCGAGGTCAATATTGACATCCGAGACCGATGATCACGAGCGNGTGGAGGAATACACCCCTACTGACCGCTGGATAATAACCATTGTTGCCATGTCCGGTACATTTTGTATGTTTATCTCGGCAACCATTGTCAACGTTGCAATTCCAAGCGTTATGGGAGCTTTCGGAGTTGGCCAAGATCAGGCCCAATGGGTAGCTACGGCCTATCTTGCGACTATGGTTGCAAGCCAACTTCTCAGCCATTGGTTCGTAAGAGCTTTTGGTACGCGGCTTGCCTACGTCATCATTATTTGTATTTGGTTGTTTGGCACTCTTGTTTGTACCACAACAACCACCCTAGATTTCTTGGTTTTGGGTCGGGTGCTGCAAGGCATGGGAGCTGGGGTGATGCAACCCCTGGTAATGGTGCTGGTATTTAAAGTCTACCCGGCTGATAAACGTGGTTTCGGAATGGGTATCTACGGTATGGTAGCAACTCTAGCGCCAACTTTCGGTCCGTTACTCGGTGGGTACGTAATTGACTATTTTTCATGGAGAACAATATTTTACGCACCAGTACCGCTAGCAATTATCGGACTGATTTTAGGGCCTATTTTTATACCAGGAGACCGCCCGAGAGGGCCTTTGCCAAGGTTTGATTGGTCGAGTTACATACTTCTATGCATAACACTGTGCTGCATCATTTCCATATTGTCCAACAGCCAAAGATGGGGTTGGGACTCCAACATAATGATTTACACAATTATTATAGGCTCAGTCACTGGTATATGGTTTATAAAAATACAAACTCAGGCAACGCTTCCAATGCTAGACTTTTCTCTTTTCCGTCACGGACGTTTCAGTGCGGCGGTGGCGGTGTCTTTTGTTTTTGGTATGGGCAACTTTGCCTCAAGTTACATGGTCCCTGTATTCTCTCAGGTGGTCCAAGGGTTCACACCTAGTAATGCAGGTCTTGTAATGATGCCGGCAGGAATTCTTCTGTCGGCAGCTCTGCCTTTTACCGGAAGACTCTCGGATCATGTCCCGGCACATATAATGGTAATGGCGGGTCTAATACTATTTGCCGCTGGTGCTATTCTTATGAGCGGAGCAGATGTGAACACTTCTTTCTTCAGTCTCATGATTTTTATAATCATAAGTAGATTTGGTCTTGCGTTTATTTTGCCTTCACTAACCACCGCAGCTTTCGATGCAATTGAGCCGGAGGAACTTAACCAAGGCGCTGGTGCGTTGAACTTTCTTCGGCAACTCGGTGGTGCATCTGGTATTTCAATACTAGTTATCACAATGGAGAACCGAGCTCAGTTCCATGGCACGAGCCTTACCGCTACTCAGACTCCCGAAAACAATGTTAGCCGCGAACTGTTGGGTGCAGTTAGCAATTTAATGGGGCAGCACGGACTACCAGATGCACTACATACAGCGGGTGCATTACATTATCTTGGCGAAATTGTTTATGCGCAAGCCTATACACTAGGTTTTAAAGATGGCTTCCTAGTTCTTGCCTTATTTTTCCTTCTGGCATTGCTGCCAGCATATGCCATGCGCGAGCGCCCCCGACATACGGAGAAATAAAGATGGCAACTGGAGATATGGCAGAGCTTGAGGCTCGGTATGGCCCTAATTTTCGATGGTTAGTCGCAGCTGCAGGGGTTACCGGNACTATATCAATGGTGCTCTCAGCAACTATAGTAAACGTTGCGGTGCCAAGTGCGATGGGCGCATTCGGTGTTGGCCAAGACCAGGCACAATGGATGGCAACTGCCTTCATAGCGACCATGGTTGCTAGTCAATTGCTGGCAGCATGGTTTATAGATGCGCTAGGTGAACGATTGACTTACACGGTCATCGCAGCCGTTTTCCTTTTTGGGAGTTGGCTCTGCTATTTAAGTCCAACCATGGATATTTTGATACTGGGACGGGTTATACAAGGTATTCCAGCAGGTATTATACAACCCTTAATGATGTCAGTGATCTATCGCGCTTTCCCTCCTGAAAAAAGAGGTTTGGCGATGGGGATTTATAGCACCGGCCTAATGATGTCGCCGATGCTTGGACCTGTAGCGGGCGGATACATCATAGATGAACTGAGTTGGCGNCATATTTTTCTATTTCCTTTGCCATTTTGTGCCGCAGCTTTGGCCTTAGGTTTCTTTTTCCTTCCCGGAGCGTGGAAGGTTCGTTATCTGCCGCGATTTGATTGGTCAAGTTACATCCTTTTAGTAGCGGCAGTNTTCCTTTTGTTAACAGCCCTCAGCAATGGACAGCGCTATGGCTGGTCGTCGAATTACGTCCTCACCTTATTCTTCCTAGCATTGATAGTTGGTGGTTGGTTTATCCACCTACAATTGCGCAGTGCGGCCCCTCTGTTAGATTTTTCTCTGTTCAATAATGCCCAATTTAGCGCTGCAGTGATCGTTTATTTTGTTTTTGGAATGGGTAATTTTGCTTCCAATTATATAATTCCAGTGTTTGTTCAAGAGGTACAGAATTTTTCTGCTACGTTGTCGGGANTGGTGTTACTTCCTGCGGGTATTATGGTTGTATGCTTAGTTTCTTTTATGGGCAGACTTACTGACCTCGTTTCTCCTCACTATATGGTAATGATTGGGCTCGGGATGTTTGCGCTCGGCAGTCTTCTCATGAACGGTTCGGACGTCAATACAGCTTTTTGGACTTTTGCTATCTTCGTTATGATAAGCCGGTTTGGGATGTCGATGATACTACCTGCTCTTAATACCGCCGCTCTGAGAGCACTCTCTCCTGAGGAATTAAATAAAGGTTCTGGTACAATGAACTTTCTTCGGCAGCTTGGTGGAGCCTTTGGAGTTTGTGGCTTGGTAGTAGCGATGGAACAACGAACCCAATTTCATGCAGATGCACTAGTAGCAACTCAAACTCCTGAAAACCTGATAAGCAGAGGTTTGTTGGATCAGGTTGGTCATCTTCTCGGGGAGTTTGGAGTACCAGAGATTATTCGTGGTCCAGGGGCTTTGCATTACTTGGGTGATATTGTTGCGGCCCAGGCTAGTACGCTTGGTTTTAAAGACGGGTTTTTGATTATCAGCGTGGTCTATGTTGTCGCCATGTGTCCCGCTTGGATACTTGGTCGTTCGAAACCTCGGATTAATAAACGTCATCCTAAAGGGAAAAAATAATTACCGAATAGGTTTCCAACTGTTTGCCATTTCTTCTGCCGTCTTCTGATCTTTCGCCGAAATATCTGCGCTGAGGTCAGCTTTATGCTCGGCTGCTCTGATATGCCCGTTTTTGGCAGCCAAAATAAGGTACATCAAACCTTTTGCTGGATTTTTTTCTATCCCGTCCCCGCGGATAAGTCTGACACCTATATGATTTTGTGCTCTGACGTGGCCCTGCTCAGCCGCAGCTAAAAACCATTTTGCCGAGAGCTCAAGATTTCGTGAAACTCCCTTGCCGTCGCGGTATCGCTTGCCCAGATTATATTGTGCTTTGTCGAACCCTTTTTCGGCTGCCAAAGAAACGTATTTCGCAGCCTTTACCTGATCCCGAGCAATACCAAAACCGTAGTCATACATTCTACCAAGGGCATACTGTGACCGCACCAAACCGAGTTTAGAAGCTTTTTTTAGCCAGTTAACGGCTTGTTCATAGTTTTGTTCTACGCCATTGCCCACAATGTAAGCCATAGCAATATTGTGTTGGGCCTGCGCATCACCATTCTGTGCTGCTCTCTTCCACCATTGAATTGCGCGCTTGTAACTTTGCGCTCGTCCTTTCCCCTCTGCGAACATTACGCCGATATTGAATTGAGCCCGGGGGTCTCCTTTTTCAGCCAGAGGCTTCCAGATTTTGAGGGCACCAATGAAATTACCATTTTGATATGCATTCCATCCATCTTTGAAATCAGCTTTAGCACTCGCAATGACTTCAAAATTTACCATTACTATGGTTGCTACCATCAAGATCAGTGCAAGTGAGTATTGCCTACGCTTGGCCGTCCAATTAGAGTTTTGGGCTCTTCTTTTGCCTATCATTATTAGTTCCCTTCCTGTCATTTCGGAGCCCTCACGCCGAATGAGGAAGCCTTTGCGCGAAGCGTCTCTATGAGGCCTTGCATGCCGCTTTTCTTTATTATGGTAGTAAATTCGGCGCGCTGAGCTACAACCATGCTAATCCCCTCAACCATGACATCCAGTATNAGAAATGCACCTTTCGAGTAGCGAATNCGCCAACTCGCCTTCAAGGGGGGACCACTGGGGCGCTGAATTTCGGTTGTGACAAGTGCGTCACCTTTTTTTCCGACATTTTTAGAGGAAGTGATTGTAAACTGTTCTCCAGCGTAACCACCTAATCTTTTTGCATAAGTTAATGTGATAAAACTCTCAAANAGGTCTCGGTANACGCTCTTTTGTTCTTTAGAGGCACTGCGCCAGGCTCGTCCGACAACAAATCGGCCGATCGCTTCAATTGCAAGATTTTCGCCTAAAAGTGTGCGGACTTTCTGTTCGCGCTCGGTGAGCGGGATGCCTTTGTCGCCTAGAATGCCAAGGGTCTTCGTCGCAAGTTTGTCCATATATTGCTTAGCATCATCGGGNACGGTAGCTGCACTAGCATTTTCATTAACGATATGCATGGAGGTAAGAAAAATAGCGATACAAACCCACCGCATGATAAAAACATTAGGTCTAAACATCGCCTCTCCGAAAATAAATAGCCTGATAATATACAAGTACTACCTGGTAGTTNCAGAACCATCAAGATTTGGTTTNAACCATAAAAAAAAACCTTAATATTTTTTGGCTAAAGCCGATGATAATTTGGCAGGATTGTAAATGTTAAGGTCCAGTTTTATTAGTATAATATAGAAAACAGACAATATATCTCGAAATATCTCGAGGAATCGCGACGGGTTTAAGGGAGAATTAGGAAATGGGCAATAAACAAGATGGTATGAGGGTCGTCCCCTTGGACGCACCATTAGGAGCTGAAATTGTTGGTCTCGACCTCAGTGAGCCTTTATTGGATGATACGATCCATAGAATTTTACAGGCTTGGTATGATCATTTGGTTATTTTTTTTCGCAACCAAAAACTTAGTAACAGAAATCTTGTGGCCGTAGCAGAGTATTTTGGAGAGCTNGAGCACTCTCCACCAAACAAGTCCGGGNNTACCTGGCTGGCTGAGTTNCCAGAGTTAACTTGTATTTCTAATATCAAAGAGGATGGAAGGCCTATTGGTAGTTTGGGCAATGGTGAAGCGATATGGCATACAGATATGTCATATATAGATAAACCGCCAACGGCGAGCATGCTCTATGCTCTGGAAATTCCGAGTGCTGGCGGCGGCACTCATTTTATGGATATGTATAAGGTCTATGAAACCCTGCCGTATGATATTAAAGAAAAAATTTGGGGAAGGGTGGCAGTTCACGATGCAACTTACACTAGCGCTGGCGAAGTGCGTAAGATTTATGAGGAGTTCGATGGCAATACAGATCCCGAAAAAGCTCCTGGTGCACATCATCCTCTCGTAGTGTCTCATCCAGAGACGGAAAAACGAGCATTGTTCTTAGGCCGGAAATCAGGTGCATCGAATATTATTGGAGAAACTGATACAGAATTATTCGATAAGCTTTGGGAACATTGTGATGCCAGTACGTTTTCGTGGGGACACGATTGGCAAGTAGGTGACTTGCTGATTTGGGATAACCGTTGTTGCATGCATTACCGAGAATCGTTCAACGATAACGAACGCCGTAGGATGCATCGCGCACAAATAAAAGGTGTTTCGCCTCGAGCGGCATGGTCCCATTCATAATGGTTATAGNTCTGCTGGGTCTTTTTCATTTAGGTTAATNCTACGCACGGTGGATTTTTTTGATCGCGAGTGCATAACAGGGATAACTATGACATGACTTTGAATGTTACTGTGGCGGGGCATGTGACTGGTTGGTCTTCAACCGANTAGTGTCATTGCGTCGCATTTCAAGAAAGGGGCATTTTATGGGGTTTGCTAAAAAATTTGCGGAAAGTATTGGCGGTTTAGGGTCGGAAATTTTGAACGAAGAAGTGAATCGTTGGGTGCTATACGGATTACTCGACTACATTGCTGTAACTCTGGCGGGCTCGAATGAGCCATGCACGGAAATTGCTCGCAAAGTATTTGGGCGCGGGTCAGTGGGTAAATCTCTCATTTATGGGAAAGCGGATAGAATGAGTGCTCTTGATGCGGCACTTGTAAATGGGACAGCGTCGCACGCTCACGATTTTGACGATATGAATAATTCGATGGGTGGCCATCCGTCGGCAGTATTGTTCCCAGCTATTCTAGCGCTTGCTGAGGATACCAATGCGACAGGAAAAGAGNTAATGCATGCTTACGTAGTCGGTTTTGAGACGCAAGCTCGGTTGGGTAAAGCTGTGCATATGCACCATTATGAGAAAGGGTGGCACCCTACTTCCACTATGGGNACATTCGGAGCAACAGCAGCATGTTGCACTCTCCTTAAAATGTCGCCGGTTCAAATTGAAAATGCCATAGCAATCGCAGCCTCAATGGCATCAGGTATAAAGTCTAACTTTGGCACCATGACTAAACCTCTGCATGCGGGACTTGCCTGTCGCAATGGCATTCAGGCTGCGTGCTTGGCTCAGGCCGGTTTCATGGGGGCTCCTGATGCCTTTGAACATAGTCAGGGGTTTTTTGAGGTATACAATGGCAGTGGCACCTACGACCTTNAAAAGGTTTTTGACGATTTTGGTGATCCTCTTGATATTTTGNACCCGGGTATAGCCATCAAGCAATATCCCTGTTGTGGTTCAACACACTCGGCTGCGGACGTGGCAATAGAACTTTACGAAGATGAAGAGATACCTATTGATGAAATCAAGCACGTGGACGTTTGGACACATCCACGCCGTTTGAAACACACTAATAACCCTAATCCTCAAGGAGTACTCGATGCAAAATTTTCAGTCCAGTATGTAGTGTCCCGATGCTTGTTGGAGGGGCGAGTTATTCTCGAGCATTTTGAGAAGGGGGCATATAATGATCCAACCGTACGATTGCTCATGGACCGTCTAAAAGCAGCACCTCACCCGGAAATGGATCCAGAGTCTTACGATCATTTTGGTGCAGAGGTACGTGTTGAAAAAGAAGACGGCACGGTGGTTGTTCGAACTACGAAAGCAGCTCGTGGGCGCTCAACTTCNGATCCTATTTCAGCAGAAAAAATGAGAGCCAAATTCAATACATGTGCAGCAAGGGTCTTGCCTCCTGAGCGAGTAAATGCCGTCTACAACGCAATTCAAACTATTGAAGAGTGCGACAGCATTCGTACTTTTTCTTCACTCGTAGAAAATGGGGATGCGGATTTAACTTGTGCAGCCGAATAATATTTAGCTTAAAAAGCCTCCNCCATTAATGTGTATTGTTTGACCGGAAATAAATCGTGCATCTGGACTACAGAGAAACTGAATNGTCCGACCAACGTCNGAAGGCTCGCCAACAAAGCCCACAGGGGGAACGTTTCCAGAGGGTTCTCCCGCACTAGGAGCCCTCTCGCCGCCAATACGCCCTGGAGCAACTACATTTACCGTGATACCATCGGCGGCTAGTTCATTGGTGAGGCAATGCATAAGTCCAACTAAGCCCATTTTGCTGGTGGATACATGACATCGGTCTGGGTACCCTAGGTGGGGGCCAATGCCTCCCAAGAAAATTATTCGGCCCCATCTTTTACCGATCATATATTTCACAGCTGATCGAGTGCAAAGAAAAGAACCATCTAACACTATAGATGTGATTTCTTTCCATTCTGTGAACGACATATCAACTATTTTATTGTGGCCTCTATTCGCGGCATTATTCACGAGAATATCGAGACCTCCATACTCGCCAGCCACATGACCAATCATTTCTTTCACCTGCGCTTCATCTGTTATGTCAGCCATATGAACCATCGCAGTGCCTCCAGCATCATTTATCTCAGCGACAACATTTTCAGCAAGTGTCCTGGAAGTTTTAGCATTAATAACAATTTTGGCACCATCTTCGGCAAGCCGAATGGCCGCATCACGGCCAGAGCGTCGCACTGCCCCCGTAAGTAGGGCAACTTTGCCTGTGAGCGGTTTGTTCATTTCTATTATCCTTCGTCAAAGTGCCAAAACTGTTGTAAGGCTTAGCCTAAAGCCGTTTTTATAATATCTGATTCGGTTGTCCTCAGAAAATGATGATTTCAAAAATATCACTTAAAATCTACTAGTCTTGTTGAGGCTCACACGATTACTTCTCGATCGCGTAACTTAATTATTTCCTCATCATCATAACCGAGCGATTTAAGTACTTCCTCATTATATTCACCGTACTCTGGTGTCTTTAGCCGAGCTCCTTTTTCGTGCCCCTGGATGTTGATAGCATTGCCATTAATTTCGGTCTCGCCCAGTTCTGGGTGTTCGACTTTCCAAGTAACACCAAGGTGTTTCACCTGCGGATCTTCAACTAGCTCTGCAATATTATATTGCGGGCCGCAGGGCACACCAATATGATTCAATTTTGCCACCACCTCTGATGTAGAAAAACGTCTCGTTACCCTAGAGACTGCTTCATTCACAGCGATCCTATTCTTAAATCTGAGGTCGTTAGTCCGAAAATCCTCGACCTCTAATAGCTCCTCGCAGTCAAGCGCTTTGCAAAACCTTTTGAACATGTGATCACCGCCGGCTGCCAAGTTCACATGGCCATCCTTTGTTGGGAAAAGATTAGTAGGTACATTTATGGGGTGCTCATTACCAACTTGTGGTGGTAGGTCTCCAACCATAGTCCAGCGAGCCAGCTGGTAGTCGAGCATGCCAATCATTGCTTCTAAGAGAGAAGTGTGCACCCAACGGCCCTTGCCAGTGCGATGACGTTCATGCAAGGCTGTCAATACACCGATGGCAAGGTACATGCCGGCGGTCAAATCGCATATCGGGATACCCACACGCATCGGACATCGATCAGCTTCACCGGTAATTGATTGTAAACCACCCATGCCTTGGGCGATTTGGTCCACGCCAGGACGTGGGGCGTAGGGACCAGTCTGCCCGAATCCTGAGATTGAACCATAGATAATTCTGGGGTTAACTTCTTCACATTCTCGGTAACTAATTTTGAGCCGATTTTTCACGTCGGCACGGAAGTTTTCAACGATGATGTCGGCTTTGGCGACCATTTTCATGAAAATAGCGTGCCCCTCGGATTTTTTCAGGTCCAAAGTGACACTGCGCTTGTTTCTATGAAGATTAAAGAAGTCAGGTTGATTTCGTTGAGTATTTTGGCCTTTCATGCGCGGGTCCGCCTTAGCTGTGGCTTCAACTTTTATAACGTGCGCCCCCCAATCAGCCAGCATACGAACGCAAGTGGGCCCAGCGCGGGCGCGTGTCAAATCGAGTACAACAAGATCGGACATAGGTAAGTCGTTATTTGCAGCTGATGCATCAAGCGGGTTAGACATGACGATTCTCCCTAATTGAAAAATTCCAAGCAAACGTATCTCAAGCAGCTCCGCCTGCATAGATGGGGATATTTTTGTTTCTGATGGATGGTTTTAATTAGCGCTGTTAACTGCAGTCCTGCAATAATAAGAGCAATTAGCGGTAACGCCTCTGACAACTTTAATAATCAGGAAATTATTGACCATTGGAAGTATCGGTTTGAAAGAATAGCTCCACAGCTCTAACATAATGCCAAAAGGGCTGGGCATGGGTGCCAAACCAAAAGATTCGAATGATTTCAATTATTTGCGATTAAAAAAAATTTTTAAATTCTTCGCTATTTCNCGGGGAATTTGAATGATAATTCTCATCTATCTANACCGCGCTGGGCTGCAATAATTCCATNCTCTTCTATNCGTCGATTTTCTGCGAAATTAAACATCAAGCGACGAGACTCTTCAGCCGCGTCAAGGTCAATCGTGTGCGTAACAATCTCGTCGGCGAGCGTCTTTGTTTGTGCTACGAGTTTTCCGTTAGGGTCAACGATAACGCTCGAACCAACCATCGGCGAGCCATCTTCAGTACCAGCCTTTGCAACAGATACTACCCAATTTGCATTTTGATAAGCACCAGCTTGGACTGTTAGATTACTATGATAGGTGTAGAGCTCTTCTTCATTTTCTCCAGTATGCCTATTCGATGCGACAGAATTGTAGCCAATCAGAACAATTTCTGCACCTTTAAGAGCAAGAACCCTGAAAGTCTCGGGCCAGCGCCGATCATTACATATAGCCATCCCAATTTTTGCCCCGAAAGCCTTTGTAACTGGAAAGCCCAAATTCCCAACAGAAAAATATTTTTTTTCGAGCTGCTGCCGAGCATAGTCCTGCACAGGAACTGAGGTCCCCGGCAGGTGAATTTTTCTATACTTATTTATAATATGACCCTCGGGGCTGACTAAAATAGCAGTATTGTATCGACGTGTAATATTTCTCTCGACACTCAATTCGGCATAGCCCACATAAAAACCAACTTTCGAATCTTTCGCCACCCGAAANAAATTTTCATTATTCTTGTTGGGCATATCGGTTTCAAAATATTCATCTAGTACTGCCTCATCTTCGATAAGGTATCGCGGAAAAAAAGTAGTGAAGGCAAGTTCTGGGAATACAATGAGGTCTGCCTTATTAGCAGCACCTTTTTCAATCAAGCTTATCATTCGGTCTATGATTACTGATCGCTTATCTGTCGGTTGATTTGGCCCCATTTGAGCTGCTGCAACACGGATTTCTCTTCCCACAGCCACCTCCATTAAAATTATCTCAAAAAAATCTGAACTAATTTCTTTGGTAGNGTCAATCAATGCAGCCCCTGCAATAAATGCGTGAGATAATCTCCCCGGAACGCACAGANTTTAATTTCAGTTCTAACAANAGACCTTAGTTCCAAATAATATANGNCAAAAATATTAGTGAAGTATCATNTCTTCTGCAATTTAGTTAACATATCTCATTTTAAACGCGATTATCGTATAGGTAGGATTTTAGTTCCTTAATTATTCTTCATTCCANAAATGAAGATATTACAAAAGTCGTGAGGTGGATTAAAATTTTTTTCTAAAAATTGGCGTGGCGACCTCTNAGAAAAGAAATGTTTAAGTAACGCACTGTTGTTAGTCACATTCATCGTGTTGATAATGTTTAAGTTCAAATGACGGAGGCTTGTATGAAATTCAAACTATGGGGGCGCCCAAGCTCAGCCCGGACCCAAAAAGTTATGTTGGCATTGGCAGAGCTTGGCATTGAGTATGAATATGTGCTTGCGAGCGCAACTATGGGTCCCAATGGGTCCGTTGCAAAAGGTGGGACACCGTTCGGTATCGTAAATACATTGGAATATCGTCAGATGAACCCAAATGGCACAGTGCCTACTATAAATGATNATGGCTACGTGCTCTGGGAATCAAATGCAATAATTCAGTATCTTGGTATGCAGTATGATCCCAAACTATTTTATAACAATGATACGAGGCTTTTTGCTTCTGCTGCTCGTTGGTTNATGTGGGAAAATAATCAACTCATCCCGCCAATGCATGACTTGGTGATGCATCTCATACGATTACCAGCGAGCGAGCGCAGCGCCGCCAAGGCTAATGATATGCGGCTCAAGTTGATCGAACAATTTAGCATTATTGAGAAACAGCTTGAGAAAACAAGATTTCTAGCGGCGGATCATTGGACAATGGCTGACATACCTATGACAATACGCTGCCATCGCTGGAATCTATTGGACATAGAGCGCCCTAAAATGCGGAACCTTGAGCGATATTACGCTGACATTCAAAAGCGTTCATCTTTTGCCACTATTTCTGATTCATCTATGCACATTGAAGGTTAAATGGTGGGGCCGTCGCCAGCAACAGTTGTACGGTGTAAGACCCGTTTATGATTAGCGACATCCCAAGTTCGACCGCGATGTAGCACGGCCCTGTTGTCCCATATGACTAGGTCTCCCACTTNCCACTGATGGGAATAAACGAATGCTTTTTGTGTTGCATGCTTAAGCAATCGAGCGAGTAGAGATTTGCCGTTTTCTTCATCCATGCCTTCAATCAAAGTAGCATGTCCTCCAATGAAAACTGCTTTGCGATTTGTAACAGAATTTTTTCGGATGAGAGCCTGGCGCACTGGTGGCAGGTTCTTTTTTTGCCAGTCAGAGAGTTTTCCTCCAACCATTTTGCGTGTATTTGCGAAATCGTGAATTACTACCTTGTTTTCAAGGTAATTTTGCATATCTGGTTCCAGAGTATCGTAAGCAGCTCTCATGCTTGCAAACTCGGTTTCGCCACCTTTCGGAGGAAGTATACGCGCGTGAAGCATTGAACAAAGTGACGGTACGGGTTTAAAGGAGCTATCCGAGTGCCAGATCATATTGGCCGATTGATAGATCATACGCTCATCATCTGGCGGAATGATCTTCCCTTTTCTATCCTCATTATGCATCACAGATATATAGCGTGGTTTTTCATCATTCCCGAGGTGNGGCGCCATCATCTCTAAGTCACCGAAGCGTTTTGAGAATTCCATTTGTTGTTTGTCATCAATGTCCTGATCGTGAATTACGATCACAGAATATTTTTCAAATGCGTCTCTCACAGCAGTAAAATCAGCTTCTGACATGTGGCCCGCAATATTAATTCCTTCAACTCGTGCCGCGAATCTCGGATGCAATTGGGTAATTGTAACACTCATTTACTATTTTCTTTTCTGGGTTCCCGCTTCATTAATATTAAAGCAAGGCATCCCGCAATTGTTGCAAAAAAACAGAACAACGTGGTGAGAGTTACTGCAATTGAGTTCATAGTATCAAACAACATGAGNCCGAGACCAATCAGTATTGAGATTATGGATCCAGCGCGCAAACAATTCTTTTTATTCGTGTTTCCACAAAGAAGGCTCCACCCTGCACGGGCAAAAAACCACATGGGCAGTATTATCGCGCCGCAATGAATCTCTCGAAACATGTATTTGCCACCGGATATAAAGGCTAAATGCATGAGCCAAACGAATTGCATGAATAGCAATAATGCTGCAAAGAGAGTAACCCATGGAGCTAAGCGTTGTGGATTCATATCAACCTTCTAGGTTCTCCAAATATTTTGATTATGACATAAAAACTGAAACTAAATCGAGAGGGACGTATGGGAGAACTTAACGGAAAAATCTTAGCATTGACTGGAGGTAGTAAAGGCATTGGCCGAGCCGCAGTTGAATTATTTGCAAAAGAGGGTGCGGCAATTGCTATGTGCGGGCGCACTGCTGCCACTCTTGATCGTGCAGCGAAAGAATTGCGAGAACGATATGGTGCGAAGGTGTTGCCTATTGTAGCTGATATCATGGACCGGGTGTCGGTGGATGCGTTTACTGCTGAAGTTGGTGAGGCCTTCGGACGAATAGATATGCTTGTCAATAATGCGGGCGAATCCGAACAACATAAAAGTGATAAGATTGTTCGCCCTGTTTTATCGGAGGACCCTGTGGGGGCTTCTTACTTGCCAGCCAGCCGGTTTTCTGAAATGGAAGAAACAGAATTTCAAGTTGCTTTTGAGCGTAAATTTTTTGGAATGCTGCGTGTAACCCAATCAGCACTACCCTGGATTAGAAAAGCTAAATCAGGAAGTATTGTGAACATCACCTCTACAAAAGGTATTCAGCCGGGACCACGCACGGCTACATCAGCAATAGCTTGGGCAGCATGTATGAATTGGACCCAAGGATTATCGCTTGAGCTAGGACCTGAGAATATCCGTATCAATATCGTGTCCGTTGGTGGGATAGTTACACCTAATCTGTTGAGCGCATATGAACGTTGGGGCAAAGGTATGAGTGAAGATGAATACTTTTTACCACGGACACAAAATGTTCCTCTTCAGCGATTAGGAACGGCAGAAGAGGTTGCAGAAGCGATTTATTTTCTTGCATCCCCTAGGGGCAGCTATGTCACTGGTCAGTGCGTTGCGACGGACGGAGGCGGCGTGCGGGTAATTTAAATGCTATTTTGTGATGAGAACTCGATCCGGAGAGTAATTTGGCTAATGAAGATTAGGTTGAAAAAATTGTTTGGCTTTATTTCACAACTTGGGGGGCTTTTCGCTAAAGCTGCTGGCATGCTAGGTTTAAATGTTTCTGGTTTAGGTAGAGAGGAGGATTCGCGATGGACATCTATGACCCCTCGGGTGCAACGGAAATAACTGAACTACATTCACCGCGGTTAAATAGTTTGGATGGAAAGAGAATTGCTTTACTTTCGAATGATAGTTGGCAGGCCCATCGGACATTGCCGTTGGTAGGCGATATGCTAAAGGCTGAGTTTCCTTCAATTAAAATAATACCATACAAGGAATTTCCTATTGGCAATGCTGTTATCGACTCAGATGCCACCGTCGTAAGGGCAAAAGAGCTTGCCGTTGACGCCGTTCTAATAGGGAACGCTGCCTGAGGTAATTGTTCTACCGCATGCGGCCGTGCTGCCGCCAGATTAGAAGCCTCCAAAATACCAACTACTATTTTCGCACGCGAAGATTTTGTGGGAGTGGTCAGGAATGCAGTAGCTGGTCTCGGGTTTGACCGCGATACGCCTATGGTAGAGTTCCCTATAGATGTATTTTTAATTGAAAGTGACCTCTCTCCTGTAAAAAAAGCAAAAAAGAAATTCATCGATGGATTTATCAATTGGAATTCGGCAGTTACTAAATTGGGATTGATCAATGCCAAAATGATAAATCTCGACATTGGAGATTATGCAAAATCACTGGTTGCGGTAAATAACCTCTTCATAAAGAACCTCTGGTCGGATGGGCTTCCAATTATACCGCCCACCCCAGATAAGGTTGAATGGATTCTCAAAGGTACAGACAGAGTCCGCGATGAAAAAATAGGGAAATTTATGCCGCGTGGGGGCATAGTGACTATCGAAACTATTGCTGTCTCACTTGCGATGGCGGGTGGACGCCCGGAGTATTTATCAATTCTTATTGCCGCAGTCGAGGCTATCCTTCATCCGTCTATGGATCACGATAAATGGCAGTCAACGTCTGGTATGACATTTCCCGTTATTATAGTGAACGGTCCGATCGCTTCCGACATTCGGATAAACTCTGGGTTTGGGTTGATGGGACCAAACCCCCAGGCTCCAGCAGGTGGAATTATAGGGCGTGCACTAAGATTGATGCAGCAAAATGTCGGCGGCGCCTTGCCCGGGGTAGGGACAATGGCGATATTTGGAGCTATGAGATATACCAACGCTGTAATTGCGGAGGCCGAAGATACATTTCCTGATGATTGGGAAACGCATGCTACTGAGTGGCATGGCGTTCCGCACGGCACCAACATTGTATCTGTGTTCATCGCTACTGGTGGCGCTAATATTATTCGACGTGGCACAGGGAAAGAAACTCTGATTGTCGAAGCCGAGGATAGTCTTCGGCGTATCTCTACGTATATGCAGACGGCTAATCCGCATTACATACGGGGGTGGACAGGTGGAACAGCTGGCGCGGTGATAATTTCACCTGTGGTAGCAAAACAATTAGCAAGTCTGGGTTGGACGAAGACAAAGATTAAAGAATTTCTGTGGGCGAATACAAAGATCGAAAAGGAAACAGTTATTTCATCTGGTCTCGAACAATGGATAAGGGCTTCAACTGACCCTGTAGCTCAGGCTGCCTCAATCGACCCATGGCCTATTTGCCAGAGGCCTGATGGTATAATGGTCCTAGTAGCTGGAGGGGCACATCCCACCCATAACTTCTGGCTGCAAGGAAATGCTTTGACTGTTGGCAAAAAAATCGTCGAAACGCCCTCTAATTGGACAGAACTGCTTAAGCAAGCCGATCGTGATCTTGGTTGCGCCGACGATGTTTGTCTTGTCTAATGGAGCCATAAGAATGGAGGAAAGTGTATGCCTGAGCTTGAAGTATTTGATCCTACTGGGGCAATAGAAATTAAACAGCTTCATGCTGCTCGATTTGCCAGCCTTAATGGCAAAAAGATTGGACTTGTATCGAATGATGAATGGCAAGCTCATCGCACTTTGCCATTAGTTGGGGATTTGTTGCGGTCAAAGTGCAAAGATATTGAAGTTCTTGCTCCGGATTATTTCCCAGTAGGGAATGACCCGATTGACACAGAAGAGCTTGTGAAGGTTGCGCAGGACCTCGAGGTAGATGCAATCATAGTAGGTAATGCCGCCTGAGGGCGTTGCGCTTCTGCATGCGGCCGTGCTGCCGCTAGATTAGAGATCGCTGACATTCCCACAGTCTTGCTCGCTAGGGACGAGTTTGTGGGAGTTATAAAAAATACTATGTCTGGATTTGGGTTCGACTCAGACGCAGCGCTCGTAAGTTTTCCAATAGAATTATTCATGGCCGAAAGTGATCTGTCCTTAATCCATTCGGTGTTGGAGGGCTTCATATCAGGCCTTACAACATGGGAACCAAGTGTATCAGCTATCGGGGTTAATAAGGCCTCCAGCGTGAAGTTGGCTGGCGAAGATTTTGAGGATGTTGTAGCCCAAATTCATAATTGGTTCATGATCAATAATTGGGGAGATGGATTACCTATATATCCCCCAACCAGAAAGCGGGTTAACAATATACTGCGTGGTACTGATCTTGCCCGTGAGCATGTGATTGGTAAGTTCATGCCTCGTGGCGGATTGGTAACGGTTGAGGCGGCATCGGTTGCGCTTGCAATGGCCGGAGGTAGGCCAGAATACTTATCCGTGTTGTTGGCGGCAGTCGAGGCAATTCTTGATCCCGCATTAAAACATGCTAGTTGGCAAGCATCCTCAGGCAGTCAATTCCCTGTTGTCATTGTGAATGGGCCAATTAGCCGCCAAATCCGTCTAAATTCTGGGTTTGGGCTTTTGGGATCAAATCCGCAGCGGCCTGCAGGAGTTTCAATTGGCAGGGCAATTCGCTTCCTCCAGCAAAATGTTGGTGGTGCAGTGCCAGGCATTGGAACTATGGCAATATTTGGACCTATGCGTACGACAAACGTTGTTTTTGCTGAGGATGATGAAAACTTGCCAAAGGGATGGAAGTGTTTTGCATCTGACCGTCATGGTTTCCCATCAACTTGCAATGCGGTGTCAGTCGTAGCTTGTTCAGGAGCCATGAATATTATGCGGCGTGGAACGGGAAAGGAAACAGCTGAAGAAGAGATAGAGCAAAGTCTTAACCGTGTTGCACGCTATTTATCTCAGGCTACTTTCCATTATCTTGCGGGATACGAAAAGGGCACGCCAGGCATATTAATGCTATCAAGTGTTCTTGTGGAACATTTTGCAGAGCTCGGGTTTGGTCAGGCCCGACTAAAGAGGGAGCTTTGGAGCCGAAGTCGTATTTCACAGAAAGATATTGAACTGTGTGGATTGTCACAGTGGTTGGAGATGGATGCTAACTCAGTTGTGAAGAACTCATGTATCGTTGATCCATGGCCGATTACGGCAGAGCCTGATAATATTTCACTTGTGGTAGCTGGTGGCGGCCATCCAACTCATAATTTCTGGTTTCAGGCCAATTCTCCATCGGTGGTAGGTAGAAAAATTAAGACACCGGACTGTTTTGATGAATTATTAGATGCTGCGGACAGGGAGCTCGGCTGTGGGTCCGACATTTGTTTGATTTAAAGTGCGGTAAATGGGAATCACTCCAACCTTATGATTGATGTAAAATCTATAACTTTATGCTTGCCATTCGGAAAAAATTAGGAATGCGTCAAGGGTTCGGTTGCAAGCATGCTTAACATATTTGTAACCCTAAATCTGGGTAATTTCGCTGACGCCTGGGGCTCAACCAAATAGGAGAACATATTGAAAAATCGTATTAACTTAGAAATTATTGATCGTTTGCCATTTGCAAACGGGTATGAATTCGGGACGACTGGTCCATACGAGAAACTAAAGGGCTGGGCACACTTTGCTGTAGATCCCAAAGGTGATGCTCAAAAGTCGGTAGTCGATATCGACAAAGCATCGCTAAACGAAGAGGGATTAGTAGAATTTTCAGCCGAGTTTTTGATGCTCCTACCAGTTAATCCAGATCAGGGCAACGAGCGACTTTTTTTCGATTGGGGTAATCGCGGTAATGTTCGTGCCCTCCAGTTTTTTAATGATGCCCCGCACTCCAACGATCCCATTACAGCTGATGATGCTGGGAACGGTTATTTGATGCGTCGAGGGTACAGCTTTATCTGGGGAGCTTGGCAGGGTGATATTTTGCCGGGGGACGGTCGGGTAACAATGAAGATGCCTATAGCTACCGAAAAGGGAGATCCAATCACAGGGATAGTGCATCAAGAATTTATTCCCGGCAGCCCCACAGCATGTTTTGCTCTTTCAGGACGGGCAGGGACACGAAGCCATCCGACTGTTTCCCGTGACACTGGACAGGCACTCTTGACTAAAAGGCGTTATGCAGAGGGCGAAAGAATTACTATCCCAGAAGAGGACTGGGAGTATGCACAGGTTATAAGTGGTGCAGGGGTATCTGGTGAGACCACACGCGGGTCCTCTGAAACGGCAATTTTACCGTCCGATGAATTTATACATTTACACGGTGGTTTTCAGCCAGGCTGGATTTACGACCTGGTCTACGAGGCAAAGGACCCATTGATAATGGGATTGGGGCACGTTGCAGTTCGCGATCTCGTAGGTTTTTTGAAGTACGGTAAAAAAGACTCACAGGGAAATCATAATCCCGTAAAAATTAAAAAAGCTTATGGATGGGGACGCTCCCAGACCGGCCGTTGCATTCGAGACTTTATCTATCGTGGTTTCAATTGTGATTCCAATGGTCGTCAAGTTTTCGATGGTTTGCTGCCCCATGTATCTGGCGCTGGAAGGATGTGGCTTAACCATCGGTTTGCAAATGCAGTTTCAATGGCAGGTCAGCAGTACGAAGATCACTATATTTATGCTGACAGGTTCCCATTTTCGTATGCTGAATGTGAGGATCATTTAACAGGGAAAACGGATGCTATTTTAACACGGCCCGACACCGACCCTCTTGTTATGCATTCGCAGACTGCTACTGAATATTGGCAGCGGCGTGGCTCACTTGTTCATACCGACACGCGAGGTAACGACCTCCCTCAGCCAGAAACAGTTCGGATTTACCTTTGGGCAAGCTCGCAACATAGTTCGTCACCTATCGATAGTGCGCCAGAAAAAGGAATTTGTACTAATTATTCAAACATAGTGACCACTTCAATGATTTTTCGTGCCATGCTTGATGCAATGGATGCATGGTCAACCAACGGGAAACGACCACCTGAGTCACAAATCCCAACTCGAAAAGATGGGACGCTTATTTCCTACGAAGAGTGGTGCGCGCAATTTCCTAATATTCCAGCGAATATGGTTCCAACTGAGCCTGCAAGTCTGAAATTGTTGGATTTTGGTCCCCGTGAAGACGAGGGGATACTGTCATTTCCACCAAAGATTATTGATAATGATGGGTATACGATATTAGTTCCGTCATCCGACGAGGACGGAAATGATGTTCCCGGCATCCGTGCACCGATGGTGCAAGCACCGATGGGAACTTATGTTGGATGGAACATTCGGTCGCGGGGACACGGTTACGGAGCAACTTATGAGTTCAATGGAAGTTATATCCCATTCCCTGACTCTCCCGAGGAACGGGTCTTTACACGTGATCCTAGGTCATCAATACTAGAGCGTTATGCCACAGCAGATGAATATATTGCTGCAATTAAGGTTGCCTGTGAACGCCTTGTTGCTGATGGCTACATGGTTGAGGAAGATATCTCTCAGGCTCTCATTACGGCTTCCAATTGGGGTCGGCCCCGCCATGTGACAACACTGCCGGCAAACACATCAAAAGAAAAGAGGATGTCTTAACGACTTTCACTGCAATGTATTGAAGCGTAGAATATAAGGCTCGATGAGGCCATTTACATGCACATCGTTTCGTATCAATGGATATTGGAGCTTCTAGTAAAAAATTTGAAAGGTAGAAAAAGGGAAGGTTAGTGACTTAAATAATAACAATAATAAAACTGGTAATGCGTATTAAAATTATAAATATTATTGTATGTACTGGCAGGAAAATTATGCACCTTTTACATTTCGGGCGGTGTTTTCCTCTTGGAGGGCTAGGCAGTGAAATTAGAAAATAACTTCTCCGTTGCTGCTGCTCCACAAGAGGCGTGGTCCATCCTTGTTGATGTTGAGCGTGTTGCCCCATGTTTGCCAGGGGCAAAGCTGACTGAGGTTATGGATGATAACGCCTATAGGGGCAAAGTTGACGTAAAGCTTGGCCCTGTCAGCTTAACTTTTGATGGCAATGTGAGGTTTGTTGAACGGGACGATGAGAAATATTTTGCAATCCTGAAAGCTGATGGCCGTGAAGCACGAGGCCGCGGGGGTGCCCAGGCGAATATAAAGTTCAGTTTGGATGAATCGGACGGAGGATCAAATGTAAGGGTGACGACCGATTTAAATTTAATCGGTCCGGTTGCTCAATACGGCAGAAGTCAGGGGATAGTAGCGGCAGTATCGGAAGAGATGGTAAGTCAATTTGCTGAATGTCTTGAGGAGAGAGTGATTAGCGGGAAAAATGTGGAATTGGGAGAGCAAAACGATGCTAGCACATCAGGTGTAACGATATTTATCGGTGCCTTGAAACGATGGATTTCCAACATTCTCAATGCTAGATTATTCCGATGAAGCCCCCCGTTTTTGAATACCATAGGCCAGAAAGTCTGAACGAGGCACTCGAGCTTTTAGCAACATTAGGTGATGTGAAAATTTTGGCGGGCGGGCAATCGTTGATGCCAATGATGAATTTCCGTTATGTAATGCCCGAGCACATTATCGATATTAATCGGCTAAAAGATTTGGCTGAAATCAAGAAAGTGCATGACGGGGTAAAGTTTGGTGCAATGGCCAGGCATGGTCAAGCAAAGACTTCAGAAATTGTCCTTGAGCACTGCCCGCTTATTGCCGCTGGCATGGAATATGTTGCCCACGCGCAGATAAGAAATCGAGGAACCATAGGAGGCTCTCTTGCTCACTTGGACCCGTCAGCTGAATGGCCGGCTCTTCTTGCTGTTCATGATGCAACGTTACATGTGCAAAGCAGCTCTGGTGAACGTGATGTGCCAATACTTGAATGGTCTCAGGGTTTTATGGCTCCTAATCTTGCAGAGGATGAAATGCTTACTGATATTACGGTCGCTACATGGCCTGAAAAGCACGTGTACGGATTTGCCGAGTTAGCGCGACGCAAAGGTGATTTTGCGCTTGCGGGCGCGGCCGTGCTACTCGATTTTGATGGTGAAGTAATATCACGCGCGGCATTGGCTCTCATGGGGGTGGAAGTAGGTCCTGTTCGTATGATTAACGCAGAAAACTTATTAGTGGGGGAGATGCCGAGCGACGAATTGTTTCGTGAGGCGGCAGAGCACGCAACCGCAGTCGCTGGCATTGATGATGTCCACGCCTCTGCGTCATATCGTAAAAAGGTTGCGGTAGTAATGGCAAGGCGGGCATTAGAGCAAGCTTCTAATCAGCGCAAGAGCCGGGCATTAGCTGCATGACTGCAATGCATGAGATTACGCTTAAAGTAAATGGCGTAGATTACGCCTGCGAGGTTGAGGGGAGGCTGACTCTGGCGGACTTCCTACGCCATCAGATTAATCTCACGGGCACGCACCTTGGCTGCGAGCATGGCGTTTGTGGAGCATGTACAGTATTGGTTAACGGCAAGACTGCACGTGGTTGTTTGATGTTAGCGGTACAAGCAGATGAAGCTGAAATTACTACGGTTGAAGGGTTAGCAGTTAATGGTGAGTTAAATGACTTGCAGCAGGCATTCATGGAGCATCATGCTCTACAATGCGGTTTTTGTACGCCTGGCATGCTTATGACGTTAACGGAATTACTTCAGGAAAACCCCCACCCAAAAGAACAGGATGTGCGCGACGCAATATCTGGCAACATCTGCCGATGTACTGGTTACCAGGGTATCGTAGCGGCAGCGCTTGCCGTTGCAGAACAACGGGATTGTTAAAATTTATTGAGGCTAAATTCCATGATTGATGAGCATTTGATATTTGAAGAAAAAACACCATTCCTTCACATAACTATCAATAGGCCTGAAGATGGAAACAAATTTCTTGATGATATGCTTGTTTTGCTAGCTGCAAAAGTTGATGAAGCAACCGCACATGGCGGGCTGAATGGAATTATTTTGAGGGGCAGTGGGACTGATTTTAGCCATGGTCGTGAACAGGCGATTGGGTCCGAGGGCCCTCCAGTAAATGCTTATGACGCAAAAACTCGTTTTATGAGTCGTATCCTGGATGTTTATGCATCGTTTCGGAAGTTCCCTTCGCCAATAATTAGTGTGGTGCAGGGCAAGGCGCTTGGCTTTGCATGCGCGCTTGTTGCCGGTTCGGATGTTGCCATTGCAAGCGAGAAGGCAACCTTTGCACTTCCAGAAATGCTTCATGGGACGCCGCCTACACTAGCGATTTCTGCACATACTAAAGTTGCCCCAAAAACGGTTGCGCACTTGATCTTTTCGGCCGAGGAAATTGATGCTCAGCATGCGTTAGCATCTGGGTTAATAAGCCAAGTTGTTCTACACGAAAAATTAGAGAAGACCGTCGCTGGATTCCTGGAGACATTAGGAAAATTTGACCAAATTGATATAGCTACTGTTAAAAAATATATTGCTGCTGCCCCTGGATTGCCGGCCGATATCGCATCTGATTTAGCGGGATATACTATGGCAACAATCAAGTCGCGCCACAGCACCTACAAGTAGAAGAACGCATATGTCATCATTTGGATCTTCAGCTAAACGTGTAGAGGACCCGGTACTTCTGAGGGGAGAGGGCAAGTTTACGGATGATATTCATTTGCCGGGCTTACTAACTGCCGCGATGCTGCGCAGCCCTTATGCGCATGCCCGTATAAAGTCTATTGATACGGCAACAGCTCTGGAATTGGATGGTGTTCACCTCATTTTGAAAAATTCAGATCTTGCGCTTGAGTATACGACTACAGAGCTGCCATTGATGGTGCCAAATCCACTTATCACCAAGCCCATGACGCCTCATATGTTGGCGAAGGATTATGTAAGATATGTTGGTGAACCTGTTGCCCTGATCGTGGCCGAAGATCGGTACATAGCTGAAGATGCCTTGGAAAGAGTAATAGTCGATTATGAGCCATTGCCCGTAGCTAGCGACTTTCGGGAAGCTGTAAAGAGAAATACTGCCACAGCTCATCACGAGATTGAAGATAACATTTGCGCAGAATTTGTTCAGTCATTTGGTAATGTGGACGAAGTTTTTGCAAATGCACCTCACATTTTTAAAAATACATTTTTTCAACATCGTGGGGCAGCACATCCGCTCGAAACACGTGCAATGATGGCAAGTTATGATGAATTGTTAGATCATCTGACATTTTACGCAGCGAGCCAGTCGCCGCACCGTGTCCGGGAAATTTATGCAAAATTACGTGGAGTAGATGACAATCAGGTGCGTGTTGTTGTTCCTGATATTGGGGGGGGATTTGGGGCGAAGGGGCAAACTTATCCTGAGTATTTCTCTGTTGCTGCCGCTGCCAGAATGCTGCGTCGACCGGTGAAATATATGGAGGACAGACGTGAAAATTTTACAGCCACTCATCATGAGCGTGATCAGCTTTGGACGGCAGAGATCGCTTTTAACGAGGATGGCAAACTTCTAGGATTTCGTGGAACCCTTCTTCATGATTCTGGAGCATACGTGCCATGGGGAATCATCACACCATACATTGCAGCATCCACCGTGCCTGGCCCGTATCTTCTTCCCGCTTATGAAATGAAGGTTACCTGTGTTCTTACCAATAAAGTGGCCGTTACACCTGTAAGGGGAGCTGGTCGTCCTCAAGCTGCTTTTACAATGGAGCGCATGATGGATATGGCGGCCCTAGAATTAGGCCGGGACCCTGCGAGCCTCCGCCGTCAAAATTATATTCCTGCCGATCAAATGCCTTACAAAATGGGACTTATATTCCGAGATGGAAGTCCAATTACCTATGACAGCGGGGACTATCCTGCTTGTCACGATAAAGCCATTGAACTGTCTGAATATGATAGTTTTAAAGAGAGGCAAAAGGCAGCGCGTTCAGAAGGTCGATTTATAGGAATAGGAATTGCCTCTTATGTTGAGGGAACTGGACTAGGGCCCTTTGAGGGCGCAAATATTCGGGTTGCTCCATCCGGGAAAGTTACCATTCATTATGGCGCCTCTGCACAGGGACAAGGACATCAAACCGTTTTTGCTCAAATTGCTGCAGATCAGCTAGGTGTTGATTTGGATGATATAACCGTCATCGGCGGTGATTCGCAGGGCTGCCCATACGGAATAGGTACCTTTGCAAGCAGAGCCATCGTTAATGCGGGTAATGCGGTTCATCAAGCATCTGGGGCTGTTAGAAAGAAAATTATTAAAGCGGCTGCTTATATGATGGAAGCTGCTGAGGAGGACATGGACCTCGCCGAAGGGTCTGTATTTGTGAAAGGCGTTCCCGAAATGTCCAAAACATTAGGCGAGGTTGCTGAATTTGTTAATGGCAAACCGGGCTTTACGTTGCCAGGTGGTATCGAGCCGGGATTGCAGGAATTGAGTTATTTTACACCTAAACAGGCTGCCTACGCTAATGGCACTCACTTAGCGGAGGTAGAGGTAGATATTGAAACTGGTTATGCAAAGGTTTTGCGATATTGGTCGGGACATGACTGTGGAAAGATGATCAATCCAATGACGGTTGAGGGGCAGGTGTTGGGCGGGGTTGCACATGGGCTTGGCAATGCTTTGTTTGAATGGATGCGTTATGACGAGAATGCTCAGCCAGTTACAGTGAACTATGGAGAATATTTACTTCCGTTAGCAAGTGATATGCCCCATGTTCAGCAAGTCCATCAGGAAATTCCAACACCGCAGAATCCACTCGGCGTTAAGGGTGCTGGGGAGGGCGGCACTATTCCAGCCATTGCGGCCATAATTGGTGCCATCGAAAATGCGTTAGAGCCTTTTGGTGTTCGTATTGCAGAGGCTCCCATTACTCCGCCTCGATTATTGGAATTAATTGAATGTGCTCGTAAACACTAAGATAGGAAACGTGATGGATCTTGGCATTGAAGGTAAACGTGCATTAGTTATGGGCGGAAGCTATGGAATGGGGAATGGCATTGCCCGGGCTTTGGCAGCGGAGGGGGTTCACATTTATCTGACTGCGCGCAGTAGGGATCTCCTTGCTGAGCAGGCTAAAAACATTTCAAAGGAATTCGGCGTCCAAGTCGAATTTGGCACTTGTGACCTTCTTAAACCGAGTGAGCTTGAGGTAATGCTTGACGACGCGCATAGCAAGTTTGGTGGAATTGATATTCAATTTAATAACTGTGGTGGGCCGCCAAGATTGTTACCGTCTGAAGCGAATGAAAAACTCTGGCATGACTGGTTTGATGTGATAGTGATGGCAGCAATTAAGGCGACGGGTTATGCGCTTCCCGGAATGCAAAAACAAGGTTGGGGTCGAGTCCTAACTATGACGTCGTCCAATATCTACGATGCGTCGGTTGTGAATGTGCTTTCAAGTTCGTTGCGCATGGCACTTGTTGGCTGGTCAAAAGCACTATGCAAGGAAGTTGCTAAAGATGGCATTACGGTCAATTGCCTGGTGCCAGGACGTATTTATACTGAACGGGTTAAGGCTGGTGATGAAGTGCGTGGAAAACACCTCGGTATCTCAGCGGACGAAGCACGAGAACAGATGATTAAAAATGCTCCAATGGGGCGAGATGGTAAAGTGGAGGAAATGGGTGCTTTGGCCGCAATGTTATGTGGCATGCCAGCTGGTTATATTAATGGCTCTGTACTCCGTGCAGATGGTGGGCGTGTTGGCGTAAATTTTTGAAGCCAACGGACATTTATAATAATGGAACCTAAAATACAGTTGCACTCAGAAAAGCTTTACTGCGTCTTAATCTCGACCTTTGTGGTTTTATTGGTCATTACAAATATCATAGGGGTCAAACTATTCTTGGCATTCCCGACAGCAATGCCCAAAGGGCTTTTCGGTGAACCTATAACACTTACCACTGGGTTGATCACATATCCGTTAACGTTTCTTCTCACCGACTTTGTTTGTGAGGTCTATGGTCGAAGACGCGCGAACTTAATGGTTTTTACGGGTTTCGGGCTGAGTATATTGGCATTACTTTTTGTTCAAGTTGCTTTAGCATTGCCTGGCGCCCCTGCGTGGTCATCGGGTAATGAACATTTCGGAACCGTAAGGGAAATGCAGATTGCTTTTGAGTCAGTCTTTACACTGCCTGGGGTTTTAATTTTTGCATCCATGACTGCATATCTAATCGCTCAGCTTATTGATGTGCGGTTATACCATTTTTGGAAACGTGTTACATCAGGACGCCATTTGTGGCTTAGGAATAACGCCTCAACCATGGTCTCTCAGCTAATAGATACAATAATTGTGAATTCAATTTTTCTCAAATGGGGTATGGGACTTGAGTGGCAGCTGGTAATACAAATCATTATCGCGGCATACCTTTTTAAAATACTGATCGCTGCAATCGATACGCCACTTATATACGCGGGTGTTGCTCTTTCTCGCAGATTTGGCCTCAATCCTTTACCCGTACTTTAATATCGAAGACAGTGAACGGTATTTACAACATAAAATTTGCACTTGTGATATTCAGGGTCGAACAAAGTGTCTTATTTCCAGGCGCATAGTCGTACCTTATGATTTTCTGACACATTTCTAAACAATAGGGTCACCGACGAAAGGCTGTAAACCGCCAAAATCGCCAATCAAACTCATATGAGCGATAAGCCCAATATCAGGTTGCCAGATATAGACTGGGCAGGCGGGTGGTTCGAGACTGAAACCTCTATTGGCATCAGTCTCCAATGCCATAGGTAATTGAAATGCAATGCTGGGTGAAACNGANGCTATTGTACCTGCCCAACTTACCTGTAATTGTCGGTGGAGATGACCGCAGACAATCCGAATGACCTGTGGATTTTGCTCAATGATATTTGCTAAGAGCTCACTCCCTTGAAATTGATGCCTGTCAAGAAAATCGACGCCCGTTTTGAACGGGGGATGATGCATAAATATGAGCGTAGGCTGGTCGGGCTTTTCATGAAGAATGTTTTGCAACCATTCGCAGCGTTCGCCGCATATTTCACCCTCATTTTCGCCCGGTATCATTGTGTCAAGGCCAATTAGCCTTAGAGGGCCCGTNTCAACCGAGTATTGCAGAAATGTTCCACTGTCGGGCAAGTATCCCANATCAGAGAAATGCTCGCGTATCAAAGTACGATTATCGTGATTACCCGGTATGACATAATAAGGCGAGCGAAGTTGATCAAGCTTTCTACGTAAGTTTGCATAATTTTGACGTTTAGTTCGTTGAACTAAATCACCTGTCACTAAGATTGCATTAGGAGGTGTTTCCCAAGAATTTATGTGTTCAATAGCTTTTTCAAGGGCTACCTCGGTGTCAATTTTTTGTTTGAGAAGTATACNATTATCGCGCAGATGCATGTCCGATATTTGAGCTATGATAATCCTATCGCTAAGANCGGAGGAGGTATGCANTTTAGATGTCTGACTATTTTAGAGTGGAATAGTATTTTCTCAACACTTCAACGACTTCCGGACGACTAAACTCAACAGGAATATCGTCACCGTTTTCCANCATCTCCCGAAATTTGGTGCCNGAAATCTGAACGCGGTCCTCTGGCTTGCTNGGACTTGTTTTTTCCGTAGCCATTCCCTGGCATTTTTTGCAATAGAAGGTTATGTCAATTTTAAGTGGCTGAGTTTCTAGCGCCCCTTCCCAAAGCTCATCAAAAATGTCTTGCGCNTCGTACGGTCCATAATAATCTCCGACGCCGGCATGATCACGCCCCACAATGAGATAGGCACAACCAAAATTTTGCCGGATTAATGCATGAAATAGNGCCTCTCGTGGACCGGCGTAACGCATTTCTATTGGATATCCGCCTTGTAAGGCTGTCCCAGGAACAAAGTAGTTATCGATCATTGTAGCGATGGCTTCAGTTCGAGTTTCAGCAGGGATATCCCCTTCTTTTAGCTTTCCAAGTACCTGGTGTATGAAAACTCCGTCAGTGATTTCAATTGCTATTTTGACAAGATGTTCATGGCTTCGATGCATTGGATTTCTGGTTTGGAAGGCAGTCACTTTAGACCAGCCTAGTTTATCAAAAAGTGCTCTTGTCTCAGCGGGTCTGAGATAAAGGTCCTTATAATCATTGGGCATTTCACCTTCGTCAAAGACTTTGATTGATCCGCCCAGGTTCACATCACGTTGTTCAAGGACTTTTTTGACGCCGGGATGTTTTATATCCGTAGTCCCAAATATATTCTTATTTTCAAAATCTTTATCGATTTCAAATTTCTCGGAGACATTCATGATCGCCATGGTCGTGCCAGTGTCCTCATCAAATAGCGCCACATCATCACCGTTTTTAATTTGATTTGCCAAGCTCCGGTCGGCAGACAGCGTTATTGGGATCGGCCAAAACAATCCATTTTGTAGTTTCATTTCGGCACAGGTTCTATGCCAATCAGCCTCACACATAAAGCCGTTCAATGGTGTGTAAGCACCCATCGCTAACATGAGCACATCGGATGTTTCACGGCTAGACATCGGAACTTTGATTAGATTGTCTGCTCGCTTGCTCGCGGCCANGCGATCGCTTTCTGCAAGTAGTAATGCGTTTAAGCTTTTACCCCCATGCGGTGTCACTAAGTTTACCATCTACAAACTCCCGATTTTCCATTCACAACCCCTTCTAGCAAAGCATTTGGGAGGCTGACCAGAAATTTTAATTGCTGCTGATAGGCTGGGGCCTTGTTCGATTAATATCTAGCGCGGAAAATATACCCACTCGTCTTCGTTCCTAATGAAAATTTGGGAAAAATTAAGCGCAGAAAAATTNGAGTGTCCGCCTAAAGTTGNCTCAAAGCATGACATGTAGGCGATCTTTCCTTGACCCAAGCTCATTCTGAGTGCANAACGGTAACAGCAACTGTCAACCGGAATTGGCTACCGACGGCAAGCGGTATCTGATCCGGAAGGGGGAGATATGTTCTCAATAAATCCATTTGCTACGCTTTCATCATCCGTAGCGCCTATCGTAATGCAGAGTTATGTTGTGATTATGGTTCTCTTGGTCGCCNTGGGAACCGTTTACGACACGATACACCGTGGAAGTGCCAAGTATTTCTTTTCTAATTGGAGAAAAGCCAAGAAGTCCAGCTCTCGAACACTGGGCGGTGGGGAAATGGTGGGGCACGCTGTTAAGACCGCTGTGGCTAATGTTGCCCTGTCCAGTGAGTTTTGCAATCAGAAGCGTCGCATAGCTCATCTTTTAGGCATGTGGGGCTTTACTATATATGCGTTGGCGACCGCAGTAATGGTGTTTCAGTATCCGACGCCAACAAGTCCTACCCCGGCAATCATTCCACAGCTTTGGTGGTTAGGTGCTGCCATGGTTTGTGTTGGCGGCTACTGGTTTTGGTTTTTCATTCGTGTCGATGTATTGGCCGAGGGTGGTTCGCCATTCCGCTTAATGAGGGCAGATATGTTTGTTGTTCTCTTGATGACGAGCTGTACGGTGGCTTTGATATGGGCCTATTTGCAAGGGATAGAGAGTGCNTGGGCCAATGTTTCTCTCGGACTGTACTTAATCCTTACAACAGTCCTTTTTGGATCGGTNCCCTGGACGAAATTCGCACACATGTTCTTCAAACCTGCGGCTGCTTTGCAAAAACGTGTGGCTATTGCAGATGGATCACGCAGTAATCTTCCGGAACCAGCTGATAAGCCAGCGACGCTGGGTGACCCGCGACGCCACCCCTCCAATTACTGATTAATCTTTATTCGTTCAACTAGGAGAAAGTTAAACCAATGCCAACTTTCGTATATATGACCCGCTGTGATGGCTGTGGACACTGTGTTGATATATGTCCTTCAGATATCATGCACATAGATAAAACATACCGACGTGCGTACAACATTGAACCCAATATGTGTTGGGAGTGCTACTCTTGTATAAAGGCCTGCCCTCAGAACGCGATTGATGATAGAGGCTACGCTGATTTCGCTCCAATGGGACATAGTGTTCGCGTCCTTCGCGAACCCGAAAAAGGAACGATTTCATGGAAATTAAAATTTCGCGACGGTACNGTAAAAGAGTTTGTGTCGCCCATTCGAACAACTGAATGGGGCTCAATTCCGTCCGCGGAGACATACAACGCACCCAAATCACAAGAATATAAAACCCAAGAATTATCACATGAGCCNGACGCGCTTAACCTTGAAGATGGGTTGCCGGCCTTGGCGCCAGATCAGCTCGAGAAATATAGCGTGCCGAATGCGGTAGGTCATAACTCCAAATCAAAACAATTCAAGCAGGAGGTAGTTTGATGGGGCTTTTTGGAGGGAGAAAAACTATCACCGTTGATACTGATATATTGGTAATAGGTGGAGGAATGGCTGGCTGTGGAGCGACTTATGAGTCTCGTTTTTGGGGCCGGGACCTTAAGGTTGTTACCGTNGAGAAGGCTAACATAGAGCGTAGTGGTGCGGTGGCTCAGGGCTTATATGCAATTAATTGCTACATGGGCATGCAATGGGATGAGAATCAACCAGAAGATTTCGTTCGGTATGCTCGCAATGATTTGATGGGCTTAACTCGGGAAGACCTCAGTTATGACATTGCCCGTCATGTGGATTCAACTGTTCATAAATTTGATGAATGGGGATTGCCAATTATGCGTGACCCTGAGACTGGACGCTATCAGCGTGAGGGTAAATGGCAGATTATGATCCATGGTGAAAGTTACAAGCCGATTGTTGCCGAGGCAGCCCGTAAGGCTGCGGATGAGGTTTACAACCGCATTATGGTTACGCATCTTCTAAAAGACAAAAATAATGCAAATAGGGTTTCTGGTGCGGTCGGCTTTAATGTCCGAACCGGTGATTTTTATGTTTTCCGTGCCAAGGCAGTCATAGTCTCAGCAGGTGGAGCATCCCATATATTCAAACCGCGCGCCGTTGGAGAGGGAATGGGTCGTACATGGTATGCACCTTGGAGTAGTGCCTCTGCTTATGCTTTACCAATTTTAGCCGGAGCAAAGATGACCCAGATGGANAACCGTATTGTCCTTTGTCGTTTCAAGGATGGTTATGGCCCGGTTGGTGCTTACTTCTTGCATCTAAAAACATATACAGAGAATGCATATGGTGAGAACTATGAAAAAACATGGTACGAACACACCAAAGAGCTTGTAGGCGATTACATAGATCAAGAGCCAACACCAACTTGCTTGCGTAATCATGCTTTCCATGAGGAAATGCGTGCTGGTCGCGGTCCTATTCGTATGGTTACGAAGGAAGCATTTCAGGATCCCCATAAGGAGACTGTTGGGTGGGAAAACTTCTTGGGTATGACTATTGGGCAGGCGGTTGTTTGGGCTTCACAAAATATTGACCCAAAGCATACGAATCCGGAACTGACTACGTCTGAACCATATGTGATGGGCTCGCATGCAACTTGCTCTGGCGCATGGGCCAGTGGCCCAGAAGATTATGCTCCTGATGAATATCAATGGGGATATAACAGGATGATGACGGTGGACGGGTTGTTTGGTGCGGGTGATACAATAGGCGGTACAGCGCACAAATTTTCATCTGGTTCGTTTACTGAGGGTCGTATTGCGGCCAAAGCAGCTGTTAATTATGTGAATGATCTCAAGGATCAGCCTGAAGTTTGTGAGCAAGAATATCAGGAGCTTGAGGAAATAATATACCAGCCACTCGAAAACTATCGGGTTGGTCGTAATGAAATTGTTGCTGGGACAGTATCACCAAGTTACATGCTACCGATTCAGGGTCTTCAGCGACTTGAAAAGATTATGGATGAGTATGTTGGTGGTATATCAGTTGGATATGTTACTAATGAACCAATGNTAGAGCGCGGTCTTGAGCATTTACAAATGCTGAAGGAGGATATTCCACATCTCGGAGCTGAGGATTTGCACCAGCTGCAGAGAGCTTGGGAACTACATCATCGTGTATTAGCGTCCGAGTGTGTAACCCAACATACGCTTTTCCGTAAGGAAACTCGTTGGCCAGGTTATTATTATCGGGGTGATCACCCAAAACTCGATGATAAAGATTGGCATTGCCTTACACTGTCTCAATACGATAAGGAAAACGACAGTTGGCAAATGGATAAGGCGCCCGTATATCACATAGTCAATNGATANGATAAAAAAGGGCCGGGTATTATTTTACCCGGCCATATATTTTGTTATTGGCATCTCATGGAAGAGAGCTACTTTCTATTATTTTTAAGCGCATTGCTTGCAGCAACTATCGTACCGATTTCTTCGGAAATTATGTTGATGGGGTTTGTAACAGCATCGAACAAAAACGCCTGGTCTTTTTTTTTGGTCGCAAGTGCAGGCAATATTCTGGGTGCGGTTATTAATTGGATATTAGGCCGCTTTTGTATCACTTGGCAGAAATTTAAATGGTTTCCGGTCTCAAAGGTACGTCTTGATAAAATAACCAATTGGTTCAACCGGTTCGGTGTCTGGAGCCTGCTGCTTGCCTGGGTCCCAGTTATTGGTGATNCGCTTACTGTGGCCGCTGGTTTTTTTCGCGTTCGATTTTGGCTTTTCCTTATTTTAGTAACCATCAGTAAGGCTGGCAGATACGCTGTTCTATTAATTCTGTTTTAATGCGTATTACGAAAGGAAAAAATGTAGAGTTATTTTTTCTCCGTTTGATTGTATCCCTCGTAGCCCGCCACTTGCCGTCCCTCAAGATGCTTGTTGTCATATTCTACTGTTTGGCGTTCAATTTCCCACATATCTGGAAGCCCGATAGCATCTTCAATTTCCTCGCGTACTTCTTTGGCCTTTTCCATATCAAAAGATGCGACACCAGTCTCTTGTACACCTTTCCATAGGTCAATTACGCCAGCAACAGATGCTAAAATCGTGGCCAGTGGATAGGAAATCATTTGAAATCCGTACGCCGTTATTTCTTCNATAGGTAAACCATTAAAATAAGTAGTTGTTGAGAGTGTGGCATCAGTATCTGGAAATTCTTGTCTAAACCGCTCCATGGAATCTTTTGTCCTGGTCATAGGCTGGATCGAGTCCACTCCCATCTCCTTTAATGCCCTCGCTCGCCGTCCCGCCTCCTTCCAGGAGCCATTAACTGCATTTCCCGCATCCGTTCGTCCCGAGATAAGTATGTCTGCACCATTNTCTTCNCGAGACTTTAATGCAAATTCAATCCGCCTCATAAATTCATCAAAACCAACTACGTGTTCGAGACCACGATGGTAGGAGGCCCTTTTAGGAAAGAATTGGTCTTCTATGTTTATTCGTGCAATTCCGGCTTTGTGAAATTCCTTCACGGTTCGCATAATATGAACCGGCTCACCATACCCGGTCCCAGCATCAGATATCACCGGAATATTGACATGGTCGGCAACTTTTCGGGCAGCCTCAATTTGCTCAGTCATGGTCATCACAGGCTCTGGTGTAACCAAATGAGCACCAGTCATCCAGCCGGCGCATTGGCAGCATTTAAATCCCATTCTCTCAAGAATGCGGCCCATCAAAGGGTCATGCGCTCCTGGGATTATAATTGTTTCTCCGCTCTTTATTAGGCTTTTGAGCTGAGCGGCTGGGGATTGTTCGGTTACCATGTGGGGATCCCTACTTCTGATCGTTAAGTTTTTCCCAATTATACAGTGGTGGTTCTTTATCCCTGAAACGTCGGACCGCTTCTTTGTGAAAATCAGTCTCGCGAACCAGACACTGTGCATAAACTTCGAGCTCCATAAGGGCTCGAAAGTCCAAATTGAAGGACTGATTAAGCACATTCTTGGCTGCCCCGATAGCATCGGTTGAGGCATGAGTAAAACGACTGGCGAACTCGCGTGTTTCATCCATAGCGGTTTCCTGCCCGACAACCTCAAGGACCATGCCCAATTCTTTCGCTTCCTCAGCGTAAACCCGGCGTCCAGAGTAAATGAGCTCTTTTGCACGCTGCTGACCAACAAGTCGGGGCAATATGTAAAACCCCCCCCAGTCAGGCACGAGCCCTATGCGAGCGAATGCTTGCATGAAAAATGCGCGAGGTGTAGCAAAAACAAAATCAGCTAATAGTGCGATATTACACCCGGCGCCTGCTGCGGCGCCATCTACAAGACTAATGACGGGCAGTTCTAAATGCAGAATGTCGTATATTCTATGGTGTCCAGATCGCATGCGAGTACGGTGGTCCATGGGAGTCATCTTTCGTTCGGCCATTCCTTTCACATCCCCGCCCGCACAGAAATGGCCGCCGGCACCTGTTAATATGACTGCTTTAACTTCTTCACCTGCTTTGGCTTTGACCTCTGCCAATGCATGCTCAATATCAAGTCTCATTTCTTCACTGAGTGCATTGCGCGCCTCAGGGCGGTTGAAGGTAATTGTGGCAATCTTATCGCTTATATCGAGCTGGAGGTGGGTATAAGACATCGCTTCCTCGCGGGCTTGTTTATTTACACGTCAAAAACATTTTACGGCAATGGATTAAGATCTTTCAAGGGATCACATGAACAGCTGGAAAAGGAAAAGGCGGTAGCCAGGTATTACAGCTACCCTATTTTCTGTAAAATTTCTTTTACGCTAATGCCATGTGCGGCTAGCAAATCGTCATGTCCTCCATATCGGTGAATAAAAGCGTCCTTGAGAGTAAAGCAATGCAATTCACAATTTGCATGAATATCCCAAGCAATCTGTTTAGTGCGGGAGGAGAGACCTCCTTCGGGTGCATGTTCCTCAATCACAATCACTTTTTTGTGATTATTTAATATGTTTTCAATATTTTCCCGATCTAATGGTTTTAATGTGTGGGCTGACACCAATGAAACAGACTTTCCCCCTTCTAAAAGTATTTTAGCAACCTCATTTGCGTGTTTCATAACAACACCATATGAGAGTATGCATATGTCAGTGCCTCTAACGAGGTATCTCAATCGCCCAAACTGCCAAGGCTCTATAGCTTGTTTTGTAAGCTCTGGCTCGCCGGCCTTACCTAGACGCAGATATACCGGACCATTTTTTTGCTTGGCGCAATATTTTACTGCCTCTACTACCTCTAAAGGGTCACAGGGTGCAATGATTTGCATATTGGGAATCGCACCGGCAATAGCAATATCTTCCTGTGTATGGTGGGTTCCGCCAAGTGTTGAATAGATGACGCCAGCTCCCATACCGACCACCGTAACAGGCAAGTTCTGGTATCCCAGATCGTCTCGAACGAACTCGAAAGGGCGATATAAAGAAAATGAAGCTATTGTGTAAGCGAAGGGTTGGCAGCCTTTAAGTGCGAGACCGGCACAAATTCCTATCATGCTTTGTTCCGCCACACCTACGTTTATGAACCTGTCCGGATATTGGCGACTGAAATCGGCCATGCTACCGGCTGGTGAAATATCTGCAACGACAACAAAGATATCTGGGTTAGCCGTCGCAGCTTTATATAGCGCCTCCGCAAAAATATTCCTCACTAAAAATCAGCTCCTGGGTGTGCTGCCCTAAGTTCATCTAACGCAATCTCATACTCTTTTTGGTTTGGAGAACGGTAGTGCCAAATCGGCACATTTTCCATGAAGCTGATGCCTTTGCCCTTTGTTGTTTTGCATATTGCTGCCATTGGTTTCTTTCCAATACGTGCATCAACAGTCCTGTAGATATTTGATGAATCGTGCCCCGGTATCTCTACTGTTTCCCACCCGAAAGCGGAGAGTTTTTGGTCAATAGGATAGAAACTCGGATGAGTTTCAGACGTGCGTCCTAAGCTTTGAAAGTCATTATTATCAATAAAAACAACCAGGTTATTAATCTCGAGTGAAGATGCCATCATAATTGCCTCCCAAGTTGAGCCCTCTTGTATTTCACCGTCACTAAGAACAGCATAAATAATACCCGGATCCCTTTTACGTTTTTCGGCAATTGCCATTCCGACGGCCATCGGAAGACCGTGTCCAAGTGAACCTGTGGAGGCCTCGATGCCCGGGTTGCCATGATCTGGGTGACATCCCAGTCGTCCTTGAGGTGTACAATATTCTTCCATATCCGTTTTACTTAGAATGCCCATAGCTTCCAAAATTACATATTGGATCATACATCCATGGCCCTTCGACATTATAAAAGTATCTGCCGGGGTGTTTGCCTCACCTGAATTCCGCATTAGCCCGTAATAGATGCATTCTACAATCTCAGCACATGAAAATGCTGAGCCGATGTGTAAGGCTCCCACCTGTTGAGATATCTCAAGGATACGCTTGCGAAAATTTAGGCACCGTAAAGCGGCTGCTTTTGGATCATATGTATTTGCAAATGGTCTCATCAATCGTCACTATTTTTTATTTGGTAATGCTATTTTTATCTCAGAGCAGTTAGATGACAGATTATTCTACTCCGAGGTATTCTCCTGATCTTGACCGAGATACCGGAACCACTTCTTCGTGGCGTTTTTTATAGATGCACTATCCCACAATGGTGCTTCTTTCCAATAATTAATATTTTCGAGGGTTCTTGCCACTCCTTCTTCAAAAGAGATCTTTGGTGACCAATTGAGGTCACGTCGAATTTTATTGATATTGGCGTGAGTACAGTCGGGTTCGCCAGGACGTTTTGGAATAAATGTCGCCGTTCCTCCTAGAAGTCTTACAAGATGTAAAATTGATTTGGGGTTTCCGGCGCCAAGATTCCATATTTGCCCCGATAGCTTTGTTCCTGCAGCCGCAAAAAAAGCCTGTGCTACATCTGTTACGTAAAGGAAGTCGCGCCTTTGATTGCCATCTCCGACCACTGTCATAGGTGTGTTAGCTAGCTTTTGCCGTAAAAAAACTCCAAAAACTGCGCCATATGCACCTGAAGTACGTGACCTCGTGCCAAAGGCATTGAATATGCGAAGTGAATTCACCGGCAATCCATAAACTTTGCTCCAGTGAAAAGAGGCTTGCTCGCCCATATATTTTGATAATGCGTAAGGATATTGTGGATGTATCGAATGTTCTTCGTCTGTTGGTGTTGTGGCGATGCCATAACAGGAGGAAGATGCAGCATAAACAAACTTCGAGGCGTCGTTCCAGCGAGCTGCTTCAAGAACTTTAATTGTTCCTTGTACATTGACGTCCATGTATTCCTCCGGAGCCTCAATTGAAGGGACAATATCGCCGATACCGGCGAAATGCAGAACATACTGTACGTCTTTGAAAATCCGATCTTTGCTTTTTATCGTTCGAATATCTCGTTTTTCAAATGTAAGCGCAGGATTATCAGCGTGTTGTGCAAAATTGGCCTCTCGTCCTCCAATCAAATTATCAATTATACGGACTTCAAAACCTTTTGTGAGGAGAAGATCTACCATATGACTTCCAATGAAGCCTGCGCCGCCGGTTACAACGGCGACCTTTTTCTTCTTCATGAGGCACGCCGCTTTTTTAGAGTACGGACATTATAATATTTGTCATCAGTCATACTATTAGGCAATTTTTCATCTTGGAATACGAGAACTAATTCACGAATAGCATCTTCTATTGAATGCTTCGGAGTAAAGCCTAGCGATTTTTTTATTTTTTCTGAGTTTATATGATAGCTGCGTATATCGTCGGTCGGTTCGGTGATTATCTCAATAGGTTTGCGCTCTGGCAACATTTCCTCCACAACATTTTTCACCAATTGTGCGATTTCCATGATGCTCATATTTTGGTAGCCACAATTGAAGATTTCACCCTGTACCCGATCCTCTGGGGCCTCAATTAGTAGTGAAACAAGATCGCAGTAATCTTGGATATGCAAGTTAGGCCGAAGTTGACTTCCCCCGAAGACGCGAATTTTTCCGTTTGTAATAGCGTGATTAGTTAAGATGTTAACAGAGAGGTCTAGCCGTTGCCTTGGTGCGTAACCGCAAACTGTTGCCGGACGAAAGATGACACCGGTGAAACGGTCATCTGCGTGATTGTGTAAGATGGGTTCACACATTCCTTTATATTTATTGTAAAGAGTGAGCGGAACTAATGGGTGATCCTCAGTTACATGTGTTTTGTTGGAAACTCCATATACAGAACTTGAGGAGGCATAAATAAATCGTTGGACGCCCACATTTTTTGCTGCCAATACCATTGGTTCAAATGCTTCGAAATTGATTGTCGTACTCAAACCCTCATCGAGTTCAAAGCTTGCGTCGTTAGAAATACAGGCGAGATGAATAACGGTATCACAGTCCACAAAAGTGGCAGCAAGTTTTTGCGTGTCGCGAATATCTCCTTCAATCACTGTCAGGTTGGGATGATCGGTCGGCAAAATATCCGATCCAAAATACATTACATCGTAGACAGTGATATTGTATCCCTTATCTAGCAACTGCGGAACCAGGCGGCTACCACAGTATCCAGCTCCACCTGTCACTACGAGATTATTTTGCATTTTAAATTAGCCTCTCACAGATAGCTTTGTACAAACTTGATAAGGAAGCAATTTTTATTCCAATGACCAACTTAATATTTACCGAGCGAGCATTTTTTAGGTCTATCTCTATTGAGCTGGTGGGCGCGGCTGGGATTGAACCAGCGACCCCCGCCGTGTGAAGACGGTGCTCTCCCGCTGAGCTACGCGCCCAAGATGCTATTGAAATTAGGCAATTTTTGATAAGATTGGTACCTTTGTCTGTCAAGGTTCGTTCTTTTCTTTCCAACGAAGAAATCTCTGAATGCTCTAGAATACACCTTGTGGTGATCATTTTTCCATGCACGGAAGCTTGATTTGTAGGCTTTTAAACGTATTTTCAGGAAATGACTATAATACAGAAGCTTAACCCATTTGCCCTGCCGTCTATTTTGGCATTTACCTTATTATTTTTTACATCAGGCGACCTTCGAGCGGCTTCGGTCAAACTTTCTTACGACGCTTACGCCGGTCCTTTGTACGTGATGTCCGCTCATGTTTCGTTGTCTTTGGAGGGTGACCGGTATCGTATTGAAACCCGGAGTAAGACGGAGGGGTTTGCTGCTTGGTTTTCTTCATGGAATTCAAAAGTCATGACGGAAGGGAAAGTACGCAACGGTCGATTAATTCCTCTTTATCATTCGGTAAACTCGAATGTTGACGACCAGCCCCATCGGGTGAATCTTCGATACATTAAAGGTCAGCCGGTACTTAAGGAGCTCGTGCCGGCGCCTGACGGGATACGTCGCCTTGCCGTGCCACCAGAAATGTGGCCTCAAACTATAGATCCGTTAACTATGACGTTAAGGATTCTCATCAGGGTCTCCAAAGAGCAATTGTGCGGGGGTGCGCATCAAGTATTTGACGGTAGACGACGTTATAATATGGTATTAACACCTGGTATCACTTCAGAACTACAGGCTACCGCTTCTTCAGTTTTTTCCGGAGATGCTCAAAGCTGTGCCCTTGAGATCGAGCGATTGGGTGGTTTTTATAAAAAAAAATCAACAACTGGCAAGCCCCTCCTGTCGCCAATACTCTGGGTAGCACGTCCTTTTGAAAATGGATTACCAGTTCCCGTTAAATTTGAGGCCAGGTCTAGTTTTGGTGTTTTCCGCATTTATCTCACAAGGGCTGAAAAAGGCGGAAAATTGATTGAGTTAGAAAAAGATTAACAGTACGGAAAATTTTGTGGTCTTCATGCAGCGGTTCAATTGGGTGCTGGTGGGAGTGTTTATATTTCTCTCGAAACCCGTCTTTGCCGATAGAATTCAACTTTCGTATGAAGGCTTTTTGGGACCTCTCTTTGTAATATCAGGCGTCGCCGAACTCAATCTCTCTGCCATTTCATATGAAGTTAAAACTACAAGTAAGACCGAGGGTTTTGGTGCATGGTTCTTTCCGTGGAGAAATGAAGCAGTTTCTGTTGGCAGGAATATCAATGGTGAAATACATCCCAAAAACTTCCACATGAAGTCCAAATGGAATGACCGTGAGCGCGATGTAGAACTTCAGTCTGGTAATCTGTATCCGGAGATAAAAAAGATAACACCACTAGCAACTATGGTAGAGAACACCCCAGTAAAAACCGACCTTACGTCAAAGACAATTGATCCGTTGTCAATGGCTGTGAAGTTGATGATTACAATGGGTCGTGCAGAACGATGTCCTGATAAAATCCGGGTTTTTGATGGACGCAGGCATTGCGATCTTAGATTTAGTGAGGAAATAGGAAAAGCGCTTGTTAAAAATTCATCAACCATATTTGGTGGAAGCGCACGAAGTTGTGCAATGTCCATTAAGCGGATCGCCGGCTTTTGGAAAGAGAGTGAAATTATTACGAAAACAAAGGGGCTGCCACGGATTTGGTTGGGCAGGCCAGTGAAAGAGTTGCCAATGGTACCAGTGAAGTTTGAAGCTAATTATCGATTTGGTGTAATACGCATTCACCTAACTGCCTTGAAGGCAGGCTCCATAATAAGGACGCTAGATTAATTCATTATTGACTAGCTAAGTTGATAAGCGCGTCCGGAACTTCGTCTAATCCGTCGACCAAATAGGACGCCCCAAGCTGATCCGGAGGGGTTTTTGTATACCCGTAGGTCACTGCAATCGAACAAACTTGGGCTGCATTTGCACACGCAATGTCGTTAATGCTGTCGCCTATCATGACTGCTTGGTCTGTCGTGCCCCCAATCTCATCAATTATTCGTAATAAATGCTCTGGATTAGGTTTGCGTACCGAATAAGTGTCCCCGCCGGCGATAGCTTTAAAAAAATGTGCGATGTTGAGCCCTTTACAGAGCCGCACAGTTGCGTCGTAAGCTTTATTGGTGCACAGGGCTATGATGTGCCCATCAGAAGCAAGTTTTTCTAGAGTGGAAAAAGCGTTTGGATACAGAGGCGTTTCCTTTACAGGTTGTTGATAATAAAGTGTCTTAAAGCGATCCACGTATTTACTTAAATCTCGGGGGAGAGCGCCCGTTTTCCTCATAGCTTTTTCAATTGTTACGTGAATCCCTTCCCCCACCATGGCCTCAACTTCATTTACCTCTAATGCTGGCCGATCTAACTCACTTAACATTTTATTTATACAAGTGGTCATGCCGATGGCGCTCTCAACTAACGTTCCATCAAAATCGAAAACTACAAAAGGGAATGATTTCACCATATATTTATCCTATCTCCGATATCTGTCGTATCTTAGATTGTAGATATGACTGGTCCAAATGATTTTAGTATCAGGGTCCTAGTAAAAGCTTGCGAAAGAAACTTGGATCAGCGGTATCTTCGCCACCGCACACTGCATCTTCCAGAAGGGATTGATCAATCAAAGGCTGGTTCCGCTCGTTGTAGGAGGGAGTAAGAATGCGACATCGTTTGGTTAATTCTTTCTGGATGTCTATATTGAAGCGCAAAAGACCAAAATTAAAAAAAACAATTGGCCGGTCAGTTGTGAGTGCTATTGAAAAAGTTGTTGATGCGGGGATGTCCATTATTAAGACGTCGTTTTCATTTAGTGCGTGCTCGAAACTGATATTCGAAGTTTTTGCTAAACATTCGATAGGAGGAATTTTTCCGCGCAGGAGGCCTTCTGGGTGAGGCTTGCATGTGAGGGTCACTGGGAGGAGTTTTAATGCTTCGACTAATCGAAGTTGCCACTCTAAATAGGGAACGCCCGGCAATATAGGCGTTGAGGTCTGGTAGAATCCATAAAATGCTGTTGATACATAAAGGACGCGACGGCGTACTGGTTTACTGCGGCGAAAGGCGGCCTTACCCACATCAAGTCCGGGGTCACCATCGTGACCACGCACCTCGACTTTACGCATGTCCTTCGTCAGTGTAACTGCATTATTAATCATTTCAGACATCGTACTCATTTTAGTGGGCATTATGTAGTGGCTCGAGGCAGCTAGTTCGTTGAAAGAGAATTGCATATGAGCTTGTGAAAGTGCTGCAGTCCCACCATGATCAAATCTCCAGACTTCGCCGCCGCGTCTGAGCACTTCAAGTCCTAAAGCACGACCCGGATAAGCAGCTCCAGTTCCCGTCCAAATCGAAGAAGGAAGATCAGTTACGTTTTGTAGTTTTCTCAAAGTAATTGAGGCTCGGCTGATGCTGTCAACCAAAAAAGGTTTTATTACGCGTTTTAGCCTCGCTGTATGAACTTTATCGAGAGTGGTAAACTGTATGACGTTAGCTAAAATATCATCAACGAACGGTATGATTTTTTCATCCGATGTGCTTGTAGATGGCAGATCCATTAGCTCTTGAAAAAAGACATCGCCATGTCGGTATCTCACGTGAGCGCCACTCTTTTTGGCATAGTCTCGGAGCAAGCTGTTATGGCTGAGAGCTATTGCCATAGGGTTAAAAAGATTGGGGATTAAAGTTCTATAGGTGCTCCAGGTCATGGTTCGAATAATCTGACGTGCTGTACGATAATTGAACCCAGTTATTTTACCGTGATGGCCAGCACCCTGAATGCCCTGTTGTGCTTTTCCACCCCTTAAAACTTCGAGCTCTTCAGGGCCAAATAAATATCGGTTTTTCCCCTCCGCCTGAACTACATGCGCTGCCTCAACCAAAGCCCCAAGTTCACTTGGTCGCCCCAATAAAAGGACATCACGCAAGTCGGGCTTCAAACTATTCGCATAAAGTATTAGGCTTCGATAAAGTTCTGCATGTATATCGTAAAGTTGTGTTGGCGAAAGCGGCCAGCGAAATGCTCCTTTCCAATTCGCCGTTATTGCCTCTTTTTGAGTGAGGTCGAAGGGAATAGGTGTAATCATTTGAAGACCGCTGACTGTAAACTTATTTCACTGGGTAGTTTTGGTTTTTTGGATATTTGATTACGAAAATTTGATTTTCGGAAAAAATCACAATGATATCAGCATTTCCTCTGAGCAACAAATCAAACAAATCACAAAGTTTTGCAGTAATAGTCTGGGGTATAATGTCTGTGCCAACAATAACTTATTCATTTAATTCTGTCTGAAAAACAGAGAAACAAATTGTGACTTGGCGCAAAATTAGAGCTATGGCAGATTCATAATCGGTTTTTGAGCATATATTTTCTTTGGACTCTTATGGCTGAACACAAAACTATCGCTATTATCTTAGCAGCAGGCAAGGGCACTCGCATGGTGTCAAGATTACCCAAGGTGATGCACCCCGTTGCTAATCAACCCATGATTGGTCATGTTTTGACGGCAACGGCGGAACTAAGGCCAATCAAAACTTTTGTTATTGTTGGCCCCGGGATGGGTGAGGTTTCAAGGTTTGTGAAACCCTACAAGACCGTTTTGCAGGAGAAGCGCCTTGGCACAGCAGATGCTGTAAAGACTGCTATGCCAATGATTGCTGACACTGAGGCCGAGACAGTCCTCATACTTTACGGCGATACGCCGCTTATTCGTCCTGGAACCCTAAAAAAAATGCTGCAAGCGCGTTCTTCCGGGTCAACTCTGGTTGTACTAGGATTTAGGCCAGACCATCCTGCCAGCTATGGTCGATTAAAGCTCAATAAAAAAGGTTGCCTGGAAGCAATTATCGAAGCCAATGAAGCGACCGCGGCTGAGCTAGAGATTAGACTGTGCAACTCAGGGGTGATGGCAGTTGATGCCTCACACTTGGGTATGCTTTTGGCTGAAGTTGGCAATGATAATACAAAGGGAGAATTTTACCTCACCGATATCGTGGCATTAGCGCGCTTACGCGGCATGGAGTGTGGCGTCGTAGAGGCTTCAGCAGAGGAACTGATGGGTGTCGATGATCGTGTAGCTTTAGCAAAAGCGGAGTACACATGGCAGATGGCTCGCCGCACTCGCGCCATGCAGGAGGGTGTAACGCTTTGCGACCCTAGCACTGTTTGGTTTAGTAGTGATACTGATATTGGAAAAGATGTGGTAATTGGCCCAAATGTAGTTTTCGGACCGGGTGTGAGCATTGCTGACAATGTGGAGGTTCGTGCTTTTAGTCATCTTGAAGGGGTACGCATTGAGGAAGATGTGACAGTGGGACCTTTTGTGCGGTTAAGGCCCGGAGCGGTGCTGGAAAAGGGATCAATGGTTGGAAACTTTGTTGAGGTAAAAAATTCGGTACTCGATAAAGGCTCTAAGGTGGCTCATCTCTCATACATAGGCGACGCTGATGTTGGTGAAAAAGCTAACATAGGCGCCGGAACGATCACCTGTAATTATGATGGTTTTAAAAAAAACCGAACTGCAATTGGAAAGTCTGCATTTATTGGATCCAATGCCGCTTTGGTGGCGCCGATCAATATTGGGGATGGGGCTGTGGTCGGAGCAGGAAGTGCAATAGAGGCTGATGTGCCCAAGGACGCTTTAGCGCTTTCTCGTGCTAAGCAAATCAACCTTCCAGGGCGAGCTCAGGCGCTTCGGAAAAAGTTAGCAACTCAGAAGACATCCACAAAAAGTCAAAAAAAGAGCAAAGATTAATCATGTGTGGGATCGTTGGCATTATTGGAAATCAGCCGGTAGCGCCACTGCTTATGGAAGGGCTGAGGCGTCTGGAATACCGTGGCTACGATTCTGCAGGGATTGCTACACTTCGCGATGGATCCATTGAAAGGCGCCGGTCAGAGGGTAAAATTATTAATCTGGAATCTCGATTAGATGCCCAGCCAGTCAAGGGAAATATCGGTATCGGCCATACGCGGTGGGCCACACATGGTGTGCCGTCTGAGACAAATGCGCATCCTCATGCAACTTCTCGAGTTGCAGTCGTGCACAATGGTATCATAGAGAATTTCCAGAAGTTGCGTGAAGAACTCACCGAACACGGCAGTCAATTTGTAACTGACACTGATACCGAGGTAATTGTTCATTTAGTTAGCCATTACCTCAATAAGGGCGCCAATCCTAAAGAGGCGGTAGCGCTAAGCCTGCCCCGGCTTGAAGGTGCTTTTGCTATAGTGCTGATATTTGCAGGCGAACAAGATCTAATGATCGGAGCACGCGTTGGCAGTCCCTTGGCTATTGGTTTTGGCGATGGCGAAATGTATATCGGCTCCGACGCCCTGGCTTTAGCTCCGTTGACCCAGAAACTTTGCTACTTGGAAGATGGTGACTGGGCTGTAATTAGGCGCGATGGACCCGAGATATTTGATAACAATCACAATCCAATTCTGCGCCCATTAGTTGAGACTGCGATGTCCGGTGCCATGATCGGTAAAGGAGATTTCAGGCACTTTATGTTGAAAGAAATTTATGAACAGCCGACTGTAATAGGAGAAACTCTTAATACAATGCTTAATCCGGTAACTCGAACTATTACGCTACCTCCAATGCCTATTGATTTTACAAAAATCTCACGTGTTTCGATAAGCGCATGTGGTACTGCTTACTACGCCGGTTTGGTAGGCAAGTATTGGATTGAACGACTAGGGCGTTTGCCTGTTGAACTTGATGTAGCTTCTGAATTCAGGTATCGCGAAGTTCCTATGGAAAGCGACGGCTTGTCCTTATTTATAAGCCAATCAGGCGAGACAATGGATACTCTGTCCGCTCTTCAATATGCGGCGCAGCAAAAACAAAAAATTGTGTCAATTGTAAATGTTGATGAAAGTTCTATCGCGCGTGCATCAGATGCGGCATTACGAACTCTAGCCGGACCTGAGATTGGAGTGGCTTCTACAAAAGCTTTTACTACGCAACTAACAGTAATTGCTTGCCTTGCCATTAGTTGTGGTCGAGCTCGCGGCACATTGAAAAAAACCGAGGAAGCTGAGCTGTCACTTGCACTGTCCGAAGTGCCAGGTAGGGTGGCTGAGGTGCTAAAAAATGATGAAACAATCGCGGAAATAGCCGAGACCATAGTTGATGCACATGATGTTCTTTATTTGGGTCGGGGTACGTCATATGCGATCGCTCTTGAGGGTGCTTTAAAATTAAAGGAAATTTCCTATATCCATGCCGAAGGGTATGCCGCCGGAGAGATGAAGCATGGTCCGATAGCTCTTATTGATGAAGATGTCCCAGTTATAGTCATAGCGCCGGGGAATGATCCTTTATTCGAAAAAACTGCATCGAATATGCAGGAGGTTATTGCGCGAGGAGGTAAAGTAATTCTCATTTCAGACAAAGATGGTGTGTCTCGTTTGCAAGGACACGCTTCTCCCTTCGCAACAATTATTTTACCAAAGGTGGATCCCTTCGTCGCGCCCATTCTGTATTCTGTTCCAGTACAACTTCTTGCCTATCACACAGCTATTCTCAAAGGCACCGATGTTGATCAACCACGTAATTTGGCCAAAAGTGTCACCGTGGAATAGTTCGGAACAGTGATTATTTTTCTGACGATTTCTCGCAATATCTCTGTTTTAAAGTCTCATTTGGGTCAAATAACCTTTTAAGAGACTACAATCCGACAAAATGGTCTGACTCCCAACAGGAGACATATGACCTCATGAAGTCCCTCCAATATGAAGGTTTGGGTTATCGTAGAATTGCTCAACACCTCAATGCGAGAGGTATCAAAACCATTACAGGTAAAGAGTGGAGGAACACTTTTGTTTATGCTGTTTTCAAACGATACACGGAACGACAACACCGTCTAAAAAATGTGAAGACACATGATTATGGTGTTGAGATCGGTAAGTTCGAGTTGAAGTGGATGAGGGAGTGAAGACTACAACAGACCCTCTACCCGAAAAGTCTAACGGAACGCATTTGACTTAACGGGTCCCATATCCAAACACAGTCTACAATTACTCATCTAAGTTAGAGATATATCACGAAGACCCACCCCCCTTTAAACTGGGGGGTTTTGCTTTCTTAAAGGTACTTAAAAAAATAGAAGGGGGGTCAGAACTGAGAGGGGTTTTGTGTCTTAACTGGTAGGTCAGTTTTTGAAGTGCTTCGGATAAACAAAAGGTTTACTAGAGGGTTAACAAACACAAGTATCACACATATCCAGAGGAAAGGATCTTCATACTGTGAGGGAGCGATGAAGTAGGACACAAACATGATAACAAGAAGTACGTTTAGAATGATTGCAATCGTCTTCAGTCTCATCGTCTAACTTTCTTCATCTGGTTTGTAACAAAAAACGATGTTTCTATTATAAATTATTATGTCTGGATTTTGAATGTGTACGTCAGAAATACAAAGGGTGTTGAGTGAATGATTAGCGGGGACCAACCCCGTAAAATGGCAATGCTAGTCGCAGTAGAGAAGTCTCTACTGGTGAAATAGCACATCATCCTGATTTTGAACTATAAGCTCTACTTGATGACCTATACTACTCTTCTTTTGAGTGCAGTTTGCAGGACCATCGTTGCAAGGATTCATCGTCTCCCCAGATTCTACGACCAGACAGTGTTTCATAATGAATACCTACTCGTCTTTTGAGAAATTCAAAATCAAGCGTAATTTCGGCGACCTTTACAAATCTAGACCCTGCGGGTCTTCTTTTATACGATTTTGTCAAAGTATCCTTGAAATAAAAGGTTCCTACCGCACCCTTATCTGAGACTNTGAGTTCACAAGGTTTGTAGTAGACTTCATCAGGTCTGCACCAATTCTCCCACTTTCCATCTAACCTTTGATAAATCTGTCTCTTCCTCCATTTCTTCAAAAATCGAGGATTTGAATATTTGTGAATTCGTGTGTGTGTCTTGCCGTNATAGTCGAGGGTGCAAATCATCGCGATTTCCTCTGCAGGTGCAAAGTCNGCAACTGCACTNCTCACAAAGAAACAGGTGCATAGTGTCACAAAGAGTGTTGCGGTTAGATTTCTCATAGGAATGACTATAGCGGATTTTAAATTTTTGAGTAGGGGAGGGGCGAGGACCAAAGGTTCCTATACCCACATCATATTCTCTATACCCGTTCCAAATATTCTCTGTCATACTATTTTCCTGCTTTGGGGCAACCTTGGAAATAGTCGCATAGGGAAAAACGGTGATTGTATTTTTTGCCGACATTGTTCTGGCAATTCATTTTTGCATTGTAATTTTTATCACCTCTGGTTTTTTTCTAATACCGATTGGTTACACTGCCAATTGGGGTTGGACTTCAAACGTGAAATTTAGAATATCTCACTGTGGGATGATGATGTTTGTAACGCTTGAAACTATATTAGGAATAACCTGCCCACTTACCTATCTTGAAAATATTTTACGTGGGATTTCTCAATCTGAGACATTCATTGGGTATTGGATCCACCAATTAATCTATTGGGATTTGCCAACACATATATTTTTTATTTTGTACTGTATTTTCTTGGGATGGACATTACTTATGTGGTGGATCTTCCCACCGAAAAGACCTCGCCCGTGAATGTATCGGTAAGAAATACAAAGGGTGTTGAGTGAGGAACATATGTAATCACCGTTACGAAGAGGTCGGTAACCGTGGAATAGTTTTTTTAGGGGGTACTTTGGTTTTTCTATTGTGATCTTTTAGTGGAATTCTGATCCCTGCAACAGGATCAACATTAACCCGTTTACTATCCATTTGGGACTGTTGAGACTGACGAAGTTTCTGTTGGTCTTGGTGTCTGCGAGAGACGTTTCTGGGAGTAAGTATGTCTTCCATAAAACTATTTATAAGGGTTAGTATCCCAGTTGTTCCGAAACAGGTGATTTAAATGCGGAAACCTATTCTCATACTGTCACTGATGTTCATAGTGACCCTCTCACCGAATGTGGTGATGAGTGAGACGGTGAAGTATGAGGATTTGGTGGAACGGGATGGNCTTTATTACAAGAAGTTCAGTGAGGTCCCCTTCACAGGTAAGACCACGGGGAAAACGCAGGGGACATTTAAGAACGGTAAGAAAGACGGTCCTTATGTACGTTACCACAAAAACGGACAGTTATTCCTTAAAACAAATTACAAGGACGGGAAGAGGGATGGTCCTTATATCCGTTACTACGATAACGGACGTTTATCTTCTAAAGGAAAACAGAAGGACGGTAAGCAAGAAGGTCCTCATGTCACTTACCACAGAAACGGACAATTACAGACCAAAGGAACCTTCAAGGACGGGAAGAATGAGGGTCCTTACGAGCAATACTGGGAAAACGGACAGGTAATGTTCAAAGGAACCTACAAGGACGGTAAACAAGAAGGTCTTGGGGTCATGTACCACAACAACGGACAATTATGGTTCAAAGGAACCTACAAGGACGATAAAGAAGAAGGTCCATGGGTCTNTTACTACAATGACGGAACTGTGGATGAAAAACGCACAGGAACCTACAAGAACGGTGTGAAGGTCAAATAGGTAATGAAGAAACTCACTCTCATACTGTCACTGATGTTCATGGTGACCCTTTCATCTCCATCTTATGCGAAATGGACGAAGGTAGATGAAGGTGTGGATGGAGATACCTACTACGTGGATTTTAAGAGAATACGAAAACACGGTGGGTTTGTTTATTATTGGGTTTTGAGTGATTATTTGAAAACAACCCCATATGGGGATTTGTCTACGAAAGTGTATAGTCAAGGTGATTGTCAGTTATTTCGAGAAAAGATTCTGAGTTTTTCCTTTCATAAAGAACCGATGGGTGGTGGCAGTGGTTATATTCAAGAACCTGTTAAAGAATACCAAGGTTGGAAAAATCCTCCTCCTAACTCTGTAAATGAAACCATCCTCAAAGCAGTCTGCGCACAATAACCTNTCCCAGACACTAATTTTGAGTGACATTAGGTTTTGTGGCATACCCCTTTATATGAAAAGTATACTCACAATATCCATAGTAGTATTCGCGGTGATGCTGTCATCCCCGTCTTATGCGAAATGGACGAAGGTAGATGAAAGTGTGAGTGGAAACACCTTCTATGTGGATTTTGAGAAAATACGAAAACACGATGGGTATGTTTATTGGTGGGATTTGAGTGATTACTTGAAACCAATCACAGGTGGGTTTTTGTCTACGAAAGTGTATAAACAAGGTGATTGTAGGTTATTTCAGGAAAAAATCCTGAGTTTTTCCTTTCATAAAGAACCAATGGGTGGCGGCAGTGGTGATATCCAAGAACCTGTTAAAGAATATCAAGGTTGGAAATATCCTACTCCTAACTCTGTGAATGAAACCATCCTGAAAACAGTTTGCGCACANTAACCCCTCTTACCCACAACATTAGGGTTGGTATGATTTCTTGATTACCAGGTAAAATCTTATACTCTATTCCAGGCGTTCCAGAGCCAAAATAAGCAGAGTAAGGGCAGCGATCAATTATAAACAATCGTCCGAACCATTCCGCCACCGTGGAGAAGGTCATAACAGTCGTTTCTCTTCAAATGGAGCTTCCTTAAACTATCTTTAAGTTGTTTTTTCCATCCAGTTCAATAATCGAATAGATATTGGGCTTTATCTGTAAAGGTTTAATCCCTCAACGATCCAAGCAATAACCTTTAAAATTACACCTAAGATTAAAGGTGGAAGTATAATCATAGCAACAGGAAAGAGGTAGTATAATGGACCCAACTCATCTGCGACGAAAATGATGTCTTTTATTCCATCATATGTTGCAGCGGCGACTCCACAGACCCATATAAATGAAAGAGNAAACCAAATCCCAAAAAAGAACTGTTTCAGCGTCAATAGATATAACTCCTTGGATGTGTATTTAATGCAAGGGTGNTCTTCAAAATCCACCGCATATTACCAGATAAAAAAACCCCAGATATTATCCAATTCNTTAATGAAAAAGAACGTAATGTTGAACGATGAGGACAGCAAATTCAAAGGATGAAGGATTTACATCCAGATGCACTATTCATTCCCATACAATAAACTGAAATTTTNTAGNGTAGAGACAGTATCCCGTNTTGCAAGTGGTATCCATTTACGGAGGGCAGGTGCATAATCCCTAGTCAGGTGCATAATCCCTAGTATTGTATACGGGGAGACCCANTCTTTGACTCACTATCCTTTTGGAAGGCCAAAATGAAAATACTTCTCACCATTTCCACAGTCGTATGTATGCTGATTTTATCTTCCAACAGTTTTGGGGAAGTCTTGAAAATCAAGTTCACGGAAGATGATTCGTATAGTATTGAGGTCGCCCGAATCGATGTTGGAGATACCATCGAATGGTTGCCAGAGAATGAGGGGCATAANGTGGAGTTTTTTGCAGGCCCAAAAATGCACTCGCTTCCAAAAAAATCAGAAATAGATGAAGTTCATACCATAACTTTTAGAACGCCTGGAGTTTACTTATACGGTTGCACGCCCCATGCAAATATGGGGATGCTGGGGCTAGTCGTAGTTGGAAATGATCTTCATAATATTGAGAAAATAAAAGAAACTCGATTGTCTCGTGTTGCGTCATCGGTTCTAAAACGATTGGTTAGAATGGCGCAGTCTGGTTCCAACTAATCTCATTTTTTATAAATGGATATCTCCTTACCTCTATTTTGATATTATTAGATCCGTTAGGTTTTAGTTTCTTGGACCACAGCTTCACATCCTATTATCAGTNTTATTTTTGGGCCTTTCAATTCAGTCCTCATCTGTTTCGTCAAAACCAAACCAATCCTTCGTTCCTGTCGTGCCCACACTTCATTGAAGGACAAAACTGTCTTTTCCATTGAAGGCTTGGTTTAAAGTTGAAAAGAAAATGTTTAATATCAAAAAAATTATAACCTGAAAAATGATTTGATATGAGACACATCCAATCATTTATGTCGAGAGAGGGGTTAGTATGAAATCCAATTTTAAAGAGGGGAATACCACCACCCGTCGTATCATTGTAAATAAAGAACGTACCATAACAGTCGCTGGGGGGGAATTTGATGTTTACGCTACGCCGGAAATGATCCGAGACATCGAGCAAACTTGCAAATTATATATACTAGAGTTCGCCGAGGAAGGTGAGGACTCAGTGGGAACGCAGGTTAATATTTCGCACATAGGAGCTACTTTAAGAGACATGTCAGCAGAAGTGACTGCTACCGTTAAATCAATCGACCGTCGTCGTATCACTTTTGATATTTCTGTAAGAGACGAATTTGATGAAGTTGGTATTGGAACTCATGAGCGCTTCATCACAGACGCATCCAAATCAGCAGAACGCCTTCGAGCCAAGGCAAAAAAGGCCGGCATATAGAAATATTCGGTTGTTGACGGGATAAGACNAAGTTGGCTCGGAGCGCGCATTTAGGAGNTCTTGTGTTAATTTAATAGGTAAGAGNAAAAGAGTGAGCAAGTAATAAAANGATAAAAAGTCAAAACATCTATGATGGTCGTCAGAGTAAAAGCTGCTACTGTCGAGAGGTCCCTTTGGGGCTAGAGCTTAGTGGCTTCTTGAACAATCATTTCCATCCGGTCTAGAAATTTTGACCGATCNGCCTTGCCAAAAGGGCGGGGGCCACCAGTCATTTCGCCAGTTTCNCGTATCCCTTCCTTAATTGCTCGCGTGGCAAGTGCTGTACCGATATTGTCGTCCGTAAAAATATTGCCGTTAGGTCTTATTGCGAAGGCACCCTGTTTGAGGCATCGCGCGGCGAGGGGAATATCATTGGTTACGCATATGTCTCGTTTACCGATGTGGTCAGCGATCCAATCATCGGCGGCATCTGCGCCTTGTGTGACTACAACAAGTTGTACAAGAGGATTCAGAGACGGGCGTATTCCGCCATCGCACACCAGACAAGTTTCAAGCTGATGCCGTGTTGTAACCCGTTCGACCTCGTCCTTCACAGGACAGGCATCAGCATCAACATACACTTTAACCATTATAAAAATAAAATTTCCACGAATCCAATCTCCCCTTATAGTCTGAATGAGGGTTCAAGGGATGATTAGACTTATCTATAAGTCCAATAACTAAAGACAGCTGTGTTTTAAGGAACTAATAAGGATGTCTGAATATGTTAACGCCATCCTTGCCAATCCAACCCAGGCGTATCGTTGCAGTATCCCCATTTCCCAAAAAATGCCTTTGATCCATTTGTTTGGAACCAAACTTTCCCATGATAAAAACTTCCATTAACGCTATTCTGACAACGCTGACCGCTCTTGTCTTGGACCCATTGCCCCTCAAACCGCGTTCCATTATTTTTGTAGGCTCCTATGAAACGGCCGTTACTCCAATCATAGCTACCAACCCGGCCATCGGTTCCTGGGATGTTGTGTAATACTAGATTTGTCGTACTCTTACTTCCATTAGGGTTTGTCCATTCGGATTGCCATGTTTTTGATATGTAACGGGCATTGTTATTAGATGTTTTTTCGCGGGGCGCGGTTCTCTGCGGTATAAATTCGCCAGAAAATTTCAAAGGCGCGGGATTAGAAGGCGGATTCGAAACCGTTTTCCGGCTCAGTATGCGAGTACCTTTGATGCTACATTTAGCAAATAATTTTCCATCCTTTTGCAGTTGGTACTTCATTTCATAAAATTCAAATCGATTTAACCGATTCATATCGTTGTATCGGTTGTATTTTAGATACTTCAATGTTCCATTTTTGAAAAATGTAACCCTCGAATTTCCTCGAATCTCTATATAGCGCCCGTCTGGGCGTCTGTCGCTGAAATTGAAATTTCGCATCCCTAAGACTATCTTGCGCGATTTATCGATTTTATACTCAGCATTCCAAGTAAGTTGGTAGGTCCCCACACGGGTGCTAGCCTGCTGGCACGAAAGCGTTGTTGAAATTATGTCAGCATTAGCAGGGCCGACAGTGAACACACCTATTAGGGCAACATAAAGAAGCTTAAAATTTAGTTTCATCATACGATCCAAAAACTGCAAAAACAATCACGACTTAAATAATGAGTATGTTCAATCTATACAAATGTTTTGGGTCACGCATCCTAGATTTATCCTTTTTCAATAGGAGGCTTTT
>PARQ01000010.1 GCA_002711555.1 Rhodospirillaceae bacterium | reverse complement strand
AATTCAATAAAGATTAAATAAAAAGTAAAAATTTTAACTTAATACTAAATATTGAATAAATTTTTGTGTGAATTATTTCAATTTTTTTCATATGTCTTGCAATTCTTGAATGGTATTGTTGATTTTTATCTCGTTTAAACTTATTGCAAGAAACTTTACACCTTTCGAACAAAATACATGGTCTCCGACCAACTTTTTACTTTGAAAGATCATACTTTTTGGAAGTTTGCTGCTAATTGATAGTTTGCTGCTAAAAATACAGACAGTGGAACTGGATCTGACAAATAAGTATACCCAGAATACGCCACGATTGATCTCAAAGCCAGCATTCCGGAGCAAATGATTAATTGCTATCTAAATTTACGTTCTGCCCTTTTAATTCGATCATATTTCCCTCCGGATCATAAAGGTAAAGTGACGGCCCCATTCCGTTTGAACCATAACGCGTCCCAAAATCGCCTAATCGCACTCCGGCCGCTCTGAGATGCTTCATTGCTTGTTCTTTGTCAAACCCGGCTATTCTCAGGCAAAAATGATCCATGCTCCCCCCTTCGGAGCCGGATGACGCATTTAACCCTCCTCTACGTCCAAGTTTCCCAGCACAATCAACCAAATCAATCAAACTCGTCCCCGCACGCAGCTGCACAAGGTCCAACTCCGCGACCTCACGTTCTTTGATACAACCAAGGATATCACAATAAAAAGTTATCATTACCTCCATGTTGCGCACACGAAGTACTAAATGATCTAAACCAATAATTCTAAACGGGATTTCCGGCATTTTTTATTCTCCGGCTGTACGAATGATGTACATTTTTGAATTGATATTAATCAATACATAATTTTTCTAGTATATTACTTTTGATTATATAATATTTCAAATATAGTTTGATATTTTAGTAGCAATTATACCAGCATTTTGGTAAAATATTGTTAGTTTATTTTGTCGGCTTAACAGTTCATAGGAATAAAAATGCGATGAGTTGGCATGCTGCCGTCGATTACAGAAAAGCAAAAGCGGGAAGTTCTTCTCCTTTGCCTGCCCTGGATTACGGGGAGGTTCACAAAGTCGGCGACGACGTAATAATAGCAGCACTTTCTGATGACATTGGAAGTATCATCCATCCACACAACGCAGCAAAAGTCGCAGTAAAAAAGGCTATTACAACTCTTTTAGAGGATAGTCAGTACTTGGAAAAACTTGTTGATTGCCCAGAGGTAGGCGTAGCAACCTCCTTATTTCAGGAACTTTGCGAAGGTGTCAGGTCAGCGCTGATGAAGCAAATTATTAACGATAGTAATACTTCGCTTGTTTTTTCGCCCACTCTAATAGTCATAATAGCTAGTCCCGCTGGAACAATCGCAATGCGTGTTGGAGATGGCTCTATTGTCTATCGGCAGAGTGGCAGGAGCTACGAGACAATGTTCCAACAAGATCCTGAAGATTCAGATCCAACTTCAATTGCCGCCCCGAATGCTCTGGAGAAAATGGAAATTGCTTTCCAACCTGGAATTGCAGAATTTATCTGCGCATCTACCGGTGGCCTCATTCCACTCTCTATCCGAAAAACTGAACACCGACCACGCGCTCCTTTTTTCCGTCCACTTGATCAATGTGCCGCTATGGCAGAAACAGATGACGACATCCACCGCGGGCTTCGGACCTTCCTTCGGTCCGCACCCTTTATCGATCATCTTAAAAAAGATTGCACGCTCATGCTTGGAGGCTACCGCTCAAACGGATACTGCGCTGCATAACTTTTAAATTTTTACCAAGTCAAAAATAAAAATGGTGCCAATACTTTCCATTGGATCCTGCATGTGCAATTTATTGTTCAGTATGAACATCAAGGGAGAACGACATGCCTGGCCGACTGGAAGGGAAGGTAGCTTTAATATCTGGTGCTGGATCATGCGGCCCCGGTTGGGGTAACGGGCGCGCTACCGCAACTCTGTTTGCTCGAGAGGGAGCAAAAGTATTTGCTGTAGATCTTAATCAAGAAGCTGTTGAGGAAACTGCCAAAACGATTCAAGACGAAGGCAACGAATGCATTACTTATTGTTGTGACGTGACAAATGCTGAATCGGTCAGTGAGATGGTCACAGCATGTGTCGAACGTTTTGGTCAAGTAGATGTGCTACAAAATAATGTTGGCGGGTCAGCCGCGGGCGGGGCAATGGACATGGAGGAAGAGGTTTGGGACAAACAAATGGATCATAACCTTAAGCATGTCTTCCTGGTTACCAAAGCAGTTCTTCCAGTAATGGTTAAGAACAGAACCGGCTCAATAATTAACATGTCTTCAACTTCTGGGCTTACCTATGGCGGTGCTTTTCAAATTGCTTATTGCACCACAAAAGCTGCGATCAGGCGTTTTAGCGAAGCAGTGGCAATTGAATTTGCAGGCCGTGGAGTCCGATGCAATACAATAATTCCAGGTCAGCTACACACCCCGATGGTTGAAACGCGGCTTGCCCATCAACGAACTGGCGGAGATATCAAAAAATTAATCGCAACACGCAATGCTCGTATCCCACTTGGTCAGATGGGCGACGGTTTCGACGTTGCATATGCCGCAGTCTACCTTGGATCAGATGAGTCTAAATTCGTCACAGGAAGTGAGATTAAGCTTGATGGCGCAATGACGTTAAAATGCACCAACCTGCCGGATGACTACCCCACTGATTAAAGAAAAAATTGAACATTACGCCGAAAGCCGCGAGTTTACAAAAACTTGGGATTATACGTTGATCAATATTTTTACCTATCCAGAGCAAAACTTTTTATTGATTCCCGAGAGAAAATATCAGGTATTGGTTCATTATTAAAAACTTTCGGGCAACTTAAACTAACTCGCACGTAATAATCTTATGAGAAATTGTAGATCTCGTTCCAATATTTGATTATATCCTTCGTTTTCCCTCTTTCTCCATAATTTCGAGCGTTTGGCGAGATCATCTCTTAACATCCACTCATAGGGATAATAACGGCCAATTAGTTGGTGTACTACTTCTAGACGTTCCGGGCTAAGTGGTCCACGGTTTAGCCTAATAAAAAACTTTTTATCAATCACAATTGGGTCGCGTCGAGAAAACTCCATTATTTTCTCTCGATCTCGAGCGCTGTATTTTCCAATTTTTCTCAAGGCTTGATCCAACGCTACCGCATTATCATATCGCTCGCCTTTGATTGGCCCTAGCGCCGATTCTGACACTCCTGCCTGTGCAACTCGATCAAGAACATCATTACTAAGAAAATAAGGTACATCACGAAAGGTTTGTTGATTGAAGACATTCTGTAAAAAGAAAAGGCCTACAAAACAGATTGCGCACGCGATAACGGGTGTCACAATCCAGCCCAAACTTATCGAACCAAAAACTCTCCACCTAAACCCCCGTCCGCCTTGAACAAGTGCGATACCTAAAACCGCTCCAACGACAGCCTGTGAACTAGACACAGGCACCAACGGTATAGACGGCAGCCCACTGCTCTCTAATGCATACTTTAAACCTTCCGAAGCGAATAAAAAAAGAACAATAGAATGCGAGACCACAGCAACCCATGCGCCCACAGGTGATAGAGGGAGTAAGTCGTTCCCAACGGTCATCATTACCCGCTTTGAATATGTAAAAACGCCAACCGCTATAGCGATGGCACCTATCAAAAATAACTGCTGCATTGAGGATAAAGTAAAAAAGCCGCCGATGGATACATCATCGAATGGTGATGAGGAGACGAAGACCCCCATGACATTGGCAATGTTATTTGCCCCTAGGCTGTATGACCCAAATGCCCCAGCTATTATCAATCCTAAGCGGGTATAGGCGTCAACCCTTATCAAATGTATCTTGGCAAATCTCATTACCTTGACTGTAACTTTAAATATTGCTGCACCAAAAATAGCAGCAAGAAGTGGGCACAGAACCCATGTGCTTATTATTTTTGTTAGCGTAGTAGCATCAGTGAGCGTGCCACTAAATAAGTTCCAACCTATGATGCCTCCGACAATCGCTTGACTGGTAGACACCGGCAGACCTGCTTTTGTCATCAGATAAACAGATAACGCAGCAGAAAAAGCAGCCATGAAGGCGCCCGGTAATGCATTTACCGCACCCAGCTTACCAAGGGTACTGGCGGCACCGGCACCACCCCAAACAGCTCCTACAATAATAAAAATTGAACAGATAATGGCTGCCGTGGAAAATCTCACCATCCTAGTCCCAACAGCCGTACCAAATACATTGGCTGCGTCGTTGGCACCCAATGCCCATCCTAAGAATAGGCCACTAGTTAGAAATATGAGAACGCTGACTTCCAATGTATGTTAGACCGAGCGCTTGAGAGCGTAAATTGCAAGGCGATCCGCCACATCCTCTGACCAATCAGCGATATTATCGATACTTTCGACAAAGTATCGTAGGTGCATTTTGTGAGCTAGATCTAGTTTGGATGCAAATATTTGCCGCTTTAATTTTGTAGAAACTTTGTCGGCCTCGGTTTCGTAAAACATTACTTTGTGATTGTGGTAGGTGACTCTATCAAAATCGCGAAAGAAAGCGCGCGACGATCGGGCCAACGCCTCCACAGATTGTACAACCATTTCGGTAAGTTCTTTAAAAAGAGCATGGTGCTCATCGGGGATTTTTGGCTTCTCTATATCAAAGGCCCAAAGTGAGCTTTCGCAGAGATTGAGCACATCATCCAATGTTTCGATAAGACCTAAAACATCTCCTCGACTTTCAGGAATTAGAGTTTGCGAATAAAGCTGCGATTCAATTTCACGACGCAATACATCGGCTGCACTCTCATTATCATTAACGTCCTTGCGCTTCGCAGCAAAATCTTCGCTATAGCCGTCCGAAAGATAGGACTTTATCGCTAAATCAAACAACAAGGCGGATTCGGATAACCTATCGAGAAATTCATCGATTTTATGTTCTAAGGCTTTTGATTTGCCAAACATAAACACATTCTTTGGTAAAGCCATGACATACCTATAAAAAATATTATTCGCCAAGATAAATAGTAATCGTTAAAAGTAGCATAATACCCTAAACTTTCTCAATAAATTTAATTACAAGTAATAATGTACAATAAAATTCACTATTATAAATAAATGTAATATTTTTTGATTTTTATTGTTATAAAACATTTTTAATTCTATTTATTAATTTTTATTAGAGACAATTATTTTATTCATATTTAATCTTTATATGAAAATAATTTCATAAAATTATCTGGTAAAAACACAAATTGCCATCGAAGTTGTTACGGTCCGGCTAAACCGCGTTCTCGCCGACTAGACAAGTTCCAATTTCCAAGTTAATCCAGGTTAAAATTCAGTAACCATAATCAGGGGAAATCAATGACTGATCACCTCCAATATAAGGTCCAAGATAATATTGCCACTTTGACGCTTCATCGGCCCGATGTGCGTAATGCCCTTTCGCCAGAAATGCTTGACGCAATGGTGGAGCAGCTCAATGCAATACAGGCCGATACTGAAATTAAAGTTGTTGTTTTAACTGGGCACGGCGACTCTTTCTGCGCTGGTGGGGACATCAAAGCGATGAAGGAAGCGGTTGAGAAGAAAAGCCCGATGATCGCAAAGTATAGTTTGTATGACGGCATTCAGAGGATTCCGCGCTTATTAGTAGATTTCGACAAACCAATTATAGCAGCTATAAACGGACCTGCCACAGGAGCAGGCCTCGATATTGCTTGCCACTGTGACTTTCGACTGGCATCAGATGAGGCACGGTTTGCCGAAAGCTACGTGAATATGGGCCTCGTTCCTGGCGCCGGCGGTTGTTGGGTTTTACCGCGTGTCGTAGGCTTGCCAATGGCTTTAGAATTGGCTTTTTCAGCCAATTTAATCGACGCAGATGAGGCACTTCGCATAGGATTAGTAAATCATGTTTATCCAAAAAAGGATTTGATGGAGGAAACCTACAAACTTGCGCGTAAAATTTCTCGAAAAGCTCCGATTTCAGTTCGTCTAATTAAACGCGCTATGTATCAGGGAATGAATATGGATATAAGAGCACATCTTGACCAAATATCGTCACATATGACATTAGCGCGCGCCAGTGAAGATCATTCCGAAGCTGTTAATGCTTTTCTCGAAAAGCGCTATCCCGAATTTAAGGGCGAGTAAACCGAAACCCAGGAGAATGTTTATGAGCAAACAAGAAAAAAAACAAGTTACTGACACGGATATGGCGAACCACGCTGACCTAAGTTACCGCTTCGCAACAATCCACGAACTGATACATGCCGCTCATAAAACTTGCAGCCAAGGAACTTGGGATTACCTCGCAGGCGGTTCTGACAGTGAAACCACACTCAGACGTAATCGCCATGGCTACGACAAATTAGCGCTTCGTCCGCGAGCCATGGTAGATGTCAGCACATTCGATCCATCGGTTGAATTCATGGGGAAGAAGATACGGCTGCCCCTAATCCTTGCACCAGTAGGCTCAATTGAAACTTTTGCAGAAGGAGGAGGTGTTGTAACAGCTCAAGCTGCTGAACGTTTCAATGTCTTCGATATGCTGAGCTCTCGCTGCACACCAGGCTTAGAAGCTGTAGCACAGGCCGCTGATAATCCTAGGATTTTCCAACTTTATGTCCGTGGTGGAGATGAATTTGTAGATGATCATGCTAAACGTGCTATTGACGCAGGGTATGATGCATTCGCAGTTACAGTTGACTCTGCGACCTACAGCCGTCGCGAACGCGATCTTGCTAATCGCTACCTCAAGAAATGGCGATCTAACGTTACAACAGATGAGAATACCTGGCAGGCGCAGTGGACATGGGATAACGTAAAGCGGTTTAAAGACAAATGGGACATTCCATTAATTTTGAAAGGAATTGGTGACGTTGATGATGCGGGCCGGGCTTGCGAAGAAGGAGTAGACGGCGTCTATATCTCCAATCATGGGGGCCGGGCTCTTGATCATGGCAGGGGAAGCATTGAGGTCCTTCCCGAGGTGGTCGCGGAGTGTAAGGGCAAGACAAAGATTATTGTGGACGGCGGGATACAGCGTGCTACGGATATTGTAAAAGCTAAAGCGTTAGGTGCAGATATGGTCGGTATAGGTCGGCTTCAATGTATCGGATGTGCGGCCGCAGGTGTAGATGGCCTCGTCCGCCTTTTAGAAATCCTTGAAGAAGAATTAAGCATAGCATTTGGGCTCATGGGAGTAACTAACTGGGCTCAGGTTGGTGAAGATAACCTTCGCGCTGCTGATCCGGTCCACGAGCCCAGCGTCTGGTCAAGCCATATAATGACACAGTTGCCGGCACATCCGTACGGGGGCTAACTACAATGGACACAGGCAAAGAACTGCCGCTGGAGGGCTTAAACGTCTTTGATGCATCACAAGGCGTTGCGGGGCCTAGTTGCGCATTTTTGCTTGCACAATACGGGGCCAATGTCATTAAAATTGAACCCCCTCGTGGTGATTGGGTTCGCCAAGCTGGGAAGAAGTATGGCGACTTGGCAGCCGGTTATGTAAATTTTAATCGTGGCAAACGAGCACTATGCATAAATTTCAAAACCAAAGACGGACTAGCAATTAGCAAAAGATTAGTATCGCAATCAGATATAGTTATAGAGAGCTTTCGACCCGGTGTTATGGGCCGTTTCGGACTTGATTACGAAACGGTAAAAAAAACGAATCCAAAAGTTGTCTATTGCTCGATATCAGGCTTTGGGACCAAGGGACCTAATAAGGACAAACCAGTAACAGATGTAGTGGCGCAAAGTTTTACGGGCTGGATGACACTTAATAAAGGAAATGACGGTATCCCACATAAAGTCGGTATGACGGCCATGGATGTGATCACCGGGCTTTATGCTTATCAAGCCGTCGCAACGGCGCTTTACCGTCGTGCCGTAAAAGGCAGCGGTAAGTTAATCGAAATGAACATGATGCAAGCTGCTGCCGCCTTTATGGGACAAAAAATTATCGAACATGTGAAGCAAGAAGGAAAAATAACGGTATTAGGCGCACCAACGGGCACCTTTCCCACCAACGACGGTTCAATAAACTTAAGTGCGAGAGAGCCGGATAAATTTCACGCTTTATGCCAACTTATAGGGAAGCCCGAGTTAGAGCAGGACCCCCGTTTCAATGAGTGGGATAAACGAATAGCAAATGTGGATGAATTGACCGCGATCATCTCCGAAGCAACAATCACTAAATCAAATGCCTACTGGACAAAAGAACTCGACAAACTTGATATAATTAACAGTCCCACTGCTACGTTTGATGATTTTCTTAACCACCCCCAAACAAAGGCTTCTGATTATATTAATTGGGTCAACCACGAATCTCTTGGCAATATTCCTATGGCGACCATACCAGGCCACCCACCATTCACAGACGGAATTCAGGCTCATGCGCCACATCTTGGAGAACATTCTAAGCAAATACTTTCTGAGTATGGCTATAGTACAAATGAAATCGAAGATTTTTTGGAAACGGGGAGTGCTATACAATACGCTGAAGCGTAACCGACCCCGAGAACAAGGGAAAACAATAATTACGCCTAAATGTGAAAGCGTTGCATTAGCATGGCAAGACCGTCAAATCACCCAACTATAAATGTTTACACTAATTTGACGTGCCTGCATGCACAGCAGCCTCACGACCAGCGATGCGTCCGAATGTGGCCCCGGCCATCAATCCCGTGCCGGATGCATACCCATGAAAATATAGTCCTCCGACCATTTCACCAGCTGCGTATAAACCTTTTATTGCAGAACCGTCAGCCCTCTCGACCTCTGTTCGGCTGGAAACCTTAACACCACCAAAAGTAAATGTAACACCCGCAGTGACAGCATAAGCGTCAAAAGGCGGTTCATCTATCGGATTAGCCCAGTTACTTTTGTTGATAGGAAGCCCCTCGGTACATCTGCCATCATGAACGTTTGGATCAAAAGGAATATCCGTACGGCATGCTGCGTTGAATTCTTCAATCGTTTTGATCATTCGAGCTGCGTCCATTCCTTCTATCTTACCTGCTAGTTCCTCAATGGTATCAGCAGAATATTTGGTTAAGAATCGACAACGGTATTCTGAGCGGAGAAGATGCTGTACTTTGGCATCAAAGATTTGGAACGCACACATTCCGGGTTGCTTCAGTATTTCACCACCGTAACGTGCATAAACGTAAGAGTGGAAATCTTCTCCTTCATCACGAAAGCGTTCGCCCTTCGAATTGAGCACTACGGCAAAAGGTACGTTATGTTTCTGAAATTGGTCCCCAATAGTTATATCCCCGTAAGGAGGTGCGTTAAGATCCCATGCCACTGCGTGGGCACCTGAAAAATGACCATAAGGCATGGCTCCCAGATCAAGTGCCATCTGAAGTCCCGCTCCATTGTTGTAAGCTGTGCCTCGAACCTTTGCTAAATCCCATCCTGGCCCAAGATAGCGGGCTCTCATTTCTGCGTTACTCTCGAAACTACCACATGCCAAAATAACCGACTTTGCTGCAATATCATGTTCTTGCCCCTGATAACGAACACGCACACCGTGGACGCCCTTACCCTCGTCATGGAGCAGCCCTATCGCTGTGCACTCATATAATACATCGACACCAATCTTACTCATTTGTTCGTGCCAATTTTTCACTAATTGTTCGCCACCACCATTGATGCGTAAAGCTAACCCCCCCCAAAACCGAAATTTTCCATCTACCTTAAAAGCCTGGCGTCCCATAGCAGGTATAAGGTCTACGCCATAAGTGGTCATCCACTTAGCTGTCTCGTAAGAATTTGTAACTAAAATTTCACACATGTCACCGTCAGCCCGATACTGTGTCATGCGGAAGATATCGTCATAGTACTGTTCGTGCGTGTACGTGCCGAAATCTATGTTTTCAAGATCTTCATCCGCGAGACTAGGACATAAATCCATTAAATCATCCACGCCATTATGCGAAAAACGAAAGGCGCCGCCGGTGAAAGCAGAATTTCCCCCTCGCATGTCCTCCGGAGCAGTCTCAATCATCACCACACTGGAACCATTTTCTACCGCCGACGCTGCCGACGCACAGGCCGCATTACCCGCCCCTACCACAACAACGTCGACATCGGATCTAATGATATTGGCCATTAAAAACACTCCTTAACTCAAAACAAATAAGCATTGGGCTATAAATAGAAAAAAAACTCCAGATAATCAAATTGATCAATACATTCTCGTTAATCGCAAGGTCGTACACCAAATAATAATTCGTACCGGTCACAAAATTTATCCCATGCCTCAGGATTTATTAAGCGCTCTGGTTTCTCGCCGCTAAGGATCTTTACGACCTGGTCAGCATTCCAAAAAGCCATATTTTCTCGAGACTCAAAAGTAACACCAGCTGTGTGATAAGTGGCAATAAGATTATCAAACTGGAGGAGCGGATGATCCAATGGAGGCGGCTCTTGATCCCACACGTCAAGCCCTATACCGCGAATTTGGTTGTCCTCTAATGCTTCTATCATTGCAGCCTCATTGGCAATACCACCACGGGCGCAATTTACAAGAAACGCAGAGGGTTGCATTAATGCCAACTCAGCACGGCTTATAAGATCTTTTGTTTCAGAATTAAAAGGGCAATTTATTGAGATAAAATCTGACTGTGCTAGTAACTCCTCAAGCTCCGTTTCGATAGCCCCGTGCCCTTTAAAGGCAGCTGTTGTAATATAAGGGTCGTAAGCAAGAATACGCATATTAAGACCGTTCTTACATATGCGCGCCACCCTACTTCCAGTATTACCAAGTCCTACGATGCCAACGGTTTTGCCCTCCATATTCCAGCCTTTGAATGTTTCACGATCTACACCTCGCTCGCTACGAAGCGACTTGTCGGTTTGCGGAATATTTTTGGCAAGAGACAGCATCATCCCAACGGCATGCTCAGCAACAGCCTCCGCATTGGCACCAGCTTGATTAACGACCAAAACACCGCGGTCGGTACAGGCTGCCACATCAATAGGGTCATAACCAGCGCCAGAAGATGACAGAACTAATAGTTTTGTACACCGATCGAGTAGCTCTCCATGACCTTTGTATTGATCAAGTACCTCGTCACGAGCTGCTGTAATGCAGTAGGCATGACATGTCTCCATTATTTTCCAATTTTCATCCGGAGGAGTATCAAAATAAAGCTTATATGCCTTTACGGCATCTACCTTTGATAAAGCGTCGTACACGTTTGGTGTCTTATTGTCATTAAACCAGAAAACGCGACGTGCATCGTCTCTTGAATTATTGGGCATAAAACCCTCCCTTGCTTTCGATGCCTCTAGTTACTGCGCACAGTCAAACATGTCTAGAGATTGACTTGACGCAGTCGGCAATTCACGCGATGTGTTTTGGTACTATGACTAAAACAACTGAACATCGAAATAAAATCATTACAAATTACAATCAAGTCCTTGGCTACGAAGTGCTTGAGTGGATTGATGGACATTCTCTGTTAGCAATTCCTATTCAGAAAAAGCACCGAAATAGAGGACGGTCCATACATGGCGGAGTAATAGCATCTCTTATAAACGTTGCTGGCAAAATGGCAGGAAACTGGACATCCAAGGGAGAACGCAGAACAAAGACAATCAACCTCAATATAAACTTCATTTCAGGGACAAGCGCCGGCTTAGTGCATGTACGAGGCGTCCGTGCCCATGCAACCAAAGGCACGTTATTTTCTAACGTAGAAATTTTCGTTCCAGGTACCGGCATCGTGATTGCCGACGGCCAAGGTGTGTTTAAACTTCTACGCTAAGAGGCAACACCTACACGTTCTCATCAATAAGGAAAGACATCAGACGAATGTTGAACTCCATATATAAGCGCGAAGACATCAGAGGTACTTTTCACGAAGTGCTCGACTACAAAGTGGTTGAGTGGCGAGATGGACACGTTTTGATGGAACTTGAGGTAAAACCAGAGCATCGGGATCAAGAAAATTCTATTCACGATGGAATTTTATCATCACTGATAGATATCGCAGGCTTTCTTGGTGGTGACTGGTCTCCCGATGGTCCCGGACGTTCAGTGACGGTCAATCTGAATATTAGCTTCATTAATGATAGTAAAGTTGAAACAATTATTGCTAAAGGGAAACGCACCCAAAACACTGAAAAACTACAGTTCACTAAAGTGGATGTTTTAGAGAAAGAAACAAAAAAATTGCTTGCTACCGGCCAGTGCACCTATAAAATTCTCAGTCCAGACACGAAGGATAGCCCCGGAGTTTCCAGACGCTACTGATGAGTCATTATGATAAGCTGATTACTGAGTCAAATTCATCAAGGTCAGCTTGGTCTTCAATGCTTAAAATAATGGAGCGAATCTCCTCAGCCCGACTAGTTGAAACCGCACTAGTCGCATTTTTCATAAATTTATCAAGTACCTGGTCTTCGCTGATAGGGTTTTCGTCCGTACCAAGATTGTGCTCCTGAGCATGTTTCAGCTCGCGCCCATCTTTTGTTCGAACGACGACGGTACCCGAGAAATAATCGGGATATAGGGTATCAGTCGTTGTGTTATAATGGATTTTGTCGCAGAGACTAAGTATCTCGGGATCACCGAAAGCGTCTGGCTCTATTTCAGCCAATGTAAATTGCCCCCGGCAAATTGCAGCTGCCGTTGCATAGTGCACACTGAATTGTGCCTGGTAAGAACTCTGGGGGCGACGCTTGGACTCTTCAGGAGTACAAACTGCGGTTTGATTGGGGTGTGCTAGTACAATTATTGACTCAATTTGGTCAGGCTTCAACTCATGCTCTTGCCGAAGCTTTATACCAGTTTCTATAAATGCGTGTAACCAATGACATGCGGGATATGGTTTGTAAGCAACATTTGATAATTCCCATTCATTTCCAAGCCCATTTGTCACAACGTCTAGGTCAATCTCCTGCCCATGCGCGTAGCATCCATAAAGACCTTGCTCATATTCATAGATGGTTTCCGGTCCGGTGAAACCGTGGCGCGCCCACATAGCAGCATTAATGCCGTTAACCGCCGCAATCCCAGTATGCATGCGCTTTGCCCAAGCACCATTCGCATGATAAGCACGAGTGGGTCCACCAAAGCTCCCTACAAGGCCCTGAGCATGAGTTAGTTGACTAGCAGTAAGATCGCAAAGTTTGCCGGCAACCATCGCACAGCCATACGCACCTATTATTCCAGTTGTATGAAAACCATTCGCATGAATACCTCCAGCAGCCGCCTTTGCGAAGCGTGATCCAGTCTCAACACCTATCAAGTATGCTTCCAATGCCTCGTAACCAGTTTTTGCATTCGCCATCGCTAAAATAAATGCAGTGGGCACAGTACTTCCTGAAATATGAATAACACCGGTTGTATGAGTATCATCAAAATCAAGCCCGTGCACTAATACCCCATTTACCATCACCGCATCACGAAGCGGCAAACGATGTGCAAGCCCAACCACAGGAAAGTCTCCTTCTCCACCAAGGTCCAGCCCAGCGCTTGCTGCCTTGTGACCGTAATCTTTCGTGGATGACGCAAGCGCGATACCAAAACTATCTAAAACATGAAGTTTTGCTAAATTAATGATCTCTTTTGGCACGTTCGTAAGAGAGAACTCCTCAACAAATTTTGCAACCTGTTGAGAAACTGTTACAGATTTTTTAATTTTAGATTGCTGAAACTCAGAAGGTGTTACGACGTTGCTCATAAAAAACTCCCGGTTAGGATCTAAACAAAATTTTGTCAGGCCGACGCCTAATTAAAATTAGTCAACTTATTTTGATATTTAGGAGGCAGTCTCAACAAATCTCTGCGAGACCATTATTTTAGCGCTCCCTACTGTGCTGCTTGCATGGTTTCGTTATCCTCACCCATTGGTTCGTCATCCCAGATTTTTTTCGGCATTGGCAACCCGGTGAATACATTTTCATCAATAGGTTTTGATGGCGGGTTACCTCTATTTTCTAGATACATCTTAAGCTGCCGAACGTGTTGCCCAGGGTGCCAAGTTACCCGTTCGAGAAGCTCCCTCAATGTAACGTCACCCCAATAAGCATTAGCAGGCTCGGTACCGTCACCTGAATAGGCCGAATGCCAGCCTTTAAAGCGCTTCAGCACGGCGAGACCATAATTTGCAAGATCAGCACCTGTATTGATGCCTTTAGGGTGATCTATGTCTGCAATAGTCGTGTGATATTCTTCCGCTTCTCCATCCATAAGCTCGCAAAATGCTTCAACAATTCGGTAAATATGATAACAAAGTTGCCGAATTTTACGATCCCGGTTAGGGAGCTTAGGCTCCAGGTCTTCGTCCTTCATCTCTTCCATGTAAGATATAGCTGCCAACAAAATAATATCCATTTTGGCTGCCAGCTCATCTACACTAAACTCTTGAATGTCTCCAAGAGGAATTCCAACGAAATCACATACGTCTTTTAATTTTTGCCCCATAACATAGCTCATGCCGCGCGAAATGGCAGGAATACGTTTTATACCAATGCGTTGGAGCCTAGCCATCCCTTCTGGATTGCCATGAACATTTACCGATTCGTAGACGACCCCACGGGCCGTAAGAAACTCTTTAAGTCTCAGGCAACTAGTTCATCCTGGCTGCCAATAAACGTATAGTGGTTCTGTCATAACTGTAAGCCTCCTTACCTTAATGCAGTATGGAATGTGACTGTCGAGAAGGCAAGTATCTGTAGGCCACTAGGCCTCGCATCCTAGAAACTGTTACTACCCTATGCTACCTCAAATTTTACAACATAATTTGCTCGATTTAAATGTTACTCTAACAAATAAGATACAGAGTGTACTCCTCTGGACACTATGAACTTTGAAACATTAAAATAGGGTAATCGTGTAAATGAAAAATACTTGTATGCACTCTAGGGACGTTCTGACCAACCCGTGGGCAAATCAAACGGACTGACAAATAAAACCTGATACACAAAAACAACTCTTTTCTGAATTTGGGAGGATCGAAAATGGCGTCAACAAACATTCCACCACAATATGTGGATAGCTTTGATGAGGAATTCGACGTCGTAGTCGTTGGCTTTGGCTATGCCGGCGGTGCTGCTGCCATTGCCGCATGTGACGGGGGGGCAAAAACACTTCTGATTGAAAAGATGCCAATGCCAGGCGGCATTTCGATTTGTGCTGGGGGTGGGGTGAGACTAGCTTTAGAACGAGATCCGGTTGTTGAACATCTCTACGAAACGAATGACGGCACAACATCACGACATATCATTGAGGCATTTGTAGATGAGATGATGCTACTTGATGACTACCTGGAAGAACTCTGTAAAGTGAATAATGCACGCACCATAACTATAGAAGGACGGGGAGCAAACTATCCTTTTACAGGATTTGATCAAATGAGGTTTGTCGAAGTAGATGATATTCCAGGTGTTGACGTCATCAAAGTGTACCCACACGCTCGATCCCATCGTAATGGAACTAAACTATTCAAGGTTGTTCATGATAATGTCAATTCGCGTGGCATTGAAGTTCGTCTGAACACCCCCGCTCTACGATTAATTACTCAGAATACCAATGAGGTAAAAGGCCTATGGATTGACGGGCCAGACGGCCAAAAATCAATAAAGTGTAAAAAGGGTGTTATTCTTGCCTGTGGCGGCCTTGAGGCGGCACCGGACATGCAACGTCAGTATTGGCAAATAAATCCGGTCCTCTCCGCCGCCCATCAAGGAAATACTGGCGATGGAATCAAAATGGCAACAGATGTAGGGGCCGATCTTTGGCACATGTGGCATTACCACGGCACTTATGGTTTCCGACATCCTGACCCAAGTTATCCCTTTGGAATTCGCATGAAACGCCATCCCGACTGGGTTCCAACAAAGAAAGAAGCTGAAATTCCTATGGCATGGATTCTAGCTGACAAAAAGGGCAATCGTTTTATGAATGAATATCAGCCCTACACTCAGGATACGGGTCACCGGGCCCTTGATGTGTATGATACTGGCAGAATGGAATTTCCTTATGTCCCCTGCTTTATGATTGCGGATGAAGATGGTCGCGAGCGTTATCGTTTCGGTGCTACCATATATAATGACAGCACAATAGAGCCGTATGAGTGGAGCGAAGACAACCTCAAAGAGGTACAAAACGGGATCCTTAAAAAGGCCAACACAATCGAAGAATTAGCGGGTTTTATCGGCTGTGATCCCGTAAATTTGAAAAAAACTATTGAGGAGTATAATTCAGCTACCGATTGTGGCTTAGAGGATAAATTTGGCCGCCCACCCAAAACGCGTCTTAAGATCGAGCGCCCCCCATTTTACCTCGGAGAAATTTGGCCGGTCGTTTCCAACACTCAAGGTGGTCCGCGGCACAATGAGAAATATCAAGTTTGCAACGCTTTTAATGAACCAATACCCCGTCTTTATGCAGCAGGCGAGTGCGGCGGCATCTGGGGTTTCTTGTACCTGGCAGGCGGTAATCTGACCGAGTGCTTTGTCGGAGGACGCGTTTCCGGCAGAGAGGCTAGCGCTTTGAAGGATTGGAATACTTGATCATACCCGAATTAAATATAGTAGCTCTGGTTCGTGGGCTTTAGGAGAACTTATAGTCCGGAATCTGCCTTTTCCCCTTTGTAAATAGACCTGCTTGATGTTTCTATAATTCAGTCTCTAAATTCGGAAACGATCCTGCAGGTTTTTAAGTGCCACCATTGGTGCCAAGAACCAGGGGTTGCCCGAATAGATCGGATGTGAAGGGTGCTCACTGTCAAATATGGTATTTCCATTTTTTTTTCCTAAAACCTTGAGGCCGGTTTTGTGCCCCAAGTAATTAGCGTTCACTACACCTGAGCCGCAAAAACCAGCAACATAAAAAATATCCTCATCTTGTGCCATATGAAGCATGTGGTCCAACGTATAGGCGATAAAACCACCCCAACTATGGGTTATTTTCGTTCCTTCAAGCGATGGAAAAATTCGTAGCAACCGCTTGTAGAGCATTCGCCCACTTCTCCGACGGTCTCTGATTTCCGCTGCTCCCGCCCTGCCACCGAACAAAATACGATCATGATCAGGTGATCCCCTATAATAGTAATGTAACCGACAAGTGTCTCCTAATTGGCGATTTCCAGGCACTAAATCAGCCATAATGTTAGAGCCTAAGGGCTCTGTTGCAATTATTTGGCTCTGCATTGGTAAAACACGACGACGCAACCAAGGCGACTCACGGCCAGTATATCCGTTTGTAGCGATTACTATTTGCCGAGCTCGCAGAGCAGAAGATCTGTACACAAGTTTAAAGCCGTTCGTTTCACGGATTATTTCTTCGACTGGAGCACGAGAAACGACGGGGACACCCTCTGCACAAACTAGATCCAACAAGCCCTGATGCAGCCTCCCGGGATGAAGGTTCCCATCCTCTGCTAAAAAACGACCTCCGAAATATGCAGTTGACCCAATAAATTTATGCTGCGCACCAGCAGCAACCATTTCGCCCTTAACCCCGAGGTGTTTTGATTGCAAATCCAAGTCATAGCCTAGGGTCTCATAATCGTTTTTTCTGTGGCAACCAATAAATCTGCCAACGGGATGCAGGTCACAATCAATCTTCTCTTGTACAACAAAATTCTTCAGCCAGTCACGCCCTTCCCGTGCTTCACGATAAAACTGTAGTGCAGTTTCTAAGCCATGTATTTGAATTAATTTTGCGAGAGAGTGTCGGAGCGTGGCTCCTATTGCTCCACCATTACGAGAACTCGCTCCCTCTCCCGGACGACCCGCCTCTAACACAACAACACTTCGCCCACCACGAGCAATCGTGAGCGCTGCGGACAGACCTGCGTAGCCGGCCCCAACAACAGCAACATCGGTTGTTTGAGGCAATTCACGTACATTGAGCTCAGGTCTTGGAGCAGCCATCCACCAGTAAGGTGTGAATGCAACGTCAGAGGAGAAAATGTCCCGTTCCATGATCGTTACCTCCTGTTTCCGTTCTTAATCGCGTGCTACAAATTAACTCCAATGTAGCATGAATGAAAGAAAAGGTACTTCAGTGGATAAATCTCCTAATAAAATGTCATTGAGTGAAGCAACTTCGGCTATTGCAGCGGGAAGTCTCTCATCAGAGGAACTAGTGCAGTCTTGCATCGATCAAATTGAGGCGCGAGAGAATTCAGTGAAAGCATGGGCCTTTTTCGACCCTGAACTTGCACTGAATCAAGCACGGGATCGAGATAGGGCACAGCCTAGTGGACCGCTGCATGGAGTACCTATCGGGGTGAAAGATATTATCGACACCAAGGATATGCCTACTGAATACAACTCACCCATTTACAAAAATCACAGGCCATCTGTCGATGCAACATGTGTCGCCAGACTGCGTCAAGCCGGTGCAATAATCATGGGTAAAACAGTAACTACGGAGTTTGCCTCAAGCTACCCAGGACCAACCCGTAATCCCATTAATACCGCTCACACCCCCGGTGGTTCCTCGCAAGGATCTGCGGCTGCAGTGGCTGACTTTATGGTGCAAGGTGCATTAGGCACCCAAACCGGCGGCTCGGTAATTCGCCCAAATGCCTATTGCGGCACAGTCGGTTACAAGCCAGCTTACAATTCCTACGATAAAACCGGGGTCAAACCTCTTGCTCCCATTTTGGACACAGTCGGCCTGATGGTTCGTAGCATTTCGGATGTTGGAATACTCTCCAGCGCTCTCTCCGGATTGAAGGTAGAAAAATTGATAACAGACAATGCGCCAAATTTGCTTTTGCATCGAACTGGCCAATGGGATGCTGCAGAGGACTGTATCAAGACGCTGATTGAAGATTGCGCCAAAACTTTTTCGTCTGCCGGCGCACAGGTTCGTGATCATACTTTTGTTCAACCCTATGATAACCTCCAAGCAGCTCAGAGAGTAGTTATGGCAGTAGAGGCTTGCCAGGAGTTCAAGGAAGAGTGGATAAACCACCAGGATTTGTTGAGCAAACAATTTCAGGATTTAATGCTACGCGGCTTTGAGACAACTCCTGAGGAGCGAGGGGAAGCTGAGGGTTTACTCAAATATGCACGAGAAAATTTATCTGAAATATTTAAAGACGGTCAAATTATACTTACTCCAGGCGCACCCGGTGAAGCGCCGAAAGGCATAGGATCCACAGGTAGTTCAATTTTTAATAGAAGCTGGACTTTTCTCGGCGTAGCTTGTCTCTACTTGCCGGTTACCAATGGCCCGAATGGGCTGCCAATTGGGATACAATTGGTGGACCCGCATAATAACGAATCTCGTTTGCTTTCTGCTGGGCTTTGGTGTGCTAATAAACTGGGGCTAGATACGATTATTTGACTATGAAAAAAACCCTTCCCATGACCAACAATATGCTCATCACCGGGGCCGCCCAGCGTATCGGCGCCGCTCTCGCAGAAGAAATGGCTGCCGAAGGGTGGCACGTGTGTATTCATTACAACGCATCGCAAGCTCAAGCGGAGAAGGTAGCAGATGCTATTATCTCAAAAGGCGGTAAAGCTAGTATATTCCATGCCAATCTCGCCGCAGCAGAAGGGCCGGAGAACTTAATTATTCAATGCCAGGATAAAATTGGGCCACTTAGTTGCCTCATCAACAATGCATCTATTTTCGAGTATGATGATGTTGATAGTTTAAACGGAGAAATGCTTGATCTACATCACGCAGTCAACGTGCGCGCACCACTTCTTTTATCGCAAGCCTTTTCAAAAAGAATTCCTAAAAACGTAACGTGCAACATAGTAAATATCCTTGATAACAAAGTAATGGCACCAAATCCGGATTACATGTCGTATACCCTCAGCAAATTTGCCCTTAAGGGTGCGACCGAAATATTAGCAATGGCTATGGCGCCTCAAATAAGAGTGAATGGTATTGCACCTGGCATCACACTTTTGTCCGGGAAGCAATCAAAATTCCGATTTAACAAAGCGCACAAAACTAACCCTCTAAAGCAAGGTTGCACTCCTGGACAAATTGCCGCTGCGTTAAAGCTTATACTTGACTGCCCTTCAATGACCGGCGAAATCATTGTTCTAGATGGGGGCCAAAAATTACAACATTTGCCTCGCGACATCGCGTTTCTAACGTAACTTACGAAAGTATTTTGTTATGCCCATTTCCGCCTCAAAGTTTTTCCTCAAAGACTATGCTGTGCCCGTATCCATAGGCATACACGACTTTGAAAAGGCTCGTCGTCAGACAGTTATAATCAATATCGAAATGCATCTTGAAAATACCGACGTTAACCGCAACGATAATATTGAAAACACAATAAATTATGACTTTTTAAGATCAGAAATAGAGGTTCTCGTAAAAGATCGACATTTCAACTTACAAGAAACACTCTGCTACGAAATAGTTAAAATATGTAAGGCAAAACAATTATTCAGTAAAATTGTCGTTTCTACAAGTAAACCGGATATATACAAAGACTGTAATACTGTTGGTTTCGAATTAATATTTGAAAAATAGGAAATNTTTNCTCATTCATTCATAATCGTTTNATAATTAATAGNTTTTATTTACACTATGAAGATTAAGTCAAAAACATTTCTCAAATATCGATCGTCTCACATCGCCNAACTAATCTATTTTTGATCACTATTTNGGGTTTTTTAGACGTNGTCTTGGCAAGCCCAAAACTGGTTACCTGTTGCATCATATTTTCCGGCAANTGCCTTTATATGATGACAAGCATTGAGTGTTGCGTATGGCGATTTTAAAAAACATGCTCATTTATCGATTATCTATCCTGACAGCTGGCCGAGCCGTGCTAACATAATCAAAATTTCAAGGGGGATATATCAATGGCTAAAAATGTTTTGTTCATAATGTCAGATGAGCATCAACAAAAAGCGAGTGGGTGCTATGGGCATCCATTTGTCAAAACACCCACCATCGATAAGCTCGCCGCAAGCGGAACGCGCTTTACCAATGCGTATACCAATTCGCCAATTTGCGTGCCTGCCCGGGCCAGCTTCGCCACGGGTCGATATGTACACGATATAGGTTATTGGGATAATGCCCATGCATACGAGGGACGCATTNAAGGATGGGGGCATGCTTTGCAGAAGGCAGGTATGCATTGCCTATCTATCGGGAAACTGCACTATCGCAGCGAAGAAGACCCAACAGGATTCAATGAACAAATTGTGCCATTACATATCGTGGACGGAAAGGGAAGTGTTGGTGGCAGTGTAAAACAGCCTTTGGCTCCTCCAATTACGAAAAGCAAACTTGCAACGAACATCGGCCCAGGCGACTCCGGCTACATTCAATACGACAAGTCGATAATGGAAAAAACTGTAGGATGGCTTGAGACCGAAGCTACACGCCTTACAGATAAACCATGGGCTCTATTTTGTTCATTTGTTTGTCCGCATTTTCCCCTAATTGCACCGCAAGATTTCTATGACCTTTACCCCCACGATATGCTTCCCCATCCGAAAGGAAACGATCCAGATTATCCTCTTCATCCTTGGATTGATAAATTTCAGAAAGTGCAATGCCACGACGATTTTTTCACTGAAGAGAGCCGTAAAGTTGCCATGGCCTCGTACTACGGGCTGTGCTCCTATCTAGATTCCAACATCAGCAAAGTACTTTTAGCACTTGAACAAGCGGGGCTTCGTGATGACACTTTGATTGTGTACACAGCAGATCATGGCGAAAATCTTGCAACGCGGCGTCTTTGGGGTAAGTCAAACATGTATGAGGAGGCTGCTGCCATTCCAATGATACTGTCGGGGCCCGGAATACCATCTGGCAAAGTCGTAAACACACCCGTTACATTAGCCGACGGAGCTGCAACAATTCTCGACGCATTGGGACTTCCCAATATCTCAATGGGTGAGACACGCTCGTTATGCAAGATAGCCACTGCGGGTGATGATTTAGAACGGGTTGCATTCAGCGAATATCACGCGACGGGGGCCGACACTGCCGCATTCATGATTCGAAAAGGTAACTTCAAATACATTCATTATGTAGATTACGAACCGGAACTTTTTGATCAGGTTAATGATCCGGAAGAGGAGGAAAATGTGGTTAATAACCCCGATTTTTCCCATATTTTAACGGATCTAAAAAAGGAACTTTATGCGAGGGTTGACCCACAAGCCGTGAATGAAGCTGCACAGAAGTCACAGGCTGCTCTGGTAAATGCAGCGGGAGGGCGCGAGGCCGTCCTTGCCAAAGGTTCGTTTCAGGGAACACCAGCGCCAGGAGAAAAAGCAGAATATATCCAATAAAAAATATTTTGGAGATTTTGTAATGGAAAAGATTAACGTATTATTTATCATGTCCGATCAACACCAAGGAAAAGCATCTGGTTGTTATGGACACGATTTCGTTCAAACCCCAAATATTGATTATCTTGCTACCTCAGGAACCCGTTTTACCAATTCTTATACGGACTCGGCAATTTGCGTTCCAGCTCGCGCTGCTATAGCTACCGGAAGATATGTTCATCAAACAGAATACTGGGACAATGGGCATCCCTACGAGGGCCGGGTAAAAGCATGGCACCACATGCTTAAAGAGAATGGTTCTTCCGCCACATCAATAGGTAAGCTNCATTTTCGTAATGAAACGGATGACACGGGATTTGAGGAACAGATCATTCCGATGCACGTGGTTGAAGGCAAAGGTGACGCCCGAAGCTGCATCAAACGACCAATGACCCCACCTATGACACAAAGCAAAACTATGACCGATATAGGAGCCGGCCAAACTTCTTACCAGCAATATGACAACGACATAGCAACCCGAGCTTGTGAATGGCTTCGTGCTAGATCCGCGGATCCGAATACTGACCCATTTTGTGCATTTGTGTCCTTTGTATGCCCTCACCCCCCTTATAAGGCACCAGCAGAATTCTACGATCTTTACAGCAAAATGGAGATGCCTGAGCCAAAGCTTCGCGACCCAGATGTGGAGTACCACCCCTGGATACAGTTAGGCCAATCGCAGCGTAATTTTGATGATTTTGTTACAGAGGACTCATTGCCTGTTCTCATGAGATCCTACTATGGATCTATATCCTACCTCGATAGAAATATAGGTAGAGTGGTCAAAGCCCTTGAAGAGACGGGCCTGCGCGACAACACGATTATCATTTACACATCTGACCATGGCGAGAATCTTGGCACACGGCGCCTTTGGCAGAAGTCGAATATGTATGAGGAAGCATCCTTCATACCAATGATCCTTTCGGGGCCAGGAATACCGGAAGGGAAAATTTCAGACACACCCGTCACGCTAATTGATATTGCTCCAACCATTTTAGATTCCCAAGGCTTACTCGAAGTAAGCAAGTCCAATAGACTTCCAGGAAGCTCGTTGCTCAGCCTCGCGCAAGCAGAAAATGATGTTAATAGGATAGCTTTTACCGAATACCATGCCGCNGCCGCCGACCGATCAGCATTCATGGTTCGAAAAGGAAGATACAAATACATTCATTATGTATCTTATGAGCCAGAATTATTTGACCTCGAAAACGACCCAGATGAACTTAACAGTTTGCACAACGATCCAAACCACTACACCACCCTCAAACAGTTGGAGGCGGACTTACGATCAATCTGCGATCCTGAATCCGTTGATGAACAGGCATATATTTCTCAATGTGCCAAAGTCGAAGCAGCAGGAGGAAGAGATGCTGTTATGGCACGGGGAAAATATCAGGGAACACCGACACCTGGACAAGATCCAGAGTTTTTGACTTGATGAGNTGGGTTGTAGTCTAGTCCCGCCTTTANTACTATTCTGCATATCCGAATTGCTTTTATTTGATGCAAACCACTACCGCGTAACGATTTAAGTCGATTGATAATTTCATAAAAACAAAATGAGCAAGCCGCCTTTTCTGAGGCGGCTATTTNGGATATTAATAGAGAATGGCAAATTTTATAGATATTACGCCCCTCTCAGAAATGCTCGGCGCAGAAATATCAAACGTCGACCTAAGCTCCGAATTAGATTCGGAAACGATTAATGAAATTAAAAACGCTTGGAACAAATACATTGTTCTACTTTTCCGCTCACAATCCTTAACGAATCAACAGTATGTTAATTTTAGTAAGAATTTCGGAGTACTAGACGAAGCTCCNTTGGATAAAGATGGAAAAATGATGGTAGATGGGTTCCCTGAATTGCTCATCGTCTCAAACATTGAAGAGAACGGCTCTGCTGTTGGTTCTCTAGGAAATTTGGAATGCGAATGGCATACAGATATGTCCTATAACCCTACGCCACCTATGGGCAGCTGTCTTTACGCGATCGAAGTTCCTAACGAAGGTGGGAACACTGGGTTTCTAAATATGGAACTTGCATACCAAGCGCTGCCCGCTGACCTTAAAGAAACTATAGCCGGCAAACGTATCAAACACGATGCCACTCACAATAGCGCCGGTCAAATTCGCCAGGGAATGTTTAAGCCTGANGATGTAACTAAGAGCCCTGGGGCATACCACCCGATCGTGAGAACTCATCCTGAAACTGGTCGGCNATCGCTTTTTTTAGGGCGCCGCCCGAACGCCTATATTGAAAGTTTTAGTCGTTCTGACTCCGAGTTCCTACTTGATCGTATTTGGTCCCATATCACTCAAAGCCAATTCATATGGGAACACAAATGGCGGAAAGGTGACGTGTTATTATGGGATAATCGAAACGCAATGCACCGTCGTGATCCTTTCGATAATACCAAACGGCGTTATATGCACCGCACACAAATCAGCGGCGATTTACCTTTTTAAAGGCTTCGACATGTCCTCCTTTCAACCCGCAATACCAAACATTAATCTAAACGAAGTGGAGACACCGGCACTATTGCTTGATATGGATATCTTTGAGAAGAACCTAATTACCATGGAGAATGCATTGGCAGGCTCGGGCGTTAGACTTCGTGCCCACACTAAGGCCCATAAGTGCAGCGAAATTGCTAAACGACAAATCTCCGCCGGTGCCGTTGGTGTATGCTGCCAGAAAGTGTCAGAAGCTGTTACGATGGCGGCAGCCGGCATCAAAAATATTTTGATTACCAACCAGATTGTTGACCCAGTGAAACTTCAACGGCTGTGCTCAATCGGGGGAAAAAATGAGATTGCAGTTTTGTGTGACTCCAAAGAGACAATACCGCTGCTAAGCGAAGCTGCAACCTTCAATAGGATAACGCTCAAAATACTCATAGAAGTAAATGTTGGGGCAAATAGGTGCGGCGTGGATGCTGGCGACCCAGTCGCTTTGCTTGCTTCAGAGATTGAAAAGGCTCCCGGCTTAAGCTTTGCTGGCCTGCAGGCCTACCATGGTAGCGCGCAACACCTTGTTTCNGCAAGCGATCGCCAAACAAAAATTTCAAGCACTATCGCAAAGGTTAAACGTAGCAAAGCTTCTCTTGCTGCCGCAGGTCTCGATAGAAAATGGGTAACAGGTGCCGGCACGGGCACTTTCACTTTTGAACGGGACAGTGGCATTTACACAGAGGTACAAGCTGGCTCTTATGCATTCATGGATGGAGACTATGCCAAAATTAAAGGTGATGATGGGAATCCCTTTACAATCTTTTCACATTCACTCTTTTTGTGGTCGAGCGTAATAAGCAACCCTCGCTCTGGTCAGGCATTTCTTGATATTGGGCATAAGGGACATAGCATGGACTCAGGATTAGCCACTGTATCCGACCTTGATGGTATAGAGGTGACAGGGCAGTCCGACGAGCATACCGCATTGGAGGTTGGGCATAATGCAAAAGCACTTAACATCGGTCAAAAATTAAAGCTCATACCAGGCCATGTAGATCCAACTTTTAATCTTCATGACTGGGTTGTTTGCATAAGGAAAAACAAGGTCGAGGACATTTGGCCCATTGATGCCCGTGGCCCAGGCTTTTAATTTCAACAACCNGCATTGATTTTCTTGGTATCGGCAATCAATGCCAGAATTCTATTTTCCACTAACTTAAGGTGAGCCGTGCACAACAAACATTAAAATATGGNTTCGAAAAGGTATTGTGTTGTTCAAGCGTTTAAAACGAAACCAATCAAACATTTTTTAGTCTNAGAAATATAGATTGCGCGACATCGAATAATTTTCGATCGCTATTTCGGGCAGAAACGAGTTGTATTCCCATCGGAAGACCCTGAGGACCTGACTGAACTGGAAGGGTTACAGCTGGAACACCTAGCATAGTCCACAACCCATTGAAGATAGCGCTGCCAGTATAGGCATGGCCTTTGAGCGCCTCACCTGGTGCAGAGGGACAAAAAACTGCATCATAGCCAGCAAGTATTGCATCCACCTTGAGTTTGAGAGCTTCGAGGTCCGTAGTTGCCTNGCGGTATTGATCATAGGACGTGTCTACTCCATTCTGCATACGACCATCGCGCAAATCATCACTAAGCTGATCATGCCGATTCAACCGCTCCCATGCCACAGTTCGGGCAAATTCCCAACCAGCTATAGTTTTGTGTAGCCGATCAAAATCATTCTCTGATGGTAACGTCAGTTCCGTTACATTGGCACCNGCATCTTTTAGAGCGGCCGAAGCGCTTTCGAGCATTTCTTGAGTCGATGTATCGGCGTTTTCCCAATTTGACGTTGGGTAAAAAGCCAACTTCAGATTATTTACGTCTGCCGGCAAAACCGGATGTAATCCCTCCTCTAAAACCACCGACCTAAAAAGGGCAAGGTCATCAACGGATCGAGCTATTATTCCTACGGTGTCAAAGCTTGGCGAATTGGGCAACACGCCGTTACGATTGATATCCTGAAATGTGGGCTTGTACCCAACGGTTCCACAATAAGCTGCTGGTCTTATAACTGAGCCGCCCGTCTGTGTTCCGAAGGCCATCGGNACCATTCTGTCCCCCACTGCAGCAGCAGAGCCGGAAGAAGAGCCGCCAGGTGTAAANGCCGAGTTAAAAGGATTTCTGGTTTTGCCGGGGAAGCGGTGGCCAAATTCAGTAGTTACCGTTTTTCCAACGAGTATAGCTCCCGCTGCACGAGTTATCGCTATGCAGCCAGCATCGCGGCCGGGCTGGAAACCCTGATGTATTTGTGAGCCATAACTAGTTGGCATGTCGTGTGTGTCTATAATATCTTTGGCGCCAAAAGGTACACCTGCAGCTAGACTTNCTGATCCTAATTTATCAACTCTACGGGCTTTCTCCAATGCGCCCTCGCGATCGATATACTCCCAAGCGAGAACCTCTCCTTCGCGGTCAGCAATTCTNTCCAGGCAGCTCCCCATCCATGCTTCTGCGGTTAGGTGTCCTGCCTCAATTTCCTTGAGGCCCTCAGTTGCAGTCAGTTGATAGGCTTCAGTCATTCGATTTTTCCTTATTCATTTTCTGGTAGCGCTACCATGATTGATGCTGGTTCAGCATCACGTGTTAAATCTTTTCGCAACCGTTCTGACATATCATAAATGTAAGGCGCCGCCTCGTAAACTTCGTCCATCATTAAATCATCTAGCTTTAGTCCTGCACTTTCCACTGCCGCGGCGGCACGGATTTTCGTTTGTTCACCAACAGACGAAACATCGGGCTTTACTGGTATTACGCCTGTCGGTGGTTTTTCCATGCCCGGTTGGAGCTGAGGACGTGTGTTGCGCCAGGATGTGGATTTCTCAAAGGCATAAGCAGCATTGAGCACAGTAGTTTCTGCAAATGGACGACCTGAAATCATTAGAGACACTGGCAAACCGCTGGGGTCAAAACCATTGCATATCGAAATAGAAGGACCACAAACAACGTTGAATTGCACAGAGGCCTTTCCTCCAGTCCAATTGCTAATAGATCTATAAGCTGGAAACTCGGGTGCCGGACCTTGGCCCGCAGTAATCAAGACATCATATTTTTTATAAATGTCTTCCATCTCAGCCATCATGACTCGCCGTAGCCGGCTTGCCTGCATGTAGTCAACTCCCGAAATAAGACAAGCAGGAATAGTACGACTTCGAAAATCATGTCCGAAGTCACCAGGCCGCTTTATTAAATCCGGATAATTGACAGAGAATATCTCGGATTCGCCCATTATCAGTTTCGTAATACGATATTCTTGTAACGGCCTTACACGCACGTCAGATACATTGGCGCCTAAACTTTCAAAAACAGCAATGCTCTCGTCCATTGATTTAATTACTGCTTCCGGAAATTTATTTTCTTCCTCGTAAAACTGCCTTATCACACCAACTCTCAAACCTTTTATGTCGCCAGTCAGTGCTGCACGGTAATCTGGGTAGCCTATTTTTACACTAGCTGGATCCCCCACCGGATCGTAACTAACCATTGCCTGAAGTCCAATAGCTGCGTCCTCAACATTCCATGCCATCGGTCCAGCGTGATCATAAGAATAAGAATTTGGTATAATGCCTGACCGGCTTATTAATCCATATGTTGGTTTTAAACCGACTATGCCACAAAGCCCTGCGGGTCCTCTTATTGATCCACCGGTATCCGAACCGGTGGCAAGCGGGAACAGTCCAGCCGCCACACCACATCCCGATCCAGTTGAGGATCCGCCAGTAAACCGAGTGAGATCCCAAGGGTTGCGTGCGGGCGGCCAGGGTAAATCCAATGAAGGACCACCATGTGCAAATTCGTGTGTCGCCAATTTACCAAGCAAAATACCGCCCGCTTGTTTTAAGTTGGCTACGGAAGTAGCATCTTTAGCAGGCACGTTATTGATAAGTATTTTGGAGTGAGCTGTTGTTCGAATTCCCTTTGTCTCGTAAATATCTTTGAGCGCAAATGGAATACCGTGGAGCGGACCTTTATATCGACCTGCGGTGATTTCTGTTTCAGCCTTTTTTGCTGCCGCTCTCGCCTGATCACCGGTCACAAGAATAAAGGCGTCCAAAATAGGGTTAAGACTCTCGATTCGCGCCAGAAGCGCGTTCACGTATTCGACAGGCGATAATTTCTTCTCCTCAATTAACCGGCTGGCTTCACCTATGGATAGAAAGTGTACTTCGTCAGACATACAGCGCTACTCCCAGAACATTTATTTCTATAATATTACCTTACTATTGGTTACTTCACCATCCAGTGTGACAATAAGAATCTGATTAGGAGGTTTTTATGAAAGGTGTTGTTGTGTGCCCTCAACCGCGAGCTGCTGACGTGGGAGCAACGGTTTTGAGTGATGGNGGAACGGCATTCGATGCNGCACTTGCGGCCGCATTTGCCCAAATGATTTGTGACCCGTTTATGTGCGGTATTGGTGGGATGGGGACATTACAGTATTTCAGTGCCGCCACAGGCCAAAGCGGGATGATTGATTTTCACTCTACCGCGGGAGCTAATGTAACTTCGGATATGTGGATGAAAGATGTTAAAGGCCGTACAGAAGTATCTGGCTATTCACTATTTGATGATTTTCGATCTGAACTTGGTTATACAGCCATCATGACGCCGGGGACTCCAGCAGGGTTTGGTGTCTTTCATAAAAAATTATGTTCTCGCCCTTGGGCTGAGCTCCTTCAGCCCGCCATAGACTACGCCCGCAATGGACTTGTAATGACACCCTATACGAGGCGGGTGTGGACCCGCTACCGAATGGAAGGAATTCCAGACGGCACCACCCGAATAAAAGCGACAGATGAATGTGCCCGCGTGTATCTTCATCCGGAAGGGCGTCTTTATAATGAAGGTGAGCTTTTTAANCAGCCCGATTATGCCAATACCTTAACGAGGTTAGCAGAAGCAGGATACAAGGATTTTTATTCAGGGGACTTGGCCAAGGTTATTGCCGATGATCTAGAGAAAAATGGTTCTTTTGTTACCCGTAATGATCTCGAAGGTTACTCACCATCTGTGTGTGAGCCACTTACGGGAACCTATAGAGGACTTACTGTTCGGTCCAATCCTCCGCCAGGAAGCGGTGCAACCATTATAGAAATGCTCCATATCCTTGATCACATTCCGCTTGCTAATTACCCCCATACTAGCGCTCATCATTTAGATTTTATCGCAAGAGCTATGGCCGCGGCACATCATGATCGCAATAACCACCTTGGTGATCCAATATTCACGGCAACACCTACCGACATGCTAATTTCAAAAAAACGTGCAAAGCAATGGGTAGAAGAGTTAAAAAATGGGGTTAACCCTCAAACAGGCATGGAAGAACCACCATCTTGCACAACTCATCTCTGCGTTTATGACGCAGATGGAAATGCAGTTGCTGTTACTCATACGCTTGGCACCAGTTCTGGTGTTACAACACCGGGCTTAGGCTTCACCTATAACAATTCCATGAAGTTATTCGACCCCATGCCGGGAAATAGAAATTCAATTGCGCCAGGAAAAGCGAGAACCACAGGTATGGTGCCAACAATGATATTTAAAAATGGGAGGCCTATTCTAATTGCGGGTGCTCCAGGAGGCAGCGTAATCATTAGTGCAGTTCTTCAATCGATTATAAATGTTATAGATTTCAATATGTCTCCGGTAGAGGCAGTAACGGTGCCTCGTATCCATTGTGAGGGTAATGGCATACACGCAGAAGCGACCGTTCCGACATTTGTAATTTCGCAGCTTGAAAAGATGGGCCATTCTGTGATTCACAAACCAGAAAGTTTTGCTATGGATATGTCAATGGCACATATCATTGGCATTGATGAAAATGGCCAAGTACGTGGCGGAGCCGACCCTAGAGCAGGCGGTGGTGTTGCATATGCGTTTTAACACCCCCTTACTTTTGCGAATAATCATTAGTGCTAAAACATTAAAAGGTATTAGGTGTAGGCTATTTACCCCGGCATATCCAAAAACGCCGGGCAAAAATTANAGAATACTGAGAGAAAATGCTTTCATCCACTTCCGAGATTTTTAAAACCGAACATTTTCAACTTCAAAAGGGTAAAATTCTTCCTATACTCAAACTAGCATACGAANATTGGGGCACGCTCAATCCGGAACGGAACAATGCAATATTGGTATGCCATGGCTATACCAATCACCACCACGCTGGTGGCAAAGACGGTTGGTTTTCCAACTTAATAGGCCCTGGCAAAAGCATTGATACAAAGAAATATTATGTCGTTGCCGCAAATATGCTTGGCTCCTCATACGGGAGTACTGGGCCAGCGAGCATTAATCCCTCAACATTGAAGCCATACGCATTAGATTTCCCGGACATTACCGTGGGCGACATGGTAAACAGCCAAATTGAACTTCTGAATTATCTAGGGATCAAGCAACTAGCGGCTGTAATTGGAAATTCATTTGGCGGACACTTAGCTTTTGAATGGGCCACCGAACATCCAGGAAAAGTGCGTGCCGTAGTTGCGGCAGTAAGCTCGGTTGTTGGGCGAGGTGATCAATCCACAGTCAACGCACTTACCGATCGGTTTGCTAAATGCGATGACTGGTTCGACGGTCAATGCTATAGTAAGGGCAAAGATAGCGAAGTACAGCGTGAAATGGTTCGTATCCGAGTGGAGACTCTCCGGAAATACGGCTACGATAACAAAATACGCGAGACAATCGGNAAAGATCCTAGTGTTATTGAAGAAGAGTTAGTCAGATTGGCAAAACCATGGGCTGAAGAATTTGATCCCAACTCTCTAATTGTACTTCGTAAAGCAGCAATAGAATTTGACGCACGTCCGCAGATATCCAACTGCAAAGCACCCTTACTTTATGTGTTATCTAGTTCAGACAATCTTTTTCCACCATCAATCGCGCCGAAAACCATGCAATTGTTTCAGGATGCAGGCGTCAACGCCACTTTCTTGGAGCTCGAGAGTCACAACGGCCACCGTGCACCCGCAATCGATTGGCAGGGCTGGGCAGATATACTTTGCGACTTCTTGGAAACGAACGCATCTCTTTCTTTTAAAAAATTTTGAGCCCATTGTCTCAATGATAGATCCATATCAACAACCCTATGGAACGACCATTTGCGTTCTAAATGCCAGTGGGATGCGCATACTTCACAGACCCTGTTGCCTTATACTCAGCGGCCCTTGAATATTGCACTTCGTTTTTCGGCGAAAGCATCCTCAGCCTCACGATGGTCCTCGCTAAACCACAAATCTGCGAAAACCTCTTCTGAAGAAGACTCTGGAGTATTTGCAACTTGCCTGACTACTTTCTTTATACCGTGTAAAGCAAGAGGTGCGGCATGATCAAATTCAGATGCAATTTGCTCTGCACGCTCAAGTACTAATTGATCCGTTACTATTTCATCAACTAAACCTAATCGTTCTGCCTCATATGCATCAAATAATTGACCCCCCGCAGCCAACATTGTTGTTCGACCCCTACCGATTAAGCGCACTAACCTCTCGATGCCATGCCAACCTGGGATGATGCCAAGCCGAGATTGTGGTAAAGCAAATTTTGCCTTCGAAGACGATATTCGAATGTCAGCTGCAAGGGTTAGTTCAAGACCTCCCCCTAAACAGAAACCGTTAATAGCAGCAATTGTAGGAATATTTAGTGTTTCGAGATTTATCAAAGCCCGCCGCACATGCCCCATCACTTTATCAAGGTCATTCCGGTTAGTAACGTCACGATATTCCTTGATATCTCCACCTGCACAAAAATATTTCTGTCCATAACCGGTGATTATTACAGCCCGCAAATCGTTGTCTTTTGCTGCAGCTCCGACAGCTATTTCCAATTCTCTAGCTGTTTCCGCATTAATTGAATTACCCGCATAAGGACGATTAATGGTCAGAATTAATACCGANCCGTGCTTCTCAGAGTTTATCATCAGAGATATTCCCAAAATGAATTATTATTCTACAATAACTGATTCCGCAAATACCTGAATTGCCTCGATCTTAGCAGCACACTCAGTAACCACCTTAGGGTCCCATTTTGGCAAGACACGGGGTGCTCCACGGTCCTCGCCAATCGCGCGGCAATGCAAATTACGAGCGCGTTCAATGTAGGACATAAGGCTCATCATTTCAGCAACATCAGGCGTAATTTGTGCGGCCATCTCGTCAGAAATTGGAGGTCTATTGGTATGGTTCTGATCGAAGGACTCGTCTGAAATACCGCGTTTATGCAAAACCGCATTCATTAAGGTCGTGCCCAGCATCATAGAAAATTCCAAATACGCAAGGTAATCAACTTCTGGGTCCAGCTTCGCGAGGGCGCTTTGCCAACTATTCGCTAGTTGGATATGTGCAGAAATTCTCATAGGCCATTCTCATTCCGCCATTACGTTTTGGGTAAAATTTTTGATTGTTTTAATTTTTGAGAGGCAGGCTCCAGTTACTGCAGGATCCCATTCAGGCAAATCGCGAGGGTCGCGAAGCTTTCCTGTTATACCTCGGCAGTGCAAACCACGCATGCGCTCAATATAGTGTAACTCTTTCATTATAGCGCGCACATCAGGCGTAATCAGCTCCTCAGATTCTTTCGGGACTGGGGGCCGTGTGGTATGATTTTGATCAAATTTTTCTTCACGTATTCCACGTTTATGAAAAATTGTGTTAAGCAGGGTCGTCCCTAACATCATACAAATTTCTATAATTGCAATATGGTCTTCCTCCGGAGAGAGTTTCTCTAACGTTGCTTCCCATTGCCGCGCCAACTCTAGATGTGTCGCTATATCCAAAATGCCAATTCCAAAACAAGTTGCTACGTTTCACTTATAAGATCATAGTAGGTCGGTATAAAGGCAGAAATTTTGGGAAATTTACCCATGGCCATAATGTCCGGCGGTGAAGCGGTAGTAAGATGCCTCGAAGAAGAAGGTGCCCGGGTAGTTTTCGGTGTTCTTGGCAGTCACCTTATGCCAACATATGATGCCCTTTATGACAGTCCAATCAAACTAATCACACCAAGAAGTGAAGATGGCGCAGGGCATATGGCAGACGCCTACACAAGAGTTTCCCAGAACCCCGGCGTAGTGTTAACGACGGCTGGCCCTGGCGCAGCGGGAGTGGTTTGCGCAATGGGTGAGGCTTATAATGAATCGTGGCCTGTTTTACATATTTCAACTCAGATTCTCAGTGAATACGTTGGTAAAAATAAAGGGTTTTACCATGATGGCCCAAACCAAGGGAAAATGTTTGTTCCCGTCTCCTCTTGGCAACACAGCGTAACCAGAATTGAAGAAATCCCTGAAGCCATAAATGAAGCTTATCGACGAATGCGCACAGGCCGACCGCGCCCAGTATTTCTTGATATTCCAACTGATTTTTTAAACGGAGAGACTGACTTCAAGATATTGCCTAAAGCAAAAGTCACACCTCCTTCTTTGCGAAAAACCGAGATTAGCAACGCAATTCAACTTATCAGAAATGCTAAACGCCCGGCAATCTGGGCCGGCGGCGGCGTGGTTAAGGCAAAAGCATCTACCGAACTGAGAGAAATAGCCGAACGCTTACAAGCTCCTGTTTTTTGTACGAATGGATCAAAAGGCGTCCTTCCAGAAGATCATGAATTGGCACTTGGTAACCTGCTATCCATGAGCGTCACCCTTCAAGAGAAAGTCCTAGCGAAAAGTGACTTACTTTTAGCGTTTGGAACGCGGTTTTCTCAGCGCGCAACCAAACAATGGACACTTCCGATACCCAGTGAAATCGTACATTGTGATATAGACCCGGAAGAATTTGGCCGAAACTACACACCTACAGCAACGGTTGAGGGCGACGCAAAAATCATACTCCAAGAACTCATGAACTCATTGGATGAAAGCAAGTTTCCGAAAGCTGCTGATCGTACAACTGAAATACAAAAACTTAAGGCTGCAGCTATTGAGGAAATGAAAACTAAACAACCAGAAATTTTCCATGCGATGGAAGAAATTCGTAAAATCTTACCGCGAGACGCAATTGTCGCATCGCAATCGATAATGGGTCATTGGACAAGGTTTGGTTTTCAGTGTTATCAGCCGGGTCAATTTTTATTTGCCAATACATTCGGTTCGATGGGCTACGCTTTTCATGCAGCCGTGGGAGCTAAAGCAGCCTTCCCAGAGCGCACAGTTATCGGGTTTTGTGGCGACGGCGGCTTTATATTTGGTTGCGGTGAACTAGCAACGCTTCAACAATATAATATCGCTATGCCCATAGTTGTCTTTAACAACGGTGGTTATTCGATTATTCGTCAACGTCAAGATGCAAGGTACAATCGTAATATTGGCACCAAACTGAGTAATCCGGACTACGTAACTTTAGCTCACGCATTTGGCTTCTACGGCGAACAGGTTCATGACATGGGGCATTTAGCGCCAGCAATAGAGCGAGCTTTGAAAGCTGACAAGACGACTATCATAGAGGTCCCTCTTGAATTTGAAGGATACAGATCTGCCGCAGACAGTCAATTGCAAGTAACAGGCTCAACCGATACGAANCAGTGGGCGACAACGGTTCATAGCAGCAANAAGTGAAGTTAGTGCGGTTAGTTAAGCTGTTATCTAACTCGGCTTTTTACCCCACTCACGTTTTTCTTAGCGTGAAATAGCAGCAAACGGCTCACGCACTCCGCGCGAATACACAAACGTAACAGTATAGTGATTTTTTTACCTGTAAATATAGATCGGGCTCGTCCAAGCTAGCGTACCATCTTCCTGTGTTAAACGAATAAAAATACCGTTATCACCTCTATTTTTAAGTTTGAGATCCCGGGAAAATTTAATTGAAGTATATTGGTTTTCGTCAGGCATGCGAAAGACTTTCAAAAATCTAGGTAGCACACCGCTCTCATCAAACACTTCGTCTTCCAAGCCAATTTCTTCCAACGGAATACCACATTTAACCAATGGTGTTTCAAGCTTAAGGGTGCCCCCGTACGGGTCCTCAACCCAAACATCGAAGCCCCCAAGGTTGCCGGTAGTCAATGCCCTCCATTGCAAACCGGTCGTGCCTAGCCGGGTGAGAACCTTATCACGATTGAAAAAGTTAATTGGGGAAGCATCGATAATCTGATTATCGGAAAACTGTGCTTCCCCATCCCACACTACTTGTCGAAAGCGACCTCTATATTCTGCTCCCTCCCAAATCACACGAATACGGTTTCCAAGCTCTTCCTGATTATAGGGCCGGATGGTTTCTACATGCTCCAGTCCATTAAAGATATCAACCCGTTCGATTGGAGCTGCGCCCACAATATCCACAAGAAGTTCCGCGTTCCCATCAGGCAAATGCACTATATCACCGATGATAGCAGAACTTGTTGCGAAGCCATCAGCGGGCCCTAGATTCGGATCATCATGATAAAGTGTGCCTTGCTGTTCAAAAGTCACGGCCACGTCTATCATCATGCGTCCGCCATGGCCGCCAGTCGTGGCGTAATGTCTTCGCTTACGCATACAATCGAGCAATGCCTGCCGAGTTAATTCAGGCATTAAAAAACAGGTTAGACCGCCCACAGCGCCAAATAACGAAGCCCCTGGATAACTTGCGCCAGGCCTACCTTTGTGACCGTCGGAATTAGAAACAATTCCACAACGATAACCCATTTCAAGAGCATCTTTAACTAACCACTCAAAAGTACCCCACGATGAGTGCACTTCCATCGATTTTTCAAAATGACCATCATGCGCTAGCTTCACATCCGCATACCGCCCACCACAATGGGCATAAGTGACAACGTCAAATTCTTCACTGACCGTCAATGCTTCAAAAAGCTCGGCTGCGCTATTGCAATCCGTATCAATATCACTCTGATCTTCGACTAGCGCATGTGATGAGCGCCGGATTTGCCTTCCTTCTTCAGAGAAATAGACATTCCGATCTCCACCCAAACCTGTATTGCCAGACCATTCATAACCCGGCAATACAACAAACTCACCGTCCGAATTAAACTCCGCAGACAAATGGTCGAGCTCTGCCCAAAACTCATTTGTAATTTGAAAGTCGTTAGCTTGGTGACCAGTCGCATCTAAGAAAGCTTTGTCACGAGCAAAAGTGAAATATTGTCGCGCACTATTGGTTCCAATAGATTCTTCTGATTGACCATGAAGGTCACCCCACCAGTATAATAAATCAGATTTCTCTACAACACGAAGGGGGTTGCTGCATGTAACGACTGTCCCTTTTTTATCAATCAACTGCACAACCACATCACCCGGCTCTTTGACCATGAGCCCTTCAATGACAACTGCATCAATTCCCGGCTTGAGTGTTATGGTTTCTGGTAAGCCAACAATATCCAAATTCGCTTTTAAACCTAAAGTAAGATCGCATTGGTCGGAGGGATTTCCCCACCTATCCTCACCCTTAATCCTCAGCGCAAATAATTGCCCAGCAATTCTCAACGTTGGTAACACAGCCACGTAATATTCAGGCGGGCCGGCTACAATATTAATGGAGGGTTGCTGTGGTAACGGTTGGTAATTGTATGTTGCAATCGGATCTACGAGCGTGTGAAACTCAAATGTATCTTCCAAAAATGTTTGCAGCCGCATCCCCGGAGACCCGTGCCTTGTTTCACCAAATGTGATAGTTATGGTGTCTCCTTCGCGAAGAAAACCCTTAACTACCTTTACATAAAGTGTGCGATCCCAGGGACGTACATTCCCTTTGGGATCATAATGATATTCAAGAACGGCATCATTGCTTGCCTTAATGGTCGTATAATTAGCCCACTTTGGATCTTCAAATTGTGGCCTTGTCTGATCGGAAGCAAATCGGAAACACACACGCATTGAACCCGAATCATCTATGCCGAATTTCCCGGCCGTGTAAACAAGTTGAAAAGTCTGGTATGAGCCAGCCTCAAATTCACCTGTTGGCGTCAATGCAACGCTTCCCAATTCCTCTGGCCTTATAGGTGATTTTATAGGACTACTCACTTCACCACCTTGCGGACCAACAGCGGAGTCGTCAGGTTTTCCCATTGGCCTTTCAATCATCTTCTCCCCCCGACAAAGCAAATTATTGACAGCATATAGTACATTCAACCGCAGTGTATCTCTNTCTTGTCACAGTAAAGAAATATAATCTCAAGCTAGGCTGAACGTGTATAAACCACTCCAGAAAACATATCGATTAGATAAATTTATCCTGAAAACGGTATTCTTCGTTAGCAGTCTTACTTTAAGGCCCGCCATTCCTGTGGCGGGCCCATTTTAGCACGGATGTGCCATTTTTTATTGCGGTCGCATGTCGGCAGGATCTATATCGGCAACGACAGTAGGATTCTTCATTGCATCCCGACGGAAAGGTTCCCCTAACTCTTGGTTTAGTAATACCTCGATAAAAGTCGTTTTGTTATCGTTCATCTGAGCGTCCACGGCCTTAGCCAGCTCATCCGTTAGCTCATCCATAGTACCGACTTGAACCCCGTTTACACCGCACGCCTTAGCAATTTCGGCATACTTCACATCAAGATCAAGCTCAGTGCCGACGAAATTATCGTCGAACCATAGCGTTGTATTGCGTTTTTCAGCACCCCATTGGTAGTTGCGGAAAATTACCATAGTTATCGACGGCCACGGATCTCGCCCACAGGCGGTCATCTCATTCATAGAAATGCCAAATGCACCATCGCCAGCGAACCCAACAACAGGGGTATCGGGACAGGCTATCTTCGCACCGAGTATTGCAGGGAAACCATATCCACAAGGACCAAATAAGCCGGGCGCTAAATACTTCCTACCAGTCTCAAAAGTAGGGTAGGCATTTCCTATCGCACAATTGTTGCCAATGTCCGAAGAAATTATGGCTTCTCCTGGTAATGATGCTTGGATTGCTCTCCATGCCATCCGTGCTGACATTCTATCAGGCTCGCGTTCACGCGCGCGCTCATTCCAGGTCGTGCCAGGATCGTCATCTTCGTGATCCATGGATGAGAGCTTCTGTAACCAAGCCGATTTGGTTTGTTGGATAAGTGCAAGCCTATCATCACGCCCATTATCACCGGCAGTCGGCTTTAATGCTTCTGTAAGCTGTTCAGCAACCATTTTTGCATCGCCCTGAATTGCTACGCTGACTTTTTTGGTAAGACCAATGCGGTCAGGATTAATATCTACCTGAATCACCTTGGCATCTGCAGGCCAATAATCAACCCCGTAACCTGGCAATGTTGAAAAAGGATTTAATCGGGTCCCGAGTGCTAAAACCACATCAGCTTTCGCAATTAGCTCCATAGCTGCTTTGGAACCATTATAGCCAAGCGGTCCAACAGATAATGAATGTGTTCCTGGAAATGCGTCATTGTGCTGATAACCACAACAAACTGGTGCACTTAATTTTTCTGCCANCACTGCAGAGGCTGGAATTGCATCGGATAACACTACTCCAGCTCCGTTCAGTATGACTGGAAACTTTGCATTTGAAAGCAGGTCTGCGGCTCGAGCGATCCCGGAACGGCCTCCCGATGGTTTCTCAATGTCAATCACTTCCGGTAATTCAATATCGATGACTTGTGTCCAAAAATCTCTTGGTACATTTATCTGCGCAGGGGCACTCCCCCTCCAAGCTTGGGCTATCACTCGATTGAGCACTTCAGCGATACGCGATGGATCAAGCACTTCTTCTTGGTAACAGACCATATCCTCAAAAACAGCCATTTGGGGAATTTCCTGGAAACCGCCTTGCCCCATTGTTTTGTTGGCAGCTTGGGGAGTTACTAATAGAAGCGGTGTATGGTTCCAGTAAGCAGTTTTAACCGGCGTTACAAAGTTTGTTATGCCGGGACCATTCTGAGCAATCATCATACTCATCTTGCCACTTGCGCGAGTAAAGCCATCCGCCATCATTCCGGCATTGCACTCATGGGCACAATCCCAGAAAGAAATACCTGCTTTCGGGAACAAATCTGATATAGGCATCATCGCTGAACCTATTATACCAAAAGCATGTTCAATGCCTTGGCGTTGTAATACTTTCACAAAGGCTTCCTCTGTAGTCATCTGAGCCATTTGTTGAGCCTCCTTGGTAATGTTTATTTGCACATTTATTTAACGGATGAAGCAGCCATTGTCGCCTCTTTAGTCTTAATTTGAAAAATCTATCGTCAAAAAATTGCATTGCTCTTTTACAATCTTAACTTCAATAAATTAGTATAAAGGCACTGTATTTTGAGACTACGCTTTTTTATTCGCTCAATTACAGAACCAAATGCCATATTTTGAGACAAGCATTGTAAAAGTGCTATGCATTTCTGGCATTTAACTTATAGTCTTATCCACTATTGCAGGAGGGACAACATGCAACACGCCCAAAATATTCATTCTGACCAAGATGATTTGGCCGTCATCAATAAATTAATTGCTAATGCGAGACAAGCAATGGCGCAGTTCCTCTCTGCTAATCAAGATCGTGTTGATGAAGCTGTAACAGCTTTATGCTGGGCGATCTACAAACCAGAAAATGCTCGTGAAACAGCTAAACTTGCAGTAGCTGGAACGGGGTTGGGAAATGTTGAAGACAAAATCATAAAAAACCAACGCAAGAATTTTGGAACTCTTAGAGACCTACTTAGGGTCAAAACAGTTGGCATTATAGAAAAATTACCGGAAAAGGGATTGGTCAAATACGCAAAACCCGTTGGAGTTGTTGGCGCAGTAGTACCATCTACCAATCCCTGTGCTACCCCGGTTAATAAAGCAATGATGGCAATAAAGGGNCGTAATGCAGTCATAATAGCTCCATCACCGGCTGGCTTGCAGGCAACTGGGCGCACAGTTGAGCTGATGCGGAGCGAACTTGAGAAAGTAGGATTGCCTTCAAATCTTGTACAAATACTACCTGGTCCAATTTCTAAAAATCTGACTAACATGCTGATGCAGGAATGTGACCTTGTGGTTGTAACCGGCTCACAAAACAATGTTCGGAATGCTTATAAGAGCGGAACACCCGCAATAGGTGTAGGAGCGGGTAACGTGCCGGTGATAATTGATGCCAGCGCAGACTTAAATGATGCCGCAAGAAAGATAATGGCATCAAAATGCTTTGATAATGCGACCTCGTGTTCGTCTGAAAATTCAGTAACTATTCAGGATAGTGTTTATGAAGAAGCTATCGATGCACTCACAAGGGTCGGCGGATACATGTGCACCAGCGATGATAAACAGAAGGTTCTTGACAATCTCTGGGTGGGTGGACATCTAAACAGAGATTTATTAGCCAAAGACCCTTATGTCTTTGCTGATGTTTGTGGTCTACCCGTGGCCGCGAAACAAGCAAAATTCTTTATGGTCGAAGATACCGGGGCCGGCCCTGAGAAACCTCTATCAGGCGAAAAACTGTCATTAGCGCTTACCGTTTATCGTGTCCCAGATATTGAAGCAGCCATTAGCCAAGTACAGGATATCCTAAACTATCAGGGCATGGGGCATTCTGTTGGTATTCACACCAAGACCATTGAAAATGCTGAATTATTAGCCGAACGCCTTGACGTCGTTCGCGTGCTCGTTAACCAAGCTCATACCTTTGGAAACGGCGGAAGTTTTGACAACGGTCTGGGTTTCACCCTGACGATGGGTTGTGGAACTTGGGCTGGTAATTCAATAAGCGAGAATCTCGCATATCACCATTTCATCAATGTTACACATCTGGTTGAGACAATCCCGGAAGATAAGCCGAGCGAGGAGGAGTTATTCGGCACTTATTGGGGCAAATACGGCAAGTAAATACAACTAGCTAAAAACGATCGGACGTGAGATGAATTTTGAAGAATGTGCAGCCAAGCCACTACTTGATGAGGAAGGAATTGCTATACCACGCGGCAAAGTGGCGACAACTTTGGAGCAGGCAGGCAAGATTGCCGATGAAATAGGTCCGTGTGTTGTAAAGGCGCAGGTACCCAGCGGTAAACGTGGCAAGGCTGGGGGCATAAAACTGGCCAAAACCCCACAAGAGGCAGAGGCAGCAGCCGGCGACATCCTTGGCATGCATATTGGTGGCTATAAAGTAGAAAAATTATTAGTTGAAGAACAAAAAGATATTGAGCGTGAACTCTATCTAGCGATCATGAATGACTCAGAGACCCGCTGCCCTACCCTTCTATTTTCAACACTCGGTGGTATGGATATTGAAACTGCTGCCATTCAAGATCCGTATCAGGTGTACCGCATGCCAATCGACATTTCCACGGGGCTTGATACAAGCTGCATCATAAATTTTCTACAACAATCAAACTTAGGCGATGAAAAGGCCAATATTGCTGATATATCCTTAAAACTTTATTCTTTGTATCGTCGATACGATGCAGAATTATTGGAGATCAATCCTCTTGTATTGACCAAGACTAATGAAATTGTTGCACTCGATTGCAAATTTTCAATGGATGACTCGGCTATTCAGCGTCATGCTGAATTAGCTCTGAATGGATGCCCCGAAAAGGTCACAAAACTCGAGTCAGATGCGAAGGCCCTGGGCTTGAAATATATCGAACTCGATGGCTCGGTAGGTGTTTTGGCAAATGGCGCTGGTCTAACCATGACGACCATGGATGTCGTAAAATTCTATGGCGGTAAACCGGCAAACTTTATGGAAATTGGTGGCGAGGCATATACCAAAGGAAAGCCAGCGCTCGAATTAGTTCTGGCGAATAAAAAAGTGAAAAGTCTAGTTATCAACTTTTGTGGAGCTTTTGCTCGTTGTGACGTTATGGCAGAAGGCATCATTACAGCATGGGAAGAAATTCATCCAACATTGCCGGTTTTCTTTTCGGTTCATGGGACGGGTGATGAGGAGGCTCGAAAAATGCTGAAGCAGAGACTTGGCATTTCCCCCTACAAAACGATGGACCAAGCTTGTGAAGCCGCAGTAAAAGCAGCGCAAGCGGCTGAGAGAGGGGGGGGGAATTGATAGTTCGTAAACATGAGCGAGTTATGATCCAGGGTATTACTGGCAAACAAGGAACGTTTTGGACCGAACGTATGCAACACTACGGGACTAATATTGTTGGTGGAATCGTGCCAAAAAAGGGGGGGCACAATCACCTAGGCGTGCCGGTTTTTGATAATGCTTATGATGCCATGAAGGAGGTACCATTCGATGTGGCTGGCCTCTTTGTACCACCATATTTTGCAAAAATCGGAGCAATTGATGCCATAGAGGCCGGTGTAAAAAAATTAGTCATTCTCACCGAACATATTCCAGTACATGATGTGATGGAGATTGTTGCCGCCGGCAAGGCGAACAAGACACAGATTATTGGGCCAAATACCACCGGAGTTGCCACACCGGGGGAATGTTTCGTCGGGTTTATGCCTGCGTTTAATAAAAATATAATGACTGCAGGTAACGTTGGAATTATTTCAAGGAGTGGTAGCCTCGGGACATTAATATCCCTAAATATAACACAGGCCGGGCTTGGGCAATCCGCATTTATAGGCATAGGTGGTGACCCAGTCATAGGGACAACAACCTTGGCAGCGCTCAAATGTCTCGACGAAGACGATAGAACAAAGGCCGTTTTCATTCTTGGTGAAATAGGCGGGACTATGGAAGAATTAGCAGCTGAGTATGCGAGTACTATGAAGAAACCGGTGGTCGCATTTATAGCTGGCGGCGCAGCGCCGAAGGGAAGAAAAATGGGTCACGCGGGTGCAATAGTTTCTGGAAACAAAGGTACATACGATTCTAAGCGCCACGCCTTGATGGAGGCCGGCGTCCATGTCATCGACACACCTTCTGATGTGGGATCAGCAATGTTGGATGCCCTAAACATTTCGCAGGCATAGTTTTTTATTGATCTTGTCATTTTCACCAAATTCTTATTGGAAATTTCGCACAAAGTTTGGTGCATAGTGTTAAAGTACTTTCACTCTTCTCAAAGGATCTTGTACCTCAACATGGGCTAATGGTGTGTGCAGAGCAGGGCCCGCAATAGCGTGACCATCAGAATTACTTATAGGCACTGCCACAGAGATAAATCCTTCATAAAATTCTCGGTAATTAATTGCATAAAAACGTTTACAGGTTTTTTTAACTCAACCTCAAGACCCTGTAGATTGGTAATGGTATTGTAAGTAAAACGCTCCAGGCGCGAGGTTCGACAACAACCTTTTGCGGTCGCGACTGGTCAAACAAGAAAGTAGTAATTTGCCGATGCCAGTGGCGTAGAGAGGCACCCGACTACTGGATGAAGCTTGGCGAGAAGCGGAAAATCACTTTCCACACGATCAAGATATTTGATTGCACCACCCCACCGTCCAGCATGTCTATTTCACAGATTTCACCTACCTCTCTCACCAATCTTGCCAATGATGCCCGCCGCAGTGCATGACGAAGGCACCACCGAAGCGCTTGATCTACTGTTTTAGCCAATCGAGGTCCAATTTCTTTAAATTTGGTTGGTGCGGGCGGAGGGACTCGAACCCTCAACCTCGAAAGGAACGGATTTTAAGTCCGTCGCGTATGCCAATTCCGCCACGCCCGCACTACAAACACTTTAAAGGAGCGCTAGCTCGGGGACAATTGCTGTTTCGATTTCTTGACAAATTTGAAGGAAAAAACCGAACGGGTCTAACAAAAGCCACCTTCCACCCAACTAGAGTTAATATATTGTGTTCCGTTAACGTGGCTTTTGCTTAAGATTGTCCTGCGCCCTGACCGATCATTAATTACGATTTCTTCATCGTTAACCGTGGGCAGGGCGTTATCGCCCATTTCATTCAGTGCCTCAAGCAGTACCCGCCCTTGAACATGGCTCGGAACATCTATGCCTAGTAAGAATAGAATAGTTGGCAGAAGATCAACGTTACCAGCCGGAATATCAATAGTCTGCTCAGATTTAAACATACTTCCGCTAGCCGCTAACCAATTATTTAGTTCTGATTTATACAGCCCACCATGAATCCCACCACCTGCTGAATAACCTGAGTCGTGGAAGGTATGCCCCATATAACCATACTCATTTTCCCGATCATCCGCTTTCAAGATCAGACCAATGTCAGGCGTCCTATCATGATCCCACATAAGATCTGTATGCTTAAGTGTGCAATCTCCATCCTTAGTTGAAACTGGCCCACACCAATCCTCACCTTGAATCCAATCTACGATGGCTTTAATAAGCCTTGGATCGCTATCGCGTACATAAAGACCGCCTGCACTAGAGAGGGCCAAAGCAACATCTGCCCCACCTTCTAGTGTCTCATCCACGCTGAAACCAGCTGCCTTTAGCTTAGAAGAAAGATTGAGCTTTTGTGAGGCAACAGTAATTTGGCCGTGATCAGATAATGTAATAATTTGTAAATCGGATGATGATCCTATGCCACAATTTGCCAATATTTGGCCAAACAACTGATCAACACATCGGGCGGCAGAAAGACTTTCATTCGACCCAATACCTTTTTCATGATAACTTGTGTCGGGTTCACTTAACCAAAGGATAGCAACGTCGGGCCTCAACTTCGGCTCAACATAATCGAGATAAACTCTCGTTGCATACGCATTCCAGTCAAGTGCCGGAATTTCATGTTTTGGGATAGGTCCGAAATTTTTTTCAATATACTCAACTTCGCAACGTTGCCCCGGCGGCGCTAATCCGACCGTCGCTTCGGGGGCATGTAGTGCCATTCGAAAGCCACCCAATTCCTCGGCCTTATGATTAAGCATCCTTCCCCCGCCAGGTGTACCAGCACTAATTGTTGCAAAGCTTTTGCTAGCCGACTGCAGAAGTTCCCCAAGACTTGGCACCTCGAGTAATTTTCCGCCCAAACGTTTGTCACCCTCGCGTAGCTGCGACTCCACTCCGGTGTCAAATAACCTTCCTGGAGCTGCAACTGGATCAACGAAACGATTTCCCACGATTCCATGGCGCTCCGGGTAGCAACCCGTGATTACAGCCGTCTGATTAACCCTTGTCTCGGTCGGAAATGTTGAATGCATTTTCGGCCAAAATACACCCTTTTCACGAAAACAGCAGAGATTAGGCATAAGCTGTGGTGTCACCATATCCGGGCGCAGAGCATCAAAAGTGACTATGAGAATACGTTTATCATTGGTTATCAAGTTCTTCGCCTCGAATTGGATCCCCTCCCAGATCACATATCATTCTGTGGATCGCTTCCTGCACGTCTTGTAGCTTTTTATCGTCAAAACCCCTAATTACTAGCGAAAGACGATAGTTTGCTCTCGCATAATGAGGATAGGAGCCAATGTCGATGTCAGGATGTTTGTCTTGAATATCTTTTAACCCCTGGGCAATGCTGCCTTCACCCAAATTACATAGAACGCTACGGGAAAGTTTTTGTGCTCCCCCCTGCAGGGTAGGAATAATATTATCCAACATAGCTTGCATTATCTTTGGAACACCTGCCATCACGTAAACATTTTCCACCCTAAAGCCCGGCGCTGTGGAAATTGGATTTCTGATCAGCTCTGCGCCCTTTGGAGTATTGGCCATGCTTAAGCGTGCCTCGTTAATTTCCGTACCATTATATTTGAAGTGCTCTTCGAGCAACCGACGGGCCTCCTGATTTTGGATTAATTCTCGGCCAACAGCTTCCGAAACAGCTTCAGCAGTAATATCATCGTGGGTCGGTCCGATACCCCCAGTAGTAAACAAATAATCAAACCGGCGACGCAATGCATTAACTGCATCAATTATTTCCTTCTTTATATCAGGGACGACCCGCACCTCTGCGAGTTGTACCCCTACATTGTTCAAATTTTCAGCTATGTGAGGCAAATTCTTATCATGCGTCTGCCCCGAAAGAATCTCGTCACCGATTATTAATAATGCTGCTTGAACTCGCTTTCCGTCAGTCTGGCTGTAGTTCACTTCCACCTCCTTTTGCGTTGAGGACAGAGTGTACTGAAGCCAATAGCAAACGGAAACGAAAAATCTTCACCATGGAGGCACCGTATTAAATGTGCCACAGCAGCCAACCCTAATTTTCGATCCACGAGGAGGTTAAGCAGTCTATCAGTCTGCGTAGGTTGGATCCATCCGGTCTAAGCGTCTAAGGTGCCCTGGCCAACCTCGATCGGCAAGCTCGGTACCTCTGTTTTTGAATTGACCATTTGTGTGGTCGGAAACCGCCTCAGGGACTAAATGCAAATCGGCTCCAGTTGACATTGCATCAACTTGTGCCTGGCAGGATTTTTCAAGCCGCATGAGAGCGTAGAATGCGTCTGGAACACTTACCCCAGCAGTAAGTAAGCCATGGTTCTTCAGCATCATTGCCTTATTATCAGGGCCCAAATCTCGTTGCAGCATCTCCCTCTCATCAAGATTTACCGCGACCCCCTCGTAATCATGATAAGAAACAGATTTATGAAAATGCATTGAGTGTTGGCTCATCGGCAGTAGGCCGCACTCCATGGAAGATACGGCAATACCGGCGCGTGTATGTGTATGCATAACGGCATCAAGGTCATCCCGACCGGATAAAACAGCACTGTGAATGGTGTAACCGGCAGAGTTTACGCCAAGACCGAGGTGGTCCTCAAGCACGTCACCATCTAAGCTCAATTTGACCAAGCTTGATGCAGTCACCTCCTCGAAATACAAACCGTAGGGATTGAGAAGAAAATTATTCTTCTCACCAGGTACCCGAGCCGAGAGATGGGTGCCAGTTAGATCTGTCATATCATAGAACTCACAGAGCCGATACGCTGCCGCGAGATCAACTCGCATTTGCCATTCCTCGGGTGTTACTTTACTTTTTAAAGACATTGCTTTCTTCCCTTTTTTTGTATTCAGTTCTTGTAGCTTGGGTCCATCCGATCGAGCCGCCGCAAATGCCCTGGCCAACCGAGGTCACCTCCAGCACTTTTCTTTTTAGCAAATAATTCTTTTGTGCTTTCTTGCACCCCTCTATCTATCTCAATCACTTTTGTACCTGCGGCCATTCCATCAATCTGCGCCTGACAGGCTCGCTCCAATTTGTAGATCAACCAAAAAGCATGGCCAATATTGAAACCGCAAGTGAGAAGCCCGTGATTACGTAAAATCAGAGAAAGATAATCACCGAGGTCGCGCTGCAAACGTTCTCGTTCATCATGATCATGTGCTACACCCTCGTAATCATGGTAACCGATATTATCAATAAAACGAGCCGAATGCTGCGACATTGGCAAAAGGCCACATTTAAGTGCAGAAACTGCTATGCCAGCTCGAGTATGAGTATGCAAAGCGCAATTGATATCAGGACGGCCCATCATCACTGCACTGTGAATAGTGAAACCGGCTTTGTTGAGATCGAATGGTGTTTCGGTCAACACGTTGCCATCATAATCAACTTTGATTAGGCTAGACGCAGTTATTTCATCAAAATACATCCCGTAAGGATTTAGCAAGAATGTGTTTTCCTCTCCAGGCACTCGCGCTGAAATATGTGTCCCTAACAAATCCGACATATCGTAATAGTCCACCAACCGATAGCAGGCAGCGAGGTCAACCCGAGTCTGCCACTCTTCATCTGATACTTGACCACGCACACTACACAAATCGTCTGGATTAGCGCTTGCTAAAACTGCCATCTTTTCCTCCTCTGTACCTCTGAATTTCAGTTCAGACTGCCAAAAAAAAAATATCACAAGTTTCATACCGATGACCAGACACCTAATGAATTATCTGCACCTTATAATTTATAGGTATTGTAGCGATTGTAGGGATGCCCTATAGGCAAGACATAAAAAGAGGATTCAGGAGGAATAAATGCGCGTTTACACAGTTTTACCGCAAGATAATCTCAATCATGCAGCAAATGCAGCCGCGAAAGCAGAAGCTGATGGTTACGATGGACTTGCTAGCATGGAGAATCAACACGCACCATTTTTGCCTCATGCTGCCGCAATTACAACAACCTCAAAAATAAAGCTAATGACTGGCATCGCCATTGCGTTTGCACGCAGTCCAATGGTTGTAGCTGGTGAATGTTTCGACTTACAATCCAGTTCCGGCGGACGATTTATTCTCGGTATTGGCAGTCAGGTTCGAGCACATAATGTGCGCCGTTTCAGCGTGCCGTGGAGTCCTCCTGTTCCCCGGATGCGAGAGTATATTGAGTCACTCAGAGCAATCTGGTCCTGCTTTGAGAATGATACAGAACTGAGATATGAAGGTGAACATTACCAATTTACTCTAATGACGCCTAATTTTAGGCCGCCAGCGTCTAATCAATCGATGGTTCCGATAACTATCGCAGCCGTTGGGCCGGCCATGCTGCGCTTGGCGGGCCAAGTCTGCGACGGCGTTCGCCTCCACCCATTCTGCACCCGTAAATACATCGACAGCGTTGTGATGAAGGAAATTGGAACCGGAATGGCTAGGTCTGGGCGTAAAAGAGAAAATTTTGAAATCGTAGGTGGCGGTTACATTGTTACGGGAGCAGATGAGGAAACAGTCGCTAGAAACCTCGAATGGGTTCGCTATCGCGTTGCGTTTTACGGATCAACACCGAATTATTTTCCGGTTTGGGAGGCACATGGACTTGAGGACCTCGGAAAAAAACTACATAAAATGTCTCGCGAGAAATTATGGGACAAAATGCCGAAAGAGATTGACGACGACGTTGTTCGTCTTTTCGCAGCGGTTGCAACCTATGAAAATATAGCAAAACAAGTTGAAATTCGTTTTGGTGGTACATCTGACGCCATTTCTAGCGGCATTCGAGAAACAGATGACCCGGGAATTCCCTCNGATCTCATCAAAGATTTGCAAAAAATTAAAAGCCCTTTTACTGAATATAAAACCGCATGGTAATAGAAACTCCTTTAATGCATTATACTTATCTTGCACCACAACATCAAAAAGTTACAATTACGTATGAATAATATGAAAGTAATCATCTGTTTCTTAGCAGCTTCATTATTGGCGAGTTGCCAAAGTTTCTTCCTGGACGATCTTCCTCCACNACAAANGCCTGAAGAAAAAGGCGTTGCACAGCCTATAGGGAACGCATCACCTCGTGCTGTGGGNAAGTCAGTAGTCATCCGGTCNAGGAATGATGAAAAGAACAAAAAAATTACTGGCGATGAGAGAACTGTGAAACCAATATCATCAGACGAACCAGTAAACTCAGAATCTGAAGACATTATTTTTCAACGCGATGCTTTAGACGAAATAGGAGATTTTTTTTCGCAGTTGTTTGGAAAGGACGTAAAGGATAAANCCTCGACGATCAGCCGTGGGGCAGTTGAGGGGTCGAAGTCGGGGAAATCGACCATTGAACTCGGCTCGAACACTTCCCTCTCTAAAAGCCAAGACGTAATTAAATCGAACTTAGCTGACGAAAATCCCTTGGCAAAAGAGAAAGTAGAACGACGGTACTCTGCAGCCTACGGCGTTTATTATCCCCTGGCTAAAAAAGGCCATGCTTTTGCACAGTATGAGATGGCTCTAATGCATCTTCACGGTTACGGAGTAACTTCTGATCTTAAAAAGGCAGAAAGTTGGTTTAAAAAAGCTGCTTTACAAGGGCATCCTGATGCTAAGACTGAATTGCAACGACTAATTTCTGGTGGAAAAAAAGCTCCGAAAAAATTAATCGGTACCGCTTTAAGGGAACCCGAAGTTGACACTCCCTCAACTATCGTGATCTCCTCGGAGTCAGTGAAAGCGATCAAGGCTGCTGATGAAAGTGACACTGTATCCGCCGACGCAAGCGCGCCACAGCAGGATGAAATACCATCTATCTCGTATGGTCAGCTAAAAGGTATAAAGAGCAAAGTTAACCGCGACTCCGTCGCACCAGGTAGTAATGCTACAAATAGTCCAAATACGGATAAGAATACCTCGCAAAGTTATGGCGATGGCGCAGTACCCAACTTCAGTTCTATTCGCAGAGTAAAGCCATCAACAACCTCATCTGCGATCAAAAGATCCATCAAAGCCGAAAACAATAATGTCATCAGCTTCACTCAGCCAGCAGAGAAAAAAGATAACGACATATCAAAACTGGACTTTCCAAAGAAACTAACCCCAACAAAGACCCCCATAAAACAAAACGAGCCGACACAAAATACACAGGTAAATTTAGCAAAATTAGGTTCAGAGAATGATGCTGACGGAACTATTGTAGAGCAAGACAATGCAAGTTTCAGCCAAGGGCTACTCGCGTACAAGAAAGGTGATTTCAAGACGTCTTTTAGTCATTGGTACCCGCTTGCACAAAAAGGCAATGCAGAAAGTCAGAACCGGCTTGGCTATCTTTATGAAAACGGAAAGGGAGTCGAACGGGATTACAAAAAAGCAGTAGAATGGTACCTCAAAGCCGCGGAAAAGAACGAACCAGCCGCGCAATTTAATCTTGGTGTAATGTATCGTAAAGGCCGAGGGGTCAAAAAAAATGACAAAATTGCGCGTAGTTGGTACGAAAAAGCTGCTGAACAGGGGCATCCTATTGCTGAACGAGTAGTCGAAGTTATGAAAGCCTATAAAATTGGAGAATGATCTCACTCAGAATTTCCTGTGCGCAAATCGCACTTCATTCGACTAATGCAATCATACCTTCGTCCTCCAGCAGTGGATAAAGTCCGCCCGCCTCAAGAATGCGCAGCAAGGACTTAGGGACCTCGCGCCCTTTTAGGCTTTCGCCGGTGTCAATATTCTTTATCGTAAAATCTTTGAAAGATACCTCTGCAACTTGACCCTCTTCAAACATATCTGAGACGCCACAGCACTCTATTGCTGGAAGACCGAAGTTGACGGAATTCCGATAAAAAAGACCGTTTATATTATCTGCAACCAAGCAGCCAACTCCGAGCAAAGCAAGATTGCGGGCGGCCGGTCGTGATGAACCCATGCCAAAGTTTCGTTCCGCAATGATGATATCTCCATTCTTCATCTCGTCGACCCAGCCGGGCCGCATCGCATCAAAAATAAAAGGTAACTGCTCCTCCGGCGATAAATAGTACGCACGGTTTGGAATTATTTGATCGGTGTTTACATTTTCTGGGAACTTCCATACCCGTGCCCTTACATTTAATCCATCCATCTTTGCGCCCTAACTCAAGTAAGGAGTGGGGTCAGCAATTGCACCCTCAACTGCAGAGGCAGCTACTGTAGCGGAGGAACCCATATATATCTTTGCGGTGGGATCCCCCATGCGACCCTTGAAATTTCGAGTTGACGCCGTAATGACTGTGTCACCGGCACCTACAATACCCATATGACCCCCACCACACGCACCGCAGGTAGAATTTGTCACCACAGCTCCAGCATCCATCAAAATTTCAATAATGCCGGCCTTTAAAGCACGGCGGTATATGCTTTGGCTGCCTGGCGTTATGATAAAGCGGGTACCGCGAGCAACTCGCCGACCGGCAAGTACCTGAGCAACACTAGATAAATCATCGAATGTGCCATTTGCACACGAACCAACAAAGCATTGATCAAGCCTAGTGCCGGCAACATCTTGCACATTCGCAGAATTATTAACGACACTATCGGGTAGCGCCACTAGCGGCCTTACTTCACTCAAATTTATTTCCCGCTTATCGAGATAATTAGCATCGGGGTCAGGTATCTGAGGCTCGAACGGGACATTTGTACGCTCTTTGACGTAATCAAAAAGAATGTCATCCGGTTCAAATGTTGCAAATTCTGCGGATAACTCTGCTCCCATTGTTGCCATCGTTCTACGCGCATCAATTGGCAGGGTCCCAAGTGCCGGGCCGCCGAATTCTACATTTTGAGATACGTGTCCACCATATTCACCGGCTATCTTAAAGAATACATCTTTCATAAAAGCATAGTGAGGAAGTTGCCCGGTTAATTCATACCTAATGGTTTCGCCTACACGAAACCAAGTTTCTCCCTTGCAGACTGCGTAAAACATGTCCGGCGAACCAACACCACGCGCGGCGCAATTCAAAGCACCAGCACTACAAGTGTGAGAGTCGCTACAAAGAAGAACTGCGCCCGGCCTAGCATAACCATGCTCGGCCATAAGCACATGACAGATACCTTGATCGTATCCAATATCGTGAAAATGCTCGATGCCAAATTTTTCAACAAAGGTCCGGGCAGTGGCATGCGCATGCGCACTACCGACGTGAGCTGCGGGTGCACGATGATCTATAACGACGACTACTTTGGAAGGATCTTCCACATGCAAAACATCACGCCAGACACTGGCCATAAAATTATTGTCAAATAGACATGCAACATCGACCTTTACGGTCGCAAGGTCACCGGGCTTAACCGGTACACCTCCCGCTTTCGTAAGTATCTTTTCAATAATAGTCATTCCCATAAAAAGCTCTCCTGTCAGACGGCTTTTCCAGGTCCGGCTGCATACCTCTCTTCAAGTTCATCGAGAAATTCAACTTCCATCATACTGTTGAGTTCTTCAAAGTTGACACATAGATCTGCTCTATCTGAAGGTTCATTTTTCTCAACCATTTCCTCGAATGCATCAAAACCGTTAATCATTCCGCGCACGGCAGATGTCGTCAGTAGGCGTGGATAAGATACAGCAGAAACACCCAATTCCTGTAATTTTTTTGGTGGAATTAACGGTGTTGTTGACCGTGCTCTTATGCCGAGTCCCATGTTTACTGTTAATGGCTTGTCAACATTAGCAGCAACAGTCCGAATGTCCTCCTCCGATAATAATGCGTCTGCAAACAATAAATCAGCGCCAGCCTCTGCATAAAGATTGAGCCGCCGGATGGCCTCATCAAGACCTAAGGGACCTCGTGCGTCAGTTCGGGCTTTGATTACGAAATCCGGGTCTTTTTTGGCATCACGGGCTGCGTGTATCTTTTCAATCATTTCTTCAGCGGCAATGACTGATTTTCCAACCATGTGACCACAACGTTTAGGCCATGTCTGGTCTTCAAACATTACCGCCGCTACTCCTGCTTTCTCAAAAGCCTGCGTGACAAAGAAAACATTTACTGCATTCCCATAGCCCGTATCTGCGTCAGCATGCAGCAATAGGTTGCTACAATCAGCAATTTTGCGGCAACAAGAAAGGTTTTCATCCAGGCCCATTAACCCTCGATCTGGATAGCCTAAGTGACATTCAGATAGTCCGGCACCTGATATCGCTCCACTCTTGTATCCTCGACTTTCAACCAACCGCGCGCTGTACCCGTCGAATATGCCGGGCGAAATTAAAATCTCAGGCGCCTCAATGAGATCTTTCAACAAACGGCCTTTGCTTTTTGCATCTCNCATTNTCTTCCCCCTTTAAGATAATGTTTNAACCAAGGCATGATAACAAGCAATTTTGCGATAACTTTCTGAACATGGTAGTNTGGNATTTTTACTTATAACAGAAGAATAACATAGCACTTTTGCCAAATNCTCCTCTGCATGAATTGANTAGANTGGGNTTTAATTCAGTACTCTGCAAATGCGCACGGAATAAGGAATGCACTTTTGGACCAGACTGCCAANAAGCTGGTAACATTTTCCAGGAAACTACANTTCGAGGACTTAAGTCGGCGTGCGATTGTGAATGCTAAAGCAAGNCTCATTAATTGCCTTGGNGTGAGTATCGGAGCGCATGATGCTCCTCCAATAAAGATAATACGTAAGCTTGCCTACCCAAGCACAATTGGCCCTNTGGCNCGTACTTTTGCGACACTNACCCCAACGACACCTGATCTTGCTGCTTTTGTGAACTCAGCNATGACCCGATACCTTGAATTGTCCGACACCTACATAAGAGAATCCGTAAGTCATCCAGCCGATNCTTTGCCNGGNTTNCTTGCNATTGCTGAAGCAGAGAANTGTTCTGGNNAAGACTTTCTNCTTTCCNTGATNATANCCTACGAANTTCAGTGCCGGTATGTAGATGTTGTACCAGTTAATCAACTNGGTTGGGATCAAACTCCTGTTGTCGCNATGGGGACAGCACTTGGTGCAAGTCGACTTTTGAACNTAGACAAGGCTCAAATGTTAAATGCTCTATCACTTGCACTNGTTCCTAATATCTCCTTAAATCAAACAAGGACAGACCGTATCTCAATGTGGAAAGGAATGGCTGGCCCAGCAGGCGCAAGACAAGGNGTTTTTGCTGCGCTTCTCGCACGCGAGGGCATGAGTGGGCCGGACCAACCGTTTGAAGGTGATTACGGTGTTTGGAAACAGTTATTTGGAGANCAATANCAAATTCCAATNCCATCANGNTTCACAAAGCATACTTTTGCGATTGAGGAAACTACCATCAAGTCTTTNCCAATTCGCTTCAATTGTCATGCGCCAACCNTAGCTGCCCTTGAATTGCGAAAAAAAGTCAAGGTGCGCGACATAAAACANCTNGAAATCAGAAGTATCCGTCAAGCTTTTGANCGTTGGATTGACCTACCAGAATTCTGGAAACCAACTACCCGNGAAAGTGCAGACCANTCTTTACCCTTTTGTGTTTCAGTCGCAATGCTCGACGGTAANATTATNCCGGAGACATTCAGTNCAGANCGTTACAAGGATAAGGACGTTCTGTCGCTTATNAAAAAATGTTCGGTGGNACTACCAAACGAATATGCAGAGCTTGCATACGAAANTCGNTGTTGTCAGTTAATAGNAACAACAANAAAGGGNANGAAAATCAGTGTTGAAATNAAGATGACTCCAAGAGATGACGCTCGTGGAATGCCAAAGAAAATCCTTGAGTCAAAATTCAATNACCTCACAANACCNTTTTTGAAATCAACTACTCNGAAAAAAATTCTCAGTCTTTGTTGGCGCATTAACAAANTGAAATCTGTGGGAAACTTAGTGACCCTNACAGGCATTNAAAAANCATAGGCAGCACCATGGATAAAACCGCCAACAAACTTGTCAACTTNGCAACAAAAGTTTCCTTTTCTAANCTGNCCGATAGCGTCATTGATGCNGCGAAGGAACGTATCCTAGATTCANTNGGGGTAGCTATGGCAGCGTTCTTTGCGGAGCCAGTGCGGATATCTCGTCGATTAGCTAATCCGATATCCGAAGGGCCAACGGCCAGGCTTTTTGGCACATTNACTCCAACNTCCCCAGAACGTGCAACTTTTGTAAATAGTGCCATGATACGTTATCTCGATATGAATGANGCATATGTCAGAGCCGGNGTGAGNCATCCATCCGATGTCATTGCTGGACTAATCTCAACAGCGGANGCTGAGGAAAAAAGNGGAAAAGATCTTATAGCAGCTATCACCNCTGCCTATGAAATCCAATGCCGCCTAGCTGATGTGGTGCCAAATGANAAATTTGGATGGGATCAACCATTTCAGGTTGTTCAAGGCGCCGCTCTTGGNGCAGGCCGTTTGCTAGAACTTTCAAAAGATGAAATGCATCAAGCGTTATCATTAGCTCTCATCCCAAATATGGCACTCAATCAAACCCGAACTGGCACTCTATCTATGTGGAAGGGATTATCTGNCGCGAATGCTGCGCGACAGGGTGTATTTGCTGCTTACCTNGCNCGCGAGGGTATGACTTGCGCTGAGAACCCTTTTGAGGGTGACATGGGTGCCTGGAACCAGCTNATGAAAGGTACGCAATATGATGTNCCTGTTCCAAANTCNTTGGCCAATCATAANTTTGGNGTGCAGCAAAGCGATATCAAGACCTTTCCTATNCGATACGGCTGCCATGTCCCNGTATTNACAGCACTAGATATGCGCGAAAAAATTGATGATGTCTCGAANATTGAATTTCTNAAAATCGATACCTTNGATCAAGCCTTCGGACGATGGATNGGGGTCCCTGATTTTTGGAANCCCATGACACGTGAATCGGCAGATCACTCTCTTCCTTTCTGCGCCGCGGTTGCACTTATAGACGGGGATATCACGCCCGAAACTTTCGANAANAAGAGGTTCCTTGACCCTGATGTCANTGAATTAATGAGNAAAATTACAATTGANCTGAACCCAGNATTTACTGCCGCNGCGCCAGAAGATAGAAATTGNCGCATGACCGCAAGGTTTCCNTCCGAAAGGGAAATTGTAACAGAACGATGTCAGACCCAAGCTCTTTCNGAGCGNGGATTACCAAGACGGCACCTTGAGAAGAAATTTAATAAAATGAGTGGCGGCATCCTNAATGAAACAAGCCGNCGAAAACTNGCAGATGCAATATGGCACCTTGANGAGATAGANCGAGTTGAGGACTTAGTCAGCTTAACGGGCGTTTAGTAGAATGGTGAGAAAGGGNCAAGNATGACTANCAAGGCCAATACTAAGATGTCCCNAGACACAGTTGAAGCGCCATTAATGTATTATATTGATGANGGCACACCAGCGGAGAACCTTACAGGCGACGAGACCGNTTCTACACGTATATATCAAGGTAATTACGAACATCGAAAAGTNAANATTGAGAACGCCAGACCAATGCAGGGAACGTTTACATTAGATATTCACGGTTTCGAGTTTCTGAGCCATAAGACCAAAGTAAAAGACTTTTATNGTCNNGAACANNTGCNGCAAATCTATTATGATGAGACAGCAAAACTTATTCAGTTAGTGTCTGGGGCAACTCGAGTNCATGTCTTTGATCATACGCTGCGCTCTGGTNATAGAGACGCACGAGAGGGCCAGCCAGTGCGCGAGCCGGTTCGNCGTGTTCACAANGACTACACAGAGTGGTCTGGCCCTCAGCGGGTCTATGACTTGCTCCCGAATGAAGCAAACAATCTGCTAAAAAATCGTTTTGCAATCATCCAAGTTTGGAGGGCAATTAATAGGCCGATAAAATCTGACCCGCTCTGTATTTGTGACGCGCGCAATATTGCTAAAGAGGATCTCTTNCCATCGAGACGGGTTTACCCAGATNGGGTTGGGGAAACATACGTNNTCACCCACAGCGCCAGGCATAAATGGCTTTATTTTCCTGAAATGATGCGCGACGAAGTGCTCATTTTCAAAGTGTACGANTCTGCAATAGANGGNAAAGCCAGGTGGACAGCACACTCATCATTTCCTCTACCAAATCAAGATAGCGATAAATATCCGCGAGAAAGCTGTGAAATGCGAGCNTTAGTATTTTTTNAGCAAGTGATAGAGCANCTACNTTCACTTACTNTGCAATCATGGTAAATATTCTTGCCAACTTAGGAGAAAANCCCAATGACCGATATGACCGGTGGTCAAGCTATCATCCAAACACTTGTAAACCATGGTGTTACTACAATCTTCGGCCTACCAGGNGTTCAACTTGANAACACCTTCGATGCGCTTTTCGAGGCTCGCAACCAACTTCGGACAATCCATACCCGCCACGAGCAAGGCGCCGCATATATGGCCCTTGGTTATGCTCAAGCGAGTGGCAAGGTTGGTGCTTGCATCGTCGGGCCAGGGCCCGGATTATTAAATGCTGGCGCTGCGCTTTGCACTGCATATGGTTCAAACGTGCCAGTGATATGTATCGCAGGTCAAATACCCTCCCATCAAATAGGCGTTGGCCTTGGAGCAACTCATGAAATTATCGATCAAACGAATGCCATGAGAGGCGTTGTGAAATGGGTTGGACGTGCAGACACCCCAGCCGATGCTCCTTCGGTGCTTCAGGAGGCTTTTAGTCAAATGCTTAGGGGACGTAAGCAGCCAGTCGTTTTTGAAATGGCACCCGATATAATGGGGAAAATTAGTGATGTTTCTCTACTTGCCATTGAGAATTATGAAATCGAACCAGATGTTGAAGAGGATGCACTTGAAGCTGCGGCAAAGATGCTCGGAGAAGCCGAGAAACCCATGATACTTGTCGGTTCGGGTGTCTTTGGTGCCGAAACGGAATTAAAGAATCTAGCCGAAATGCTAGAGGCACCGGTCATTATGAGCCGTACAGGGCGCGGCGCACTTACTGATCGCCATTACCTTGCTCAGACCATGATAACAGGACAAAAATTATGGGAAGAGGCTGACGTCGCATTAGTCGTGGGAACGCGATTTTCATCACCCGGATTGGCGTGGGGGCGTGAAAAAGAAGTTAAATTGATACGCATTGATCCTGATAAGCATCAAGCAAAACTTCCACGTGAGGCCAATATTACTATGGTCACGACTGCAAAAAAAGCGCTGCCATTATTGGAAAGCAGGGTAGGATCTTATAACAAAATTCGTGAAAGCCGAACCACCGAATTGAATTCGGCTAAAAAAGATACCCTAGCTAAACTCGAAGATCTCCAGCCACAATATGGGTTTGGCAAAGTGTTACGTGAAGCTCTACCAGAGGACGGTATACTTGTTACAGACGTCACTCAAATGGCTACGTTCATGCAAAATTGGTGTCCCATTTATCAGCCACGCACACTTATAACGCCCGGGTATCAAGCTACCCTTGGGTATGGCTATCCTACTGCTCTTGGGGCAAAAGTCGCGCTACCAGATAAAAAGGTAGTTTGTATCTGTGGTGATGGTGGTTTCATGTTTAATGTGCAAGAGCTATCATCCGCTGTAGCTCATGGAATCGATGTCGTGTGTATTGTTTTTACTGACAACGCGTACGGCAATGTGAAGCGTTTCCAAAAAGAAGGGTATGGTGGGCGTCATATAGGAGTAGATCTACACAATCCAGACTTTGCAAAAATGGCGGAAACATTTGGAATGCCGGGTTTATATGCAAATGGACCGGATGCCCTTCGATCTGCACTTGATGAAAGCATGAATTCCTCTGGGCCAACGCTTATTGAAGTGCCTATTGGAGAGGTGCCCAACACATGGTCCCTAGTCAAGCGACCGTCAAGCGCCGGTAATAAAAACTAATGGATGAGACAGAAAAGAGACTTATTAAATTCACCAGTAGTATTACCTACGACGATCTTACCCCGGCCGTCATCAAGGCAACTAAAATTCGTTTGATTGACTCTTTTGGTTGTGCACTCGGAGCTATAAATGCTCCAACAGTAAAAGCGGCTGAGAATATTTCCGCGCCGGTAGAAGAAGGGAGGAGCGCTCGCATATTCGGAACGCTCAAAAGAGTTTCCGTAGAGCATGCAACGTTAGTTAATAGCGCAATGGTGCGCTACCTGGATTTAAGCGACGCCTATTTAATGCGTTCAACAGCACACCCCTCAGATAACATTCCCGGCATTTTAGCACTTGGAGAGGCTATTGATGCTTTACCTCAAGACCTCCTAGTAGCAATAGTCGTTAGTTATGAAATCCAGATCCGTCTTTGCGATACGGCCCCATTCAATGCAGAAGGTTATGACCAACCAGTGTGCTCTGCCAGCGCAATGGCATTAGCTTCGGCCCGATTACTTAAGCTTGATGCAGAACAAATGCGTCATGCAGCCGCGATTGCCGCCACCGCCAATATTGCACTTAATCAGACTCGGCGCGGCAACCTATCAATGTGGAAAGGAATGGCCGGCCCAAATGCGGCACGCGAGGGTGTTTTTGCAGCATTGTTAGCTGAGAACGGAATGAGCGGACCCGAGGACCCATTCGAGGGGATACATGGTCTCTATGCAAAAACCGTCGGAAAATTCGACCGTATCCAAATCCCTAATAAGTTGAAGCAAAGTACAATATTTGCGCTGCAAAAAACTAACGTTAAAACATTTCCGGTGCGGGATGCGATCCAAGTCCCCATTTTTGCCGCTTTAAAACTCTCGAAGGCCATAAATGCATCCGAAATAGAAAACCTAACAATTTACACTTACCGGCATGGATTTGAAAAGTGGATTGATCAAAACGCGACTTGGGAACCGAGAACACGCGAAACCGCCGACCATTCACTACCATTCTGCGTTGCCGCTACGTTATTAGACGGAAAATTGAATGGCATGAGCTTCGAAAATAATCGATATCTTCAACAAGATGTGCGCGAACTCATAAGTAAAATAGAAATTGTTTTTGATGATGCATTTGATGACGTTGCTCCAGAAACACGCTCTTGTCGACTTGATGCAGCTCTTAAAACAGGCGAAAGCTTTTCCGCAGAGTATGTCCAGACACCAGAAGATGTTCTCCGGGGTCCCGACATTGAATGTGTAGAAACTAAATTTCGCACTCTTACGGAAGGGGTAATTAAAAAACCACAACAAGACAAAATTTTAGATACGCTCTGGAATTTCGAGAGACTGGAGAGTATTCAAAGTCTGGTCAGTCTGACACGTGCAATTTGTTAACTCGTTTTACCTACTTGCAATATTACACCGCAAAGAAAATTAGATGATCAATACCATCCAAAAATGCTCATCAGAAAATACCCTTTGCCCCACGCTTGAGGACACCGATATTGGCAATGGGATTAATTCCAATCAACGTTTCTGATGTTAGATTTCNGAGCTGTTCCACAAGATCGATGAAGCGGCGTTGTTCATGGCCAGTTACAACNCCAGCTGACAGCGTCAAAAACTTAGCAATATAATTCTCACGTTTGAATGGCCTTGCACCTTGAGGGTGCGCGTCTGCAAAAAGAATTTCATCCTCTATAACTTTACCATCGTTAAGTGAAATTCGAACAGCACCGCCAAATGCCTTTTCCTCAGGATCAAGTGATAAATAACGACGCTCCCAAAGATCATTTTCTTCTGTTTTTATTTTTTTCCAGAGTATTTGTGTCTCGGGGCGATGTGCCCGCTCTTCAGAATATGAAGTTTCGTGATGCCANGTTCCATCTTCGAGTGCTACTGCAAAAATATATGGTAGTGAGTGGTCAAGAGTTTCTCGCGAGGCATCCGGCGAATATTTCTGAGGATCATCGGATCCCGATCCAATGACATTATGGGTATGCTTATTTGTCGTTATGGTGATTTCCGATATGTGCGCTGGGTTTTTGATACGAGACCGCATTTTGAAAGCGAGATCAATAAACGCTTGCCCTTGATATTCAGCTGAATGCTCTTTAGTCCACGTTTGAAGGATAGCGTTCTTTGGCTCNCNAACATCCGGCAAATCGATTTGGTATTCTGTTTTAGCTCCATCAAGAAGCCACGCAATAACACTATCTTCACCCTCATAGATCGGAGAAGGAGCACTCTCGCCGCGCATCGCACGATCAACAGCCTCAATAGCAAGCTTGGAGGAATGTGCCGGCGCAGCTGATTTCCATGATGAAATTAATCCTTTTCTTGACTGACGCGTCGAACAACAAACATGAAGTGTCTGATTAATTGCTTGATAAATAATCTCGGGCTCTAATCTTAACAAAGCACCAATACCTGCGGCCGCAGCGACACCAGTATGTGCCACATGGTCTATTTTATGGCTATGCAACTGAATTGATTGCATGAGACGTACATGCACTTCNTATGCTGTCACTATTCCTCTAATTATATCAATCCCAGTTCTTTGCATCTGCTGTGCAACCGCTATTAATGGACAGATATTGTCACCTGGGTGACCAAACTCCAAGTGCAGGAAGGTGTCATGAAAATCAAGTTCACGCACGGCCGTACCATTTGCCCATGCTGCCCACTCAGCATGGATCCGGTAATCACTTGACATTCCAAAAAGCGTTGCCCCATTTGAACGGTGGTGGCTTAACGCCTGTTCACGAGCTGTTATGACTGGGGAACGATTTAGCGAGGCCATAGCGACTGCCGCGTTGTCGATGATACGATTTANAACCATCGACTCCACCACGTTTTCAACCGGCGCCTCATCAGAAGCAAGCACAGCAAGCTTCCATGCTAGCTCCTCCTCCCGTTTGTGCTCATCCGCTGATGCCCAAACACGAATAATATGATTTTGCATGGTGAATCTCCGTGATTTTTTTGTCATTATGCATGGCATGTGTGGACGTTATACTATCTTATCTCCTTTGGTGGAAATTAGAGCCCTATTCCATATAAATATCGGAACATCCAACATTATAAATCTTGAACCACGATATAACGTGNCACCNAGCAATTTTGTGCCGGTTGTTTATTCGTCCAATAAAGGTAATGAGCTAATATCTTCGTATTGGGGACTGAATATGCCTTGGCCTCATTCCAACAAAAAAACTGGCAAATTGATCAACGCAAGGTCAGAAACTTTGCATCGCAAAGCAGCATTTCGAGAAGCCTTCAAGTACAGGCGCTGCCTAATTCCCGCGGACGGATACTACGAATGGTCAACAGCAAACGGCAGAAAAAAACAGCCCTGGCTTATACATCCCCAACACGAAAAACCNTTTGCTTTAGCGGGAATTTGGGAGACTTACGCTGATGCAGATGGCAAAANATTTNCTGCTTTCGCTATTGTAACAACCGAGGCATCACCGTCAATTGCCCATATTCATCGCCGAATGCCAGTGATTGTGAGCAGCAAAAATTACGCCACTTGGCTATCTGCACCAACAACGGAAACCTTCTCAATTTTAAAACCCTATACCAAACCTATTCTTGCACACAGAGTCTCCAATAGGGTTAATAACGTAAGAAATGATGACAAAAATCTGCTATCACCAGTTTTCCAAAAAACACCAGCCCAATTGAGTCTCCTCTAGCTATCACGCCGAGATAAACTTGTTATTATACCCTGCAACGTACTCACTTCTTGCTCAGTCAGGCTACTCCTTTGAAAGATATTACGAATGTTGCGGACCATAGANGGTCGTTTTTCATTAACGTGGAAAAANCCGCTNTCATCCAANGCTGNCTCAAGTCGGGTGAANAAATGTAATAATTTTTCCTTAGATGCNAAGTCACCAAAAGATNTAATCTCNGNACCCGCNNCCTCATCCGCCATTTGCNANTCATAAGCGATCAATAAAACCGCNTGTGGTAAGCTTAGTGAATTAAATTNGGAATTCATTGGNACCTCAATAACAGCATCAGCCAANGCCACTGCNTNNTTATCTAANCCTGATCNTTCCGGGCCGAATAGTATCCCAGTTTGGACATCACCTCGAATAGCCTTAACCTCTGCCGCCGCAGCCCGAGGCGTGAGAATACGCTTTATTTGCTCTCGCCTTCGTGCTGTAGCGGCGTAGACCCTATGACAATCACTAATGGCATCGTAACGACAACCAAAAACTTTGGCACATTCAATGACACTACCGGCTCCAGCAGCAGCAGCTAATGCCGCCGGGTTTGGCCAACCGTCCCGTGGCGAAACCAGACGCAATTCCTTCAACCCACAATTGAGCATTGCACGGGCCGTAAACCCTATATTTTCCCCGAGTTGCGGACTATCAAGAATGACGATGGGTGGGATCATTCTGTTATTGTTTCAGGAGAATTATTAGAGCTATACCCATGATATTTTATGAACGGCTCCAATATTGGCAAGACCGGCTCCATTTCCTTTGAGTACCGCCGCCAGCGTTCTTTCGAACTATCATAAATAGGCTGGGTCACCTGCGAGTATGATGGTGTCATAACAGTCCGCCCTCGGGCATGCTTATCATAAGCTAGTACTGCCTCATCCCAATCCACTCCAACAAATTTAAGCATCTTCAATACAGATTCCTCAAAACTCTCCACCAAGCTTTCATATTTGATTGCATGCCATTGCAAGGGAAGGAGTTCCGAATAGCGCTGCCATAACCCGACTACCGACGCATAGAATTCTGCTGTTGATTGCAATGAAGTGAAGTGCGTCATNGCTCTATTCAACGTAAAATGCTGCATAAAACAGCTCAGACAAGCATCACAAGGATGCCGTGTAGTAAAAATAAATTTCGCATCAGGAAAAATTTTATAAATAAATCCGGCATGCACCATATTTAATGGCATTTTATAAGCAAGTATATTTTCTTCTTTAACTTCCATATACTGGTTAATATTATTGTAAAAATTCCCGCGTATTTGTTCTATATTATTATCACTTACNAATGATATACTTTTTGGATAGTCACCAATACTTTCTTTAAAATATTCAATGGTTTTTTCAACTATAGGTTTTTCATCTAATACATCTATATTCGGATGGGAATCAAGTATTTGCTCTATTAGTGTTGTTCCGGATCTTGGGAAACCGACTATAAATACAGGAGCATTTTTTATTTTATTTTTTGTACTTATAAAATAGTCATTTTTATTATTTTTTATATGTTCAATATTTGCCTTTATTTCTTTGGCATAATCATTTCTGTCAACCCCTAAGCAAACAGCTTTCTCTTCAATTAAACTATTCCCAACCGTGAAATGCCTAAAAGCACTTTCAGTGTCGTTGATCCGGTCGTATAGGTGACCAGCCTCAAAATGGGCACGACAAATAATGTTAGGTGAATAAAGTGCNGNAATACCCGCCTCTATCTCACTAATCCCCAATTTATAGTTTTTATCTCTTCCGGCAATTATTCCGTTCATGACTTGTATTTCTGGATTACTTGGATCTAAAGCTTTCGCTTTCGCTATTTGCTCCCGAGCCTCATCAAGATGGTTTAGCCTCTCGTTAAGTGTTGCGAGTTTTGCATAGGCAAAAGCATTAGAAGGATCCGATCCTATAGAACGCTCTAACGCCGATATGGCTTCCGCACTTCGATTTACGCCATTCAATGCATTTCCAAGATTAGCCAACACCACACTGTTATCAGGTGAGTGCTCCAACGCCCGTTCAAAACATTCAATGGCCTCTTCAAAGCGCTCCAAATCCGCAAAAACTGCACCCAAGTTACAACTTGCTTCTACAAACCGCGGATCCAATTCAAGAGCTTTTTGAAAAACGGAAATTGCATCCTCGGTGTGCCCACTATGATGCAGCGCTATTCCAAAATTATTATGAACGAGAGGGATCTCTGGCGCTTCGTTCACAGCCCGTTCGAGTAATTCAATTGCCTCCGAGTATTGTCGCTCGGACCGGAGTATATTCCCTAAATTGACNAGTGATGGCGCGTGGCATGGCGTAGATTTGACGGCAGCACGATAATGCTTCTTGGCTGTAATTAGATCGCCCCCTTGCTCAACCAATACACCCAGTCCAAATAGAGCGTCCGCATGTGCAGGGTTCATTGTTAATATNAGTTCAAAAGATGACTGCGCTCCACTTATATCTCCCGCTTGATACAGCATAGCTGCCTCAGCCATCAAACCGTCAATATCGTTTGNCGGCATGCCCGTNCGAGCCNATACTGGTTGCCTATTCTGGCTGTTATTCCTTTTTGCTTTCCGCCTCTCGCGTCGATTCACAATTCCAACCCCCTGCTTTTGCACTAGTACCTAAAGAATATTACGGAAAGAATTAGTAATAGGGTAACGTCGATCACGACCAAACGCACGGCTCGTTATTTTAACACCTGGCGGTGCTTGGCGTCGCTTGTACTCAGCTCCGTCAAGCATACGCCATACCCGCTGAACTGTTTCCGGCTCATGCCCGCGCGAAGCAATCTCATCTATTCCCATCTCGCCTTCAATAAGGCAGCCCAAGATGTCATCCAAATCGTCATAAGGTGGCAGCGTGTCCTGATCAGTCTGATCTGGCTTCAATTCTGCTGACGGCGGCTTGGTGATTATCCGTTCCGGGATAACCCGCCCCTTCGGTCCTAAAAACTCATCGCGAAAGTTATCATTGCGCCAATGGCAAGCCCTAAAAACGTCTGTTTTATAAACATCTTTCAGCACCGAATAACCGCCACTCATGTCGCCGTAAAGGGTTGAGTAGCCAACTGCCATTTCAGACTTATTTCCAGTTGTGAGTAACATGTCACCAAATTTATTTGAAATACTCATTAGCAAAAGACCTCGACTACGCGCCTGGATATTCTCCTCAGTCACGTCCGCTTTACGGTTTGCAAATATTGGTGAGAGCATGTCATCAAAGGCTGCCATCGCAGGCTCGATCGATACTGTGTCATAGCGAATACCCAGCAATGTCGCAGCTTCGGATGCATCTTCTAGACTTTCCTTGCTAGTGAAGGGGGATGGCATCATCACGCAGTGAACCCTATCAGGNCCTAGCGCGTCTACCGCAACCGCAGCACTCAACGCTGAGTCAACACCGCCTGAAAGACCTATTAATACACCAGGGAAACCCGCCTTATTTACATAATCACGCAAGCCAAGCACCATCGCCTGATAAATTGCTGCAACACCACCATCGGGCGCCATACACGTACCCGGGATACAATGCCACTCGCCCTCCTTACGGANCCATTCTGTCAAGACCACAGCCTCTTGCCAGGACGGAAGTTGCAACGCCATCTCAGTGTTATGATTGAGTACGAAACTTGCCCCGTCGAATACGAGCTCATCCTGACCACCGACCTGATTCACATAAATAAGTGGAAGACCACTTTCATTTACTCGTGCAACAGTGTGNTTAAGGCGACGATCCGCTTTNTCACTCTCAAAAGGCGAGCCATTTGGAACCAGTAATATTTCAGCGCCAGATTCCTCAAGGCATTCTACAACATCTGGCGTCCAGATATCCTCGCAAATAGGAACCCCTAAACGCACNCCACGAAAGTTTATGGGGCCCGGCATAGGGCCCGGATTAAAAACACGCTTTTCATCAAACACACCGTAATTGGGAAGGTCATGCTTGGAGCGGACCGATTTAACAGCCCCCTCNTCCAATAACAAAACGGAATTGTGCANAGCGCCATCTATGCGCCATGGCGTCGGAAGGAGAATTGCTGGCCCACCGCCCGCGGTTTCCTCAGCAAGGCTAAATACTGCTTCTTGCACCTTGTCTTGAAAAAAGGGTTTNAGAACCAAGTCCTCCGGCGAGTAGCCAGATACCACCAATTCAGAAAATAATACCAAGTCAGCGCCCTTTGAGCTCCTTAGCGCATCCCGAATAAGCCCCAGATTGCCTTTAACATCGCCCACTGTTGGATTGAGTTGCGCCAACGCGATGGTGAGTTGATCGGTCATTATATTATCTTCATTACCTTTAATACAACTGTATCTGCGGAGCACGAATATCCTACGTCCGAACAAAAAATCAAGTTTTTACACACAGTTCATAATAGCGTTTTTATAGCTTGCAAAATTGATTAAACGCCCAAAGAAAACCGAGCACTAAGAAACAAATGTAACTGAACCCTTNTTCCAGCTAAGATATTTTACGAAAAGATCAAGGATGTATTTTTACAATAATTATTATGAAAAAAAGCAACTTCTATTTGCTATACCATTATTTATTACAAAATAAGAAACTATAATAAAATTNAAATAAATAACAATAATTTGTTACTGTGAAATATCAATTATATTTGAATAATATAAAAATATTTTGTTATTTTTTATTTCTATTTTTTTATTATTTTACCTTTTTAATTGAACATTACTTATATCAAGTTAATTTTTACAATCGGTCCTTAGTATCTTCAACTCTTCAGCCAACAAAAAGGCCATCTCTAATGCCTGTGAAGCATTGAGTCGCGGATCGCATTGGGTGTGGTATCGTTGAGAAAGACTATCATCATCTATCGCCTGCGCCCCACCCAAGCATTCAGTAACGTTTTGGCCGGTCATTTCAATGTGGATACCGCCTGCATACGATCCTTCACCCTGATGTATAGCAAATACTTGCCTCACTTCGGAGAGTATATGATCGAATGGGCGCGTCTTATATCCGCTGGTGGATTTGATAGTATTGCCATGCATCGGATCAGATGACCAAACAACCTTAGCCCCTTCACGCTGCACGGCACGAATTAATGTAGGCAAATGCTTCTCTACGAGTTCGTGCCCCATACGTGATATTAGGGTAATACGCCCCGCATCATTGGTAGGATTGAGAACATCCAAAAGTGATAGAAGGGTATCGGGATCACTAGTGGGCCCACACTTGATACCAATAGGGTTGTGGATGCCCCTCATGTATTCAACATGCGCTTCCTCAGGGTCTCGCGTCCTATCGCCTATCCAAACCATATGTGCGGAGGTATCAAACCAATCACCAGTCAGACTATCCTGCCGTGTTAGTGCCTCCTCATAACAAAGAAGCAAAGCCTCATGGCTGGTGTAGAAATCAGTCTCGCGCATCTGTTGCACAGCATCTCCAGTGATGCCACAGGCCTTTAAGAACCCTAGGGCCTCATCAATACGTTGAGCAAGTGCCTCGTATTGATCACTAGCTGGGTTATCGGCAACAAAGTCCAAGTTCCACTTATGCACCTGATGGAGGTCGGCGAAACCACCCTGGGCAAACGCGCGCAGCAGATTTAAGGTCGATGCAGACTGATTATAAGCCCTTATCATACGATTTGGGTCAGGATCCCTGTCAGGTGCTTCAAAATTGATGCCATTGATTATGTCGCCACGGTAACTCGGTAATTCAATATCGCCTTTGATCTCCACAGGTTCTGACCGAGGCTTGGCAAATTGTCCTGCCATGCGTCCAACCTTTACAACTGGACAAGAGGCCCCAAAAGTAAGCACCACAGCCATTTGAAGTAGTACTTTGAAACTGTCACGAATACTGTTCGCGCTGAAATCTGAAAAACTTTCCGCACAATCACCACCTTGTAAAAGGAAAGCCTTTCCATCAGCTACATCTGCTAATTGTTGACGCAAACGCCGCGCTTCTCCGGCAAATACCAAGGGCGGCAAAGCGGATAATTCGGTCTCAACCAATGAAAGTTTATCTTGGTTCGGGTAATCTGGGACCTGCCGAATGGGATAACCGCGCCAGCTGTCGGGCTTCCACAGATTTGCCATGCTGTCCTCCAATCTCATTAGCGGTAGAATACAATGAGTCTAAACGTGGCCAGACCATATTGTGATATTCAAGGCCGAAATGTTTACGCTTTTCACGCTAGGATTTCCAGCAAAATNCCCCCAGCAGTTTGATTATTAATCCTGGGCCTTACGCGGTCGTAGTGAAATGCGCTATAAAGGCTCAAATCACCGATGCGAATATATCTAACAGAGATAAAAAATGCGCCCTGTTAGGGTTGTTGAGAAAATAAGGGTTTTATAAAAATGGGATTTACCAACCACCTAATCGTTCAGTCAACGCGCAAGGCCCAGTAATACATCAGTATCGTTTTTGTTGAGACAAGTGCTACTGCGAGCCACGTAACACCTCTGTGATTTTGGAATTCATATCAAACAATAACAGAAGCAAAATGAAAAATTCTGAACAAAATATGGCACGATTTGCACAACTGTTGAAAAATAGTGAACGGATTGTTTTTTTTACAGGTGCGGGCATCTCAACCGAGTCAGGCATCCCAGACTTTCGTTCAAAGGGGGGGATCTGGGAAAAATTCAAACCAGTGATGTTTCAAGACTTCATAGAAAATTCGGATTGCCGCAACGAGTATTGGCAGCAACGTTTCTTCCGGCATGATGACATGATTAAAGCCGAACCTAACCGTGGCCATAGGGCTGTAAACAGTCTTATACAGAGAGGTAGAGCGTCAGTAGTTATTACCCAAAATACCGATGGACTTCATCAGAAATCCGGTGTGCCAGAGAAGAATATTATAGAACTTCACGGCAACTCCACTTACGCGACTTGCCTCAACTGTAGTATTAGGCACGAATTAGAGTGGATACGGGAGATTTATTTAAAGGACGGGTTAGCCCCAAATTGTCCAGACTGCGGGGGAATTATCAAAACAGCAACCGTCTCTTTTGGGCAACCAATGCCAAAAGAGAAAATGCACGCAGCTCAAATAGAAACACTTGCTTGCGATCTCATGATAGCAGTTGGCTCTTCACTAAAAGTATTCCCAGCCGCCAGTTTCCCCATCACCGCCCGACAGAATGGCGCGCAACTAGTCATACTCAATCGAGATCCTACCGATCTCGATAAATATGCCAATTTGGTGTTGAACGAAGAAATAGGANCTACACTGGGCGACGTAGTGGGGGTGAATTAATCCTAAGACAAGCAGCGTACTTGCCAGAAAAACTAAAAATAGATCTCAACTCGAGGTTGTAATCAAATTCCATAAAAGTAAAAGTTTTTCGATTGAATTTCGCCTATGTGAATAGAGTTTTATAGTTGCGTCGTGTTGTTCCTGAATTTCTATTGACCAAAGTGGGTCAATTTTATTGGGAATCATAGAGTACCGAATATCGATAATGCGCGCAGGCATTGCCGGATCAGCTGCTAAATAACCATTTGAAAGACGCCCAAATCGCTTAACATCTTTTGCCTGCCGAGAATTCCTATTTAACCAAGGAAAATCTCGAGCCAAGTTAAGAATACGAACTGACTCTCCATTTATAACAGAACTTTCTGTGCCGGCACGAACAGCGTCCACAAAAAAGCGCCCATTTGCCTCATAAATAACTTTCCAGACTAATATGTTCCCGAAGCTTGGCTTTACGAGAAGTCTACTTGGTGAGTGGCCTCGATCTTCAGCAATGTAATAACCGATATTGGTCACACGTTCGCGCTGCATCAAACCTGCACCCAAATAAACCGTCGCCCACACTAAAGCTGCTGCACTATATCTTTTTTGACTACGGAATACCCCCAGGCAAAGCAGTAAGAAAATCGGGATTGTAAATAATGGATCGACTATAGAAACTATATTCAGGGCGATGCGGTCGTCGTTGAACGGCCACCACAACATTGTTCCGTACGAGGTAAGTGAATCCAAAAGCCCATGAGTTCCAAAGCCAAAAGTACAAAACATCCAAGATTCTGGAAAGGAGAATTGAGTTTTTTTTCGAAAAAGAAAATGGAGAATGCCAGCAACTAGAAGTCCGCCAATCGGAATAAAAATAATCGAGTGAGAAAATTGGCGGTGATATTCCAAAAGCAGAAGGGGATCCGAAGAACTGCGTATCAAAACATCCAAATCAGGCACCAGCCCGGCGATGAAGCCAAAACACCCTGCCCAAGCAATCGATCGACATTTAGGTGTCAGTAATTGCGGTGCACTTGCGCCTATTAGCCCTTGTGTAAGCGGATCCATCTAACATCTCTCTATTACAGGGGGTTAGTCTGCACCTGAAACTCTATTCTCTCTCTTCCCGCATCGTTACCAACTCTTCTGCGCTGGTGGGGTGGATCCCAATGGTGGCGTCAAATTGGGCCTTAGTGGCACCAGCTTTCATAGCAACACCCACCCCTTGCATTATTTCGCCTGCTTCCGGGCCAACCATATGAACTCCAACTACTCTATCTGAGCCATCATCAACGATGATCTTCATAAATGATTTTTCATCCATCCCGGACAACGTATGCTTCATTGGAGTAAAGCGAGAAGTATAGACGCGAATCTTTTGAAATCTATTTATTGCCTCACCCTCGGTAAAACCTACTGTGCCAATATTCGGATTACTGAAGACCGCTGTGGGGATATAATCGTAGTCCATGGAAACGGGTTCGTTATCAAAGAGTAATTTTGATAAGGCTGTGCCCTCGGCTAACGCCACAGGTGTCAAGGCGACCCTATCTATCACATCTCCTAAGGCGTAGATTGAATCAACAGAAGTCTTAAAGTCACCGTCAACCACAATGGCCCCGCTTTGGGAAAGCTTAACACCAACCTCTTCAAGCCCCATCCCATGACTGAGTGGCTTGCGACCAGTACAATACATTACCATTTGTGTTTTTATTTTTTCTCCAGATTTTACTTGGACGTGCAGGCCAGAACCGTGCCTCTCTATAGAGAGAATTTCCTCGTTAAAACGGAGATCAATACCTTTTTTCACCATCTCCAAGGCTAAATGCTGCCGCACCTCTTCATCAAAACCGCGCAAAAACATAGGCCCGCGATAAAGTTGGATAACATCAGCACCGAGACCATGCATGATACCAGCGAATTCAACCGCAATATATCCACCTCCTACAATAACAATNTTTTTTGGAAATGACTCGTTATGAAACATTTCGTTTGATGTGACGACATGCTGATTGCCAGGGAAGTTTGGCACGGAAGGCCATCCACCGGTAGCTATCACGATAAACTTAGAACTGAACTCCTGCTTTCCAACGCGAACCCGGTGGGGATTAACTACAATAGCCCTNTCAAAAAACGTGTCACAGCCNACATTTTGCAGAAGNTTTCCGTAAATACNATTAAGCCGTGTTATCTCACTGTCTTTATTTTCCCGAAGTGTCGGCCAATCAAAACCAGGCTTATCCACGTACCAGCCAAAACCTTTTGCAGCTTTTACATCTTCAGAAAAATGAGAGGCATAAGTAAATAACTTCTTCGGCACACACCCAACATTTACACAAGTACCACCCCAATAATTCTCTTCGGCAATGCCAACACGAGCACCTTTTTGTGCGGAAAATCGGGCACAGCGCACGCCCCCAGAACCACCGCCTATTACAAATAAATCATAGTCAAATTCAGAGCGTGCTGTTTCTTTCATGATATTAGACTCTTTCCACTAAAAGCTATCCTGAGGGATCTTGTATTTGAGATCTATTTTTATGATGGCGTTTTACAATAAAACCATGTCCACAATGATCTCTAACTTAGGTTCTAGAACGTTTAGTTATGGTTGCATTCATTGTGATTCTATGCCGCCCATACAAATATATTTTATTTCAAGATATTCTTCTATTCCTTGGTAAGACCCCTCACGCCCAATACCGGACTCCTTCATTCCTCCAAATGGTGCAACCTCAGTTGATATGACGCCAGCATTCACACCTACTAAGCCGAATTCCAAGCCCTCTGAGACGCGCCAAATGCGACCAACGTCGCGGCTGTAAAAATAGCCTGCTAAACCAAATTCAGTGTCGTTAGCCATTTCGATCGCCTGAGCCTCATTTTTAAAGCGAAACAATGGCGCTACTGGTCCGAAAGTCTCCTCATGCGCAATACGCATTTCAGTTGTAACATCTGCTAAAACTGTGGGCTCGTAAAATGTGCCGCCAAGTGCATGACGCTTACCTCCCGTTATTACTCGAGCACCCCTATTTACGGCGTCTTGGACATGNTCTTCTNCCTTTTCCACAGCCGCCATATCGATCATTGGTCCCTGATGAACACCGTCTTCTGCACCATTTCCAACTTTCATTCCACCGACGGCTTGCGTTAATTTTGCAGCAAACTCATCGTAAACTTCGTCCTGGACCAAAATTCTATTGGCACAAACACAGGTTTGTCCGGTGTTACGGAACTTCGATGCCATCGCACCGTCAACAGCGGCATCTAAGTCTGCGTCATCAAATACAATGAATGGGGCGTTACCGCCTAGTTCCAAACTAATCTTTTTAATGGTACTCGCTGACTGTTCCATCAGCAGTTTGCCAATTTCTGTAGAACCCGTGAAAGTCAACTTACGTACTATTTTACTGTGTGTCAGTTCTTTCCCCATCTCGGTAGATGAACCGGTTATAACGCTAAACACGCCTTTTGGAATCCCTGCACGCGCCCCCAATTCAGCCATGGCCAGAGCAGAAAACGGGGTTTGAGATGCTGGACGAGCAACCATAGTACACCCCGCAGCAAGGGCTGGTCCTACTTTCCGGGCAATCATAGCATTAGGAAAATTCCAGGGCGTTATAGCCGCACAAACACCAATTGGTTCTTTTGACACTACAATACGCCAATCATTGTTGGGTTGTGGTATTGTGTCACCGTACGTTCGCTTGCCCTCCTCTGCAAACCAATCAATAAAGGCCGCTCCATACAAAACTTCACCTCTGGCTTCCGGAAGTGGTTTTCCTTGTTCAGAGGTCATCAACAGGGCGAGATCTTCTTGATGTTCGAGCATGAGTTCGTACCATTTGCGTAAGATTACACCTCGCTCTTTTGCTGTAAGAGCACGCCAAGCAGGATAGGCATCGCTTGCAGATTGCACTGCACGCCGTGTTTCAGCTGCACCCATTTTAGGCACGGACCCCAACCTTTGATTGTTGGCAGGATTATTTACATCAAATGTTACTCCACTATCAGCATCCACCCACTCTCCATTAACATAGCATTGCTCACGAAAAAGCCCCTTGTCCTTCAGCTGCATACCATACTCTCCTACCAAAATTATTTTTCATCAATTTTCTGCAGTATAAGAGTCAAATACAGGCCTCGGAAGAGACAAAAATTATCTTAAATTAATGTNCAACAACTGAAACATATGCCCGGGCACCAGCTACAAATGTNATATTGCCAGTTCAGAACGGATAAATTTTTTTCTTTATAAATTCTATTTGAACCCGTGCTGACATCATATTTGTAGTAAACGCTGCAACAGGGAAACCCGTTTTGTGGGTGAGATTTTTCTTGCTGGGATGGAGGGAATGAAAATATGACTGTAGCGAGTCAAAATTTTAGGAGGATGAAAGTGAAAAACTTGATAATCTTTTTTAATTGGGACGATTAATTTGCCAAAGTAATACGCAAAGCGGCCATTAAACATAAATCCTTTTGGGAAAATATAATGAAATTCAGCATCAGTTTGACTTCAGGCACCGATAAACCAGTTTCAGCCGCTGAAATACAGNCCTTCGCAAAAAGCACTGAAGCACTTGGATTTCATGGCATTTATGTCACCGATCACTTCTATCACAATAATCCTAATTTTCATTCCGTCAGCGCCGCAGCAGTATTATGCGCTGCCACGAAACACCTGCAAATTGGGTTTTCCGCTTATCAGGTTCCATTGCGCCACCCCATAGTTATTGCAAAAGAATTTGCAATGCTGGATGCGTTGTCTGAAGGCCGTTTAGTCACAGCTTTTGCCACAGGTTCTTATGAAAAGGAGTTTGAAGCCCTGGGCATTCCATTCAAACAACGAGGCAAAATGCTGGATGAGGGAATTCGTGCCATAAGGCAGCTTTGGGAAAATGATGTGGCTACTTTTTGCGGGGATTTCTGGTCATTTGAAAACGTCAGCGTCACGCCCAAGCCAGTGCAAAAGCCGAGGATGCCAATCTGGATCGCCAGTTGGAGCGGCGGCGGTCGCCCAGCAGCCAGAGTTGCAGAATTTGGAGACGGCTGGCAAGCATCAGGGTTACATACCCCTATTGAACAGTTATCTACAGGGTGGTCTCACATAATGGCTGAATGCGAGCTAATTAAACGAGATCCTGCTACGATAAAACGCGCGTACGTAAATACGGTAGTTCACTTTGGTTCTTCTCCAGAAACCGCCTGGAAAGATTTTATTAATCAATCCGAAAAAAACAGTGAGCGCCACCGTGAATTGTGTCTTATGGGAAATGAAGAGCAAATCTGTNCCGGAATAAACGATTTGCGGGAGTCAGGCATGGAGGAAATCTCTTTCTTNCTTGGGGTAGGTGAAGCGGACAAGGCTAAAATTCTAGCAGCAGAAGTTATTCCAAGATTCTAAACTCGGAGGACACATTTCCTACAGACAAAGCTCTTAAAAGTTAGATTACTGAATGCCGATATGACTTAAAACCCTCTTTGACGAAGGATTACCTTGCTGCCGCAGTCTTGCAATCCACGTTTTATTTTTTCGATAGATGGTCAGCGGCATTGAAATACGGCAGGNTATCTTTTGCAGAACATCCCATCACTGCAAGACGTTCAGCAACTTTCAATGCTTTCTGATATTTGCGTTCACTTTCAACCACAGAGTGTGTTTGAAACACCTCACCACAAAGAGAAATACCATAGTGAGCTTGGAGGGTTCTAATTTCCTTCCCAGCTAACATACCATCAGCAATNAGAGATAANTCAAAGTTTTCTTGCTTTTTAAGCTGCAATTTATTTTCAACTAAATAGCCTCTAATGTTAGCTTCAACTTCCAATGCGACGTCCCAAAAATGCGACTCCGAGTTAGTTGCTTCGCCAGAAACCTCTCCAAAAGCCTTGCAGAATGACAGAAAAATTTGCTCCTTTACGTTAGCCGTTTTCCAAGCTGTGCCCCCAAGGCTGGCCCAAACCGATAGGTCCATTTCCTCATAGACTTTAGCCACCCGATCAAAAAANAATCGGTGAAGACCTATTTCATTTAGCGTGCTGTCAAGGTTTTGTTCCTTATGAATGTCGATAGCTGCATATGACCCACAAACCGGACAGGTATCATCACTATAAGTATTCTTTTTATAGATATGGGAACAGCGATATTTGCTTGGCAATTGGTTCTCACAGAGCATGAAGGTGTCCTCACTGTCTTCACCATGCTGCTGTTGACCGATCCAATTAAACCGGTTCATATATTGCATATATGAACGCCGATGGCTCCACAAACTCCACTGCAATTTCTCAACTGGACCAAACGTGCTCCAATTTGAGCTAACGTCAATGACAACGCATTTTTCTTTACCAGGCGCCGATCTCAACCCCCGTCCGACCGACTGCCCCCACAGGACNTTCGACAATGTTGGTCGCATATGAACGATAATATTACATTGTGGGTTGTCCCAACCCTCGGCCAATACCCCAACCGAAACCATTGCCTCAATCTCGCCCATTTCATGACTTTTGAGAAGCTTCATGCGTTCACCAATAGGGGTTTGAGCAGTCACGAGAGCTGTCTCGATGCCAAATAGCCGGATACTCTCAACNGTAGCTTCTGCCACAGTTACATCAGGACAAAACCATGCTGAGATTGGCTTTGGCGATATATTTTCCCGCTCCTCTCGGTAAATAGTAAGCGCATAATCAATCATTGAAGACTTAACGATTGCCGGCGCAAGCTTAGAAACTGGAAAATCACCAGAACTAATATCGATCCCGGTAAGATCAAGGTCATGAACAAAGTGTGGACGATAAGTGGGCGGGACCAGAATGCCTTCCTCAATCAATGTTTCGATGTCCGCGCAATCAATTATAGTATCAAATGCCAAATGTAATTGATCCCGTTGGTCTCCAGTGCGACGCTCCGGAGATGCTGTCAGCCCCATGAAACAAGCCTCTTTCTTTCCTCGCTTCTCGAAGTCATCGATAATCCGTTTGTAACCCTTACCGTTCGGCGAAACTCGATGTGCCTCATCAACAATGATTAAATCCGCCTTAGGTATTGCATNCTCAAGCACGTCTTTTGCTCGCATATTAGTAGAGAGGAGAATTTCGTACCCATTAAAAGCTGGCCCTTCATCGGATACCGATAGCTTTTTTACCCGATGTTTCTTACTGAGAGCTTTTTCTAATTGCTCCAATAAAACTAGTCGGTGGCATAAAACAATAATCTTCTTGCCTTTGTAGAACCTCTCTACAATCTCGCTGGCGAGTACAGTTTTTCCCGCACCGGTGGGCGCTTTTAAAATAAAGCGNCGATGCTGGCGTATTATCACCGGAAACTGATCGATGATCTCTTTTTGCCAATTTCTAAGTTGCATTGAAGTCCGTTCACAAATTAACAGGTATAAACTTTGCGTCAAAAGCACAACAAAGACGCTTTTATACAGGTTCAATATCTAATAGCAATTACACGTATGGGCTAAACTTTATTATCTAATACCAAATAGATCGCACGTCTAGAATTAGAACCTGCCAGGTGGCCAATTGTCGCCGCNTCCAGAATTAATGAGAAAAGAAAACAGTTTAAGCAGCATTTGGNTTTGTTATTTNATCCTCGTTGTACAACCAAGCATTAAAGTCCNATATCCTGATCCAACTTGAGAATATCAACAACCGAAAATATCAGGTTCATTTCTTTCAATAGNGCCTTCGCATCATCAATGAAATCTTCGCGTTTAAAAATAGAGCCCGCCTCAAATAAATCTTTGTTGCTTGGGATGGTAATTAATAGTGTTTTTTCATAGAAACTACATTGAACCCCTTTACCTTTAAAAATATCATTTAAATCCAAGAGGCGCTCCATAAAAGAGGTGGTTAACAAATATCGAGCCTCGACTTGATCATTTGTAAAAACCTCGAAAATCTTTTCAAATTTGGGATCCTCTANACCTGCTTTCTCCAACGAGGTTCCAAACTTTGATTTGAAAAAATTTCCCACTAAGCCCCGATCGCGCAAAACTATCGTATGCCCTTCGAATGACTTTTTGACGGACAAACTGATGACGACACCGTCGAAAANTGTTTTGTAGGACCGCGTCTTACTAGTCCGTTGTCTAACCTCCAACTCCGTCTCAAAAAATTCAATACTAACGCCTTTGTAAGTGCCGGTCGTCAAATCCTCACTAGTTTCTCGATCATAACTCGGAATGATCTGGGAGCTTGCAAATCTTTCCATTTGATTGCCAGGCTCGGCATCAAAACTATATTCGCCGAGGAAAGAGATGATACGCGGGAATATCTCCTGCTTGATTGAACCTTTGTAGGTTCCAATTGAGGAATAAACGAAAGCCACAACCGCAAAGATGAAAAAAAGCACCCCCCAAAAATAAATTTCGCTCCAGAGAGACTCCGGATCGGTATCAAGTATTTCGAAAACAAAAATAAAAGAGAGAACCAAAGAAATTGGAACCCCAAGGATGGAAAGCACCAATCTTTTTTTAAATTTTTTTACCGCTTCCTGCCTGCGACTTTCAAAATCGTTAACAAGTGGTTTTAGGTGTTCATCGTAGTGACTTCCAAAACCAACTTCGTAAGGTTCCGTCTCACTAAATGAGGCTTCCNCATTTTCAACCATTATTCATCCCCGCTTTTAAACTTAGTTATGCTGTTATTATCGTTTTTTTACCGTTCCTAGGTAAAGTTTGGAAACGCACAAGTCAGATGATCACATCAAATCCCTCGAAAACTGGATGCCCAATATACAAGTCACTATTTTTTCCTGCGTCTTTATGTGCTTGTCTAAATGCTTCAGACTTTGTCCAGTTTAAAAAGTCGGCTTTTGATGCCCATGTGCTATGCGAGGCGTAAAGCGTAGANGTGTCTTNTTTCTCTCCTCTCACAAGATGAAAATCCAAAAATCCTGGCACTTGGTCCAAGTGCGTCTCCCGCTCTTGCCATAGTTTTTCAAAGTCAGTTTCTCGCCCCGGAACAATACTAAACCTATTCATCGCTATATACATGTTCACCCTATACAAATTAATAATCCGAATGATCACTTTTGAAAGTTTCAAACACTTTAAAGGATGATGCCTTATATCAACAGGGCTTACACAGTAATCTTGGAACAAAATATTAGAAAAATACCTGTAAGTGAGATCTCATTTAACCCGTAAAAGACCACCTTAGACGTGAACGGTTATCCTTACTCAGTTTCCCGTCTTCTCTGTAACCTTGGATACGGACAACAATTTTTATTTTAGACAGCAAGTTTAATTCTTGCACTNTTATTGAATATGCAAAATGCTTCCGGGCATTTTGTCGCACAGNCTTTCAATCTAGACATGCAATCCCGATATGCAANNCATNACAAACCTTCTGAGGTATAGTNATGTCACGTNTNATAGGTCTACTATTCANCGTCTGTCTTAGCTTCTCTGCTAATGCCGCCGAAATAAGTATTGATATGTTAAACAAACAAGGTCGCGACCGAAATGTTTATTCAAACCAAATTGCGTATGTGTCCGTCGGCGATACCGTTGTTTGGAAGTCAAAAAGTAAGGGTCATAACGTTGAATTCATATTGAAAAACGGTGTCCCTGACGGCGTTAAGAAATTCAAATCAAAGCTGTCAAAAGATGCCAAGTATACATTCAAAGTTCCCGGCATTTATGCTTATTGGTGTACACCTCACAAAGCCATGGGCATGATCGGATTTGTCGTGGTAGGTAAAAACAAATCTAACCTTGCGAAAATTAAAAAGGTTAAATTTGTAGGCAAATCAAAAAAATTAGCCAAAAAGCTAATAGCTGAATTAGAAAAATAACAATTGGTTATTCCTTAGGTATTCTGTGCAGGCAATACGGCGCCTGCACAGAGCCTCCACTGTTTAAAAACTTCGACATTTTTTAGCCAACTTATACAAAGAAAATGCCTGATGATATGTGTTGGGGAATTCGATACCCTGCTCTAAAAACAATCGATATGAGATTAAGCATCTAAAAAACTTTTAAGGCAGCTATCATCTAATGTTCCTTCGCGAGACAACCTCTTTGTCTCACCCCACGCTCTTTTCCATTACTATATTCCATCGTTTTATTAGGCTACTGCACAATATTATGAACGCCGTCACGCATGCCACCTCTAAGCAGTGCCGGTGTTCTCTCGGGCTCTGTAACCCCTTCGCTAAAGTCGCCCTGTTTCACAATGTGTAGCCGTATTGTTATTTTTCTAAAGGAAATACCGTTCCTGAAAACCTCCTTACTTTCATTAAGGTCGTTGAGCTTTGCACATTTACCTGCAATCGGAATATGTGGATATTTTTGCCATAAGAAGACTGAGCTCCTTTGCGGACCCTTTACCTTCAGTGCTGACCACTATTCCAAATCAGACAGTAATCGAAAGCGCTAACAACTTGGGTAGGTGTTTTGATGTTCTTACGATGTTTCTTAACTATCGTGGACGGGTGAATTCTTTATCTTTACAAAATTTGTCTTTTGTCTTTCATTGATTACCAATGTAAGCAGTAAAACACAATGCTCGATACAAACGAACTAATTCGCAAAAAGGCTGCCCGAATACAAATACCCAAATGCAATTTTTCAAATTTTGCTTGAAAAGGGCTGTCGTCGACTTGTTTCGTCAAACGACCTTTAGATAGCCTATTTTGTTTTCGGAAGATCTACTGGGACCAAATTTCATGAAGAAATTATTTTTATATTTAGGTGGACTTTTTATTTTTTGCGCATCGGCATTTGCCAGTCCGACCCACCAAAACAAACTTAACGGCGGAACAAGCAATGCGCGACCGATTGAAGTAATGCTTCTAATAGATCGAATATATGATGTTGATTTAACCAACAGCACGTATCAAGTAGAGGCTGAAATAATTTTAGATTGGAAAGATCCGGCACTGGTCGAACGGCTAAAAAAACAATATCAGGAAACTACTTTTACCGGCCTCAAATTAGACAAAATTCTCTTTGATACATGGCATCCGGAATTCATAATATCGAATGAAACAGCTCCTAGAATTACTGATTTCAGGACACTCAAGATATTCGATGATGGTACGGTTGAGGTTTTTGAAAAATTTATTGCTAAAATCGCCCTTGAGGCAGACATACATGAATATCCATTCGGCGATCTTGATCTGACCCTGGATATTAGTGCATTCACACATGAACTTCATGAAATGGTATTGAAGCCAATTTCCTTTCAAATTGGACACGGGCAAGAAAAAGAAGAAGTGATTAAAGGACCTTGGTTGCTTAAAAATAAATATGTGATTGAGTCGATCGACCATCGATTAAGCAGTCATACCGCGATTTTCTCCCACAACAAATTTCATTTTATTTTGCAGCACGATTATATGGACCCCGCGCAAAAAATGCTTCTACCAATTGCCGCAGTCTTAGTATTTTCTACGTTCTTAAATTATTTTCTCACCCTCAAATTCAGTCCCAATGCCGACTGGCGAGTAGGTGGCCAAATAACTCTTTTTCTAACGATCTTAGCCGTAAAGTTTTCGTTAGCAGGTCAAATACCGGTCACTCATTACTTAAAATTTGTTGATGAATTATTTTTAATAGCGACGCTGGTGGTTGGCTTAAATCTGATGATGAGTATTATAATTCAAAAGTTATACGTAGAAAATCCGAATGGCTGCGCATCAAGTGTTGAGACCATTTATAAGTTTAGCCAGCCGGTATTTTTAGTTGTATTGCTATATTGGGCTATTTATTCCACATTTTACGCTCGGACGATTTCCACGACTTACCATTGCCAAGACAATAGTGCCGCATGCGTGAACGTACCGATACCCATGCGGGATATTCGTAAATAAAAAAAATAGTCCCAATGGTAATAAGATTTTTCATGTCTGAGGCTATTCTAGTGTTTGAATACTGCCAATCACAGAAAGTGATCCGTCAACTAATCTGTTCACGAAAATAATTTCTCCTGACTCAGGAGAAACCTCCGTCAAAGCCGCTATGTTTACCTGATGGCTTACCAAAACTGTTGGTTTCTTAAGCGGCGCACTTCTCAACCACTTTAGTAACGCTTCGGTCTGGGATAGCTCCCTATCCGGGTTTTCAAAAAATGAGTTGAGAGCAGGCAATTCCGCTACCTTCCCAAGATTTAACAATCTTGAAGTTTCTAAGCATCTACACCACTGACTAGAATGTAGTATCGCAGTATCTATTTCATTTGAACGAAAAAGGCGTCCGATATTCTCCGCCTGCTGGCGACCCTCGTCACTTAGGTTACGCTGTGTTTTACAATCTTCCACGTCAAAGTTACCAGGATCACTATAACCTGGTGCAAGAGCGTGCCGAATTAAAACGAAGTGATCGCCAGACTTTAGTTTGCTCCAAAGTGTATCCGCATATCCAATATTATTACAGGCAAACAGGAAACATGCGGAAAGGAAAAATATTACGGATGGTTTCTTTGTACGCATCAATTCAATAACTTTTTGATTAAGGTCTGTGAAATTTTCCAGTAGAGCTTGCTTCCGTGAGCCGTTTTGAGATTTACTCACGTTGAAAAGGTTGGTTAAGTATGGTTGGAACTGTTCATTACTCAGGCACTCATAGCATTATTCGCTTCTTCTAGTCGCGATAAGGGCTTCTCTGCCCCACCGATAATGCGGAATAAAGTTCGCGTCTCACTCAATTTGTAGTCTCTGTAGGATTGGTGCATGCTCTGCCTGTTATCCCAAATTAACATGTCACCCAACCGCCACTGATGGCGATAAATAAACTCCGGCTTTAGCGTAAGATCAAAAACTTTTGATATTAATTCTTGGCTCTCTTTTCCTTGCATTCCCATAAAGTTTTTTAGCTTACCTTGGTGTAAATATATTGCCAGTTTCCCGGTATCGGGATGCCGCCTGACCAAGTCGTGGGTGACAGGTAAGTCTTCTATCAGTTTTCGAGATACCCCCAACTTGTGAGATACGGCTGTTGTTGATGAGCCTTTAAACCCGTGGATACCTCTCAGTGACTTTAATTTTTTTTGCCACTCGGCTGGTAATGACTCAAAGGCTGCAGAAGTATTGAAGACACCCGTATCACCTCCTCCGCTTACCGGCATTTCAAGTGCATAAAGCGCAGTATACTTCGGTGGTTCTTGGCGGTTAACATGATCGCTATGCCAATAGGTAGAGTGATACACTCTTTTGCCCTCAGCACTTTTAAACGTATTTGAGACGTAAGAAACCAATGGTTGTTCTTTACAGGCAAACTTAGTGAAATTTTGTCGAGTAGGTTTTCCAAAGACAGAAGCCGCATTCACAAACATATCTGCGTCGAAATTTTGATTTTTTATAACTAGAGCTACATTTTTGGCTAAGGCGTTATTGAGGATGTTTTTCACCTCTCTATCCACAGGCTTTGAAAAATCTATACCACTTACTTCAGCGCCAATGTATTGAGATAATTTTTGTATTCTTATATCCAATTACATACCTCCTTTCATGCTTTCCCGTTTCTTGCAGCGAGTAAAATCAGATATTCAGATATAAGGTCAAGATGTCATCTTTTTAAACTCAAAGCTTAGTATTCTAAGTTTTGGTTCCGACTGTGCTTATTCCTCTTTGATTTAGACTGCAAAGAAGAGGAAATGTGTTTACAAATTGATTTTAAAGCTATCTCCATCAAGGACACTGGGGGTGGATACCTCCACTTCGGGCTTACAGGCCTGTTACTCCGCCCTTTATCACGGCCCATTGGCTTTGTGTAGTGTACATACCTTAAATTCTGTACTCGGAATAGTTTACAATCACCTTTCATATATGCTTTTGAGGACAAAATTCCTTGTCCCGTTGGCCTAAGATAATCGACCAAAGACCAGAAATAAACGTATCCATCCTTTTCCCTAATTTTTTCAAAATCCACATATGCCGTTCCCTTAGAGTTTTCAAAAATCCTCGTCCATTTTGCAGATGAAGCGGATGCACATATACTTGTTATTGAAAGGGTGAAGGTAAGGATGAGTGTGGGTGTGATTTTTTGCATGAACTACATTCTAGACACAAACCTGAAAAAACCAAAGCACCCCAGTAGCAATGTTTTACCAATACCTACATCCATCGCAATGTGTTTCAAAAGCCTCCTATTGAAAAAGGATAAATCTAGGATGCGTGACCCAAAACATTTGTATAGATTGAACATACTCATTATTTAAGTCGTGATTGTTTTTGCAGTTTTTGGATCGTATGATGAAACTAAATTTTAAGCTTCTTTATGTTGCCCTAATAGGTGTGTTCACTGTCGGCCCTGCTAATGCTGACATAATTTCAACAACGCTTTCGTGCCAGCAGGCTAGCACCCGTGTGGGGACCTACCAACTTACTTGGAATGCTGAGTATAAAATCGATAAATCGCGCAAGATAGTCTTAGGGATGCGAAATTTCAATTTCAGCGACAGACGCCCAGACGGGCGCTATATAGAGATTCGAGGAAATTCGAGGGTTACATTTTTCAAAAATGGAACATTGAAGTATCTAAAATACAACCGATACAACGATATGAATCGGTTAAATCGATTTGAATTTTATGAAATGAAGTACCAACTGCAAAAGGATGGAAAATTATTTGCTAAATGTAGCATCAAAGGTACTCGCATACTGAGCCGGAAAACGGTTTCGAATCCGCCTTCTAATCCCGCGCCTTTGAAATTTTCTGGCGAATTTATACCGCAGAGAACCGCGCCCCGCGAAAAAACATCTAATAACAATGCCCGTTACATATCAAAAACATGGCAATCCGAATGGACAAACCCTAATGGAAGTAAGAGTACGACAAATCTAGTATTACACAACATCCCAGGAACCGATGGCCGGGTTGGTAGCTATGATTGGAGTAACGGCCGTTTCATAGGAGCCTACAAAAATAATGGAACGCGGTTTGAGGGGCAATGGGTCCAAGACAAGAGCGGTCAGCGTTGTCAGAATAGCGTTAATGGAAGTTTTTATCATGGGAAAGTTTGGTTCCAAACAAATGGATCAAAGGCATTTTTTGGGAAATGGGGATACTGCAACGATGCGCCTGGGTTGGATTGGCAAGGATGGCGTTAAAATATTCAGACATCCTTATTATTTCCTTAAAACACAGCTGTCTTTAGTTATTGGACTTATAGATAAGTCTAATCATCCCTCGAACCCTCATTCAGACTATAAGGGGGGTTTGGTTTCGTGGAAATTTTATTTTTATAATGGTTAAAGTGTATGTTGATGCTGATGCCTGTCCTGTGAAGGACGAGGTCGAACGGGTTACAACACGGCATCAGCTTGAAACTTGTCTGGTGTGCGATGGCGGAATACGCCCGTCTCTGAATCCTCTTGTACAACTTGTTGTAGTCACACAAGGCGCAGATGCCGCCGATGATTGGATCGCTGACCACATCGGTAAACGAGACATATGCGTAACCAATGATATTCCCCTCGCCGCGCGATGCCTCAAACAGGGTGCCTTCGCAATAAGACCTAACGGCAATATTTTTACGGACGACAATATCGGTACAGCACTTGCCACGCGAGCAATTAAGGAAGGGATACGTGAAACTGGCGAAATGACTGGTGGCCCCCGCCCTTTTGGCAAGGCGGATCGGTCAAAATTTCTAGACCGGATGGAAATGATTGTTCAAGAAGCCACTAAGCTCTAGCCCCAATGGGACCTCTCGACAGTAGCAGCTTTTACTCTGACGACCATCATAGATGTTTTGACTTTTTATC
>PARQ01000009.1 GCA_002711555.1 Rhodospirillaceae bacterium | reverse complement strand
GGACCGTTGTTCAAGTTCGCGCTGACGAGCTTGGTCGGATGCAAGTTCTCCTTCGATTTTTTTTAGGACGCGCGGTTCTTGGGCCCAGACGCTTGACACCCCCGTGGATACCACAAAACAAATTATAGCAGTTGACAATAGCAGAGTTATTTGATTTCTAGCTTGCGGTTTCATAGGCGCCAGTTGATCTTAAGAGGGATTTTCCGGACATTTCTGCGGGAATTCCGAGACCCATTAACTCCAACATTGTCGGTGCTATGTCTGCGAGCTTTCCATTTTCGAGCCGGATTTCGCTTAAATTATCTCCAACAAGCAGGCAGCGAACAGGATTGCACGTATGCGCTGTATGTGGTTCACCAGTTTCATTGTTTAGCATGGTTTCGACGTTGCCGTGATCTGCAGTAACCACCAATACTCCACCGGCTTTTTTAACGGCTGCCTCCACTCTTTCCACACAGGCATCTACGGCTTCAACTGCGCTTATTGCTGCCTTCAGAATACCAGTATGACCAACCATATCAGTATTAGCGTAATTGACTAGTATGAAGTCATATTTACCGTCCTGTATTGCTGCTACTAGCTTATCAGTGACTTGAACTGCTGACATTTCCGGTTGTAAATCATAGGTTGATACTTTTGGGGAGGGCACAAGAATACGATCCTCTCCATCAAAGCATGCTTCCTCTCCCCCATTGAAGAAGAATGTAACATGCGCGTATTTTTCTGTCTCCGCTATGCGGAGCTGCTTCAATTTTGCAGTTGCCACAATTTCTCCCATTACTTTCTTGAGAGGCTGAGGAGGAAAGAGTGTTTCCTGATATGCTTGCAAAGTCTCTGAGTACTCAACCATACCGACAGCTTGAGTTAATGAGATGATACGGTTTCTTCTAAATCCATCAAATTTGTCATCAAGCAGGGCAGATAAAATTTCACGTGCTCTGTCTGCGCGGAAATTTGACATCAAAAGACTATCTCCATCGTGAATTCCGTCAAAATTACCAATTGCAACAGGTTGCAGGAATTCATCGGTTATGTCTTTAAGGTAGGACTTTTCAATTGCATCTACAGGATCAATCGCATGTTCGCCGGCACCATCGGCTAGAAGATTGTAGGCCTTATTCACGCGGTCCCACCGTTTATCTCTATCCATCGCAAAGAAGCGGCCACATAAAGTGCCAATCGGCACCCCAGGCAATTGATCAAGTAAATCTAAAAGGAAACCTTTTGCACTTCTGGGTGGAGTATCTCTACCGTCAAGGAAAAGGTGAAGCGTGATGAGCGCACCTTGCGACAAGAGAATTTTTGCCAACGCTATTGTATGTTTTTGGTGTGAATGAACCCCACCGGGGCCTAAAAGGCCAGCTAGGTGAATACGCCCCCCTGCCATCTTTGTTTTTATCACCAAATCAGACAAAATTTTATGATCTTGTAAGGAGCCATCATCTATTGCTTGGTCGATCCGCGGAAGGTCCTGTGTAACCACGCGGCCTGCCCCGAGATTCATGTGCCCTACTTCCGAGTTGCCCATCTGACCGGGAGGTAACCCGACATACTGTTCTGAGGCTTGAAGCTGGCTACCTGGCACAGTTTTTTTAAGTCGGTCCCACACGGGTGTTTTTGCCAAGGCTACTGCATTGTTTTCAGTCTCTTTGCGCTCACCCCAGCCATCTAATATGCATAGCACCACCGGTCTAGATTGAGATTTATTATTCATACTGTTCTACTCGTGGATGTAATAAATATGATTTAGGCTAAAACTACCTGCTTTCAAAGTTCGAGCAACGAATTTCAGTCATCCCCTTCTATGGTATGGGTGTCCCGTGAGAATAGTCTCCGCTCGATAAAGTTGTTCAGCGAGTAATGGGCGTACCAGAAGATGGGGCCAGGTAGCAGCACCAAGTGACAGTAAAAGATCTGCGCGTTGCCGGAGTGCATCAGTGATCCCATCCGGCCCACCGATTAAAAAGGTTACGGTAGAACGCCCCTCAGTTTGCCATGCGCCGATTGTTTTCGCTAACGAAATACTTGAAAGATTCATACCTGTTTCATCGAGTACCACCACAACAGCCGCTTTAGGAATTATTTTTACTAAAAGGCTTTCCTCGATTTTTTTACGCGCCGGCACCGTTAATTTTTTTTTCGTTTCAAATTCTCGAAGATCTATTGGCCAGCGTGAGCGCTTTATGTAGTTTTGGTAAAGATCATATTCAGGGCCATCGCGAAAGCGACCTATGGCAGCTATCAGAATACGCATGCTAAATTTAATGAGTCTGGCTACTATCGAGGGAGATCGAGGTGTTTTTGCTACACGCGCTTGGATCGTCAAAAGTGTGATCCCATAAACGTTCGAGCCGGTAAAAGTCTCTGACCTCAGGTCGAAAAAGATGCACTATAATGTCTCCGGCATCCACCAACACCCAATCACAATGCTGGTCGCCTTCGACCCGTATTCGCTTGAGGCCAACGCCCCTAAGGTCCCGGCGTAAATGCTCAGTCATAGCGCTAATGTGACGGCTGGATGTACCAGACGCAATAATCATATAGTCAGCCAGGCTTGTTTTCCCCTCAAGATTAATCGTAACTAAATCGTTAGCTTTATTGCTTTCAAGAGAATTGTGAATGATTTCACGTAGGTGGTTACAGTCGCGAGGTCGCTCAATTACTTTGTTTATGATATGTATCCTTTAATAAATTTTTTAGGTTGCTATGGTTAATCGGGTCACCCTCGAGTATCTGTACTAACTGAGAATGCTCTACTTATTCAATCTATGGGGTTCAGAATTTTGGTTTTGGACAAGCCTAATCGCTGTTGATGAGATTGGGTCTCCTGGGGTGTGTATAAACACCCACGCAGGTGGCGCCGTATCTATTAAAAAACGTGCATATTGCTCTCTATGCTGCGATCTCCGAAATCGCTCTGCTGCTAATCCGGCTAAAGCCTGGTGACAATATGATGGGCGATTAAAAACCGCAATGGGTATTGAGTCGAAAATTTTAGGCCAGTCCTTCCAGAGCGGCATTTGTGCCAGATTATCAGCTCCAAGAAGCCATACAAATTTACGAGTTGGGAATTTTCGTTTCAACCATTTGATGGTGTCAATTGAATATTGGGAACCGAATTTACGTTCCACGTCAGTGACCCATATGCGAGGGTGGTTGGCGAATTTGCTGGCATATTTCAAACGCTCTTGGAGCTTAGCCGAATTATTGCATTTTTTAAGTGGATTTTGAGGCGTAACTAACCACCACACTGCATCCAATCGTAGCCTTTTTATTGCCTCTATACTGATTAACCGATGACCACGATGAGCTGGGTTAAAGGAGCCTCCTAACAAACCAACTCTACGACCAGGGAAAGGAAAACGACAGTTTTTCAATACAGAAAGCCCTTCTTTCCAGCAAAAAGGATATTGTAGGTTACAATTCATACTATCTCGGGCCCGCTGGCAAGAAGTACAGTATCAATTTCCACATGATTTTGGTCTGCTGGTAAGAACAAAACATTGTGATGCCTTCGTAGAGGGTATTCTACCCACCTGTCGTTTTATTCTTTTTGCAGGAACAGATATCTCTCATTCACGAGGCGAAGGTACACCTAGTGAATAGAATTTATGCTCTGGTCTGACCGTTCCCTCGAACATGATATTTGTAACTAGTGAGTTGATCGGCACCGACAGGTCCTCGGGCATGCAACTTTCCCGTTGCAATTCCAATCTCAGCACCCATTCCGAATTCACCGCCATCCGCAAACTGCGTGGATGCATTATGAATAACAATCCCGCTATCAACACCATTAAGAAAACGAGTTGCTGCATTATTATTATTCGTGAGGATGGCCTCAGTATGACTAGAGCCATACTGATTTATATGTTTGATTGCTTCATCCACCCCCTCAACAATTTTTACCGAAATAATCTTGTCTAAATACTCTGTACCCCAGTCCTGTTCACTCGCACATTCTATGCGTGGCTCAATTTGACGGCATTCAGGGTCACCGCGCAGTATGCAGCCACCATTCACCAGGTTGTCTGTTAATTTAGGTAATATTTTTTTTACTATGGCACGATCAATGAGGAGAGATTCGGCTGCACCGCAAATTCCTGGTCGACGCAACTTAGCATTCACGGTTACCTGGAGTGCCATTTCTATCTCCGCATCAGTATGTATATATACATGGCAATTACCGATAAGATGGGCAAGCGTTGGCACCTTTGACTCTTTGATGACACGTTCTGTGAGTGATTGCCCCCCACGTGGAACAATTACATCGATGAGACCAACTGCCTTGAGCATTTCTCCAACAGCTGCACGATCCCGGGTTGGGATTAATTGGACAGCATTTGCTGGTAGGCCAGCAGCCGTAAGACCTTTTCGTAAACACGCTGCTATTTTTTCTGAGGAATTTAAACTTTCAGATCCGCCTCTCAGAATTGCTGCATTTCCGGATTTAAGGCAAAGGCCGCCTGCATCTGCAGTTACGTTAGGCCGGCTCTCATAAATGATGCCTATGACGCCTAGTGGAACGCTAACGCGTGATATTTCCAACCCATTTGGTCTTTTCCAATTTCCTAAGACCTTCCCCAGAGGATCAGGAAGCTCAGCCACACTTTCCAGGCCGTTTGCGATAGCTTCAATCCGAGTATCATCAAGCATCAGCCTATCGAGCATGGCACCATTAACACCCTTTTTTTTGGCAAAGGTCATGTCGGTGACATTTGCAGTTTTTATTGCAGCGTTACTTGCACGAATGGCATCAGCAGCATGGACAAGTGCATCATTTCGGGCAAAAGAAGAAGCCAATGCCAGCTCGCGTGTTGCTGTTCGCGCTGAAGCAGCAATAGTTCGCACACACGTGGCTATATCTTTGAGTTTATCGATCTTCTCGCTCATCTATTGTTTACTCACTCCTCTTTGAGGTTGACCGCTTTATTGCTAGATTATCACGATGCACTATTTCATCACATCCTCGATAACCAAGAATAGATTCTATCGACCCGCTCTTTTGGCCTTTTATTCTTTTCGCCTCGGAGGCTGAATATGCGGTTAAACCTCGCGCTATCTCATGGCCAACACTGTTACGTACTAATACTGCATCCCCTCGGGCAAAATTTCCGGTAATACGAGTTATACCTGCAGGTAGAAGACTTTTTCCTTTGCTAAGAGCTTCCGCGGCCCCGTTGTCAACAGTGATTTCACCGGTCGTTTTCACCATACCTGCAATCCATTTTTTGCGTACTTTTCGTGGTGAGGAATTGGCATTGAACCAAGTTGCCCGCCCACCGCGCATTAACATTGATAGAGGTTGAATACATTTTCCATCGGTTATCACCATGTCACAACCACCGTCCATAGCAATGTTGGCTGCGTCGAGTTTCGTAATCATGCCGCCAGATGAATAACCAGCTGGAGCACTTCCAGCCATGGCTTTTATATCTTCGGTAATTTCACTGACTTCAGCAATATGTAATGCAGTTGGGTTTTGTCTTGGGTCAGAGTCATAAAGACCATCAATATCGGAAAGTAATATGAGGCAATCTGTGCTAGTCATCGCGGCGACTCTTGCAGCAAGGCGGTCATTATCGCCGAAACGAATTTCGCTTGTCGCTACTGTGTCATTTTCGTTTATTACCGGCACAACTCCTAGTTTAAGAAGCTGGTTAAGCGTATTTCGGGCATTTAAGTGTTTCCTTCGATGTTCAGTATCTTCCAGTGTGAGTAGGATTTGTGCAATATTCAAATTATGGCGCTCAAGTATATGCTGGTAAGCATGCGCAAGTAGTATTTGGCCGACTGCAGCAGCGGCCTGGCTCTCTTCAAGACGAAGGCTGCGTGTGCTTAATAAACCCGATTTTCTTCTCCCAAGTGCTATAGCACCTGAAGAAACAACCATGATTTCTTGCCCACGGGCTCGAAAGTGAGACAAGTCACAAGCAAGGCTATCGAGCCAATCCTCTTGGATCTCGCCTTTTTCATTGTCGACTAATAATGAAGAGCCGATTTTAATTACAATGCGTTTGGCATCGATAAGCCGATTTTTCATGGTGTCCACCCGGTCGTCTTCTTTACTTCTATTTCTTTCTCTATCTTATTTCCAGCTGGAGGAATGTGACGGAGCAATGAACGCAGAGCAGACTTCACTCCTTTGCCTGAGACACTGGAGAAAACGTGAGCTTCTTTGCCGGCGGCATCGCTCAAAAGGCGTTGCTTCTCTGCTATTACATGTGCGTCGAGTGCATCAATCTTTGTAAGTGCAACTAATTCGTTCTTTTCAGCGAGCCCATTACCATAGTTGTCTAGCTCAATCCGCACAGTTTCATAAGCATTAGCCACATCTTCAGTAGTTCCATCTACTAAATGCAATAAAACCCGACATCTTTCGACATGACCAAGGAACCTATCACCAAGACCAAGTCCTTCACTGGCACCTTGAATCAGTCCAGGAATGTCAGCCACTACAAACTCTCTATCATCAATGTAGACTACACCAAGCTGAGGATGAAGTGTGGTGAAAGGGTAATCCGCTATTCGTGGTTTTGCTCGAGTGACGGATGCGAGAAATGTTGACTTCCCCGCATTAGGGAGACCAACTAGACCTGCGTCCGCAAATAATTTGAGGCGCAGCCAAATCCACATTTCGTCATTTTCTGCTCCGGGTTCTGCACGTCGAGGAGCTTGGTTTGTAGAGGACTTATAATGTAAGTTACCATGCCCGCCTTTACCTCCGGATAAAATGGTAACTTCTTGTCCGTGTTCGACAATATCAGCGATAAGAGACTTGCTTTCTCCTTCAAGGATTTGGGTGCCCAATGGTACATCGATATAGATAGAACTCCCATCAGCTCCAAATCGCTGTTTTCCCATACCGTGTTTACCGGGCTGGGCGCGAAAATGCTGTCGATAGCGATAATCAATCAGTGTGTTGAGGTCTGGTTTGGCACGAACAATGACATCTCCACCTCGCCCTCCGTCACCGCCATCAGGACCGCCGCGGGGAATATTGCGTTCACGACGGAAAGACACACAGCCTGCACCCCCCTTGCCGCTAGCCACAAAAATTTTTGTCTCGTCAAGAAACTTCATCGTTTGTTTCCTGTGCATCAGATATGTGTGGCATTTCACACACATTAAAAAAGGGGAATGGCAAGCCATTCCCCGTCCAGCGATTATTAAGTGCTGGACGTTTTTACCCAGTGGGCTCCACGTGAACGGTTGTCCGCACTCGCGTTTTATGGAACTTAACCGTACCCTCTGCTGTTGCAAACAAAGTATGATCTTTTCCGAGCCCAACATTATGTCCCGGATGCACTTTGGTGCCGCGTTGCCGTATGATGATGTTTCCTGGAATCACGGTCTCCCCACCATACTTTTTAACACCTAGTCTACGTCCCTCAGAGTCGCGTCCGTTTCTTGAACTTCCACCCGCTTTTTTATGAGCCATTTGTAATTATTCCTTTTTTAAATCGCCGCTTGCAGGTTTTTTTGCAGCTGATTTGTTATTTGAACTAGTCTTTTTTGCTGTGTTCTTCTTTTTTTTAGCTGCAACTTTTCTCTCAGGGTTGCCTTTAGCACTGATCTTTTTTTTAGGGGGCGAGGCTTTTTTATCGTTGGTGATGATATTTGTTATCTTAACCAAAGTCACGTGCTGCCGGTGCCCCTTAAGACGGCGATAACCCTGGCGCCGCTTGCGCTTGAAAACTAGAACCTTATCGTCTCGACCTTGTTCCATGACTGTTCCAGCAACGCTTGCGCCCTCAACTAGGGGTGTACCAAAAGTGCGAGCTGTAGCATCACCAACCATCAGAACATTATCAAAAGCTATCTTGCTGCCAGGCTTCGCGTCCAACTTTTCAACCCGAACTACGTCATCTTTGGCAACTTTATATTGCTTTCCGCCAGTTTTGATTACTGCAAACATTTTTTTATCTTCATTTATGAGTGTAACCATCATTTAAAGAGACATCTCACCTCTATAGTAACGCGCGACTATACGCCGCAAACTGTTCAAGTCAACGATTTTGGAGGTTTTTCTCGCATCCATAAGACAATCCTCTGCGTATATTTTTATATGAACATTGCATTAAAAGTTTTGGTTGGGGCTGTTGTAACTGCTTTTGGCATAAGTGCTTGCTCACCATTTGGCATGATAAATTCTTTGGCAAATAGTGAGAATATAATCGTCAGCGCTGGGATTGCATACGGATCACATGAAAAACAGCGATTGGACATTTACCGTCCAGTTTGGATGGAAGGCCCGTTACCCACTATTTTATTTTTTTACGGAGGTAGTTGGAAGCGGGGAAGTAGGGAAAAATATGCGTTTGTGGGGAATGCTCTCGCACAGCAAGGTTTCGTTGTAGTGGTACCCGATTACAGGTTGTATCCCGAGGTACAATTTCCAATCTTTGTGAAAGATGGTGCTGAGGCCATCGCATGGACCACAGAAAACATAGGAAAATATGGAGGGCTAAATAAAAATATTCATTTGATGGGGCACTCTGCAGGTGCTCACATAGCCGCACTACTTGTTCTTGACGGGGAGTATCTCGGGAAATTTAAGTTAGCCGAGGATACCTTGGGGCGTTGGATTGGTCTATCGGGCCCGTATGCGTTTTACCCTTCAAAGATTCATTCGGTTAAAGATGTTTTCGCGGGTGTGTCGGAGAACCTAACGCGTCCCATAGCGAGGGTTGGCCTTGGAGCACCAGATGTTTTACTTATCCACGGAAGTCAAGATACTGCTGTCTCTCCAGAAAATAGCGCAGCTTTGGCCCAAAGAATGAATGAGATAGGGAATAGGGCATTTGCACATATTTATCAGGGTATTGGACATGGGATGACTGTTGCTTCCCTTACTTTCCCCTTTACAGGCATGGCATCAACACTCAAGGATGTAGTATCTTTTCTAAAGACCGGCAAATATCCTAAGGTTCATGCGGAAAATATGGTCAGTAGCAAATGACGCACAACTCAACTAGTGCGCAGGGCGAGTAACGACATTGATGATGCATTACCATCTTAGTATAAGGGAAATAATATTTTTCAGGAGGAAAAATGCACGCTAATCAAAATACAGCACCCCCTCTCCGCATTTCAATAAGCTTGGACTACCTGATCACTGTTGATGGAAATAGAGATACAAAACTAGAGTTGGAGAGTGATGTGTTGTTCAGGCTTAGTTATGACAAAGATGAAGTTCCTATTAGTGGTCAGACGTTAGACAAGGTTTTGCATGACCTTGAGGCAACCTTGCCGGAGCATACCAGTCTGAACCGGTTAGGCGGAACGTTATCAATGAATCGCTCGGTCGTTAAAAGGTTTTAATGAATGTTGCAGTGATCTTTAGGTAATTTTACGCAAAGTCGGATACATGCGGGTGGGAAAATGCGCGCGATCCATAGTAATCCATAGTATATGCGACAGTGCTCGATGAGCAGCGTGCCCATTTTCTAACGTTGTTTAAAACCCTCAGTGTAGAGACGTTTAGAAATGAATCCTTGATTGATTTTATATATTCGGTTGCCGTCCCCATCGTACTCCCAAATTCGCTTGTCAGGATCAGGGTCTAGAAGTTTTGAATTTAACGAGGTATCCCCAGGACTGCTATTTTTTGCCATTTCGTGCTCCTGTGCCTACTGGCGGCTATATGAAGTAAGTTTGTCTTCTAAATGCATCCGTCCGTGTATTTCAAAAGACACAGCTATTGATGTGTAGTAATTCCACCACAATTGGCACTAAATTTATTTACTGTGACACGTTTTTTCAGTTCTGCGGTTCCATCAGTTCAATTTTGTTACCAAACGGATCCTCAACATAGAGGCTAGCAGATCCATCTCTATGGGTCACAAGAGGACCGAATTCCCCGGCGCCTGACCATTCAAAAGCAAGGTGCGGTGGGTGTTCGCCTGGAATGACCAGCGCAATGCGCGTATCGCCAATTCCTAGGAGTGCCCAAGTTTCGTCTTGGTAAAGCACACTCGCCGATAAAATATCGGTATACCACTGTACACCGACGGCAACATCATCGACTGACACTGCTGCGTGGTGAAAATTTCTTACATATTCCATACATACAGTACTTTCTTTTATCGGCTTTGGATCACCATACTTTTTGTAATTTTGCGATGGTCTCATTTTGAGAGGAATACTAGCCTAAAACAAAGGGTTGCTGAACCGCCAAGTGCATACTTTCAGTGGAAGCTTGAAACCAAAAAAAATCAAAACCAGCTACCTTCATTTTTAGTTAAAGCTCTCAACAAGCGGGTGCAAACTATATCGGGCTTTAGTTCAAATCTTGACACTTTTCCACACAAACTGCAGTGTTCAATAAGGATCAATTTCAGCGCAGGCAATTGGTCTGGCAATATATTGTCCATAACTCAAATGATCACATTAAGACAATATTGGCGCGAAGCTCGAATGAAAAAATAATCTGCGGAGAGGTGACAGAGTGGTTGAATGTGCCGGTCTCGAAAACCGGTGTGGGGGTAACCTCACCGAGGGTTCGAATCCCTCTCTCTCCGCCATTTTTAGGATCAAACCTACTGAGTCGAAAAATTTACCTAGAATAAAAAAATTTTAAGGAGGCTAAATCAATAAAATCAGGTTTCTCGTACTCTTTCTCAAACTTGGGACTTTAATCAATCTTCATGCTGCCCGTGTAGGGTGAGACGATACAGCGAACGACCCGACGCCGTACTTGAGGACTGCGAGCCCTGCCTAAAGATTTTGGTGATCCCGGCAGGTTCATCCAAGAGAGATGACTTGAGTGCTAAGGGTTACTTAGAAGGGAAGCCGGTTTACAAGATGAAAATAGGTTTTCGGTTTGCCGTTGTTAAATGGACGGCAATGTAGGATCAATGTTGGCAGTGGCGGGCAGTTACCTTAGCAGGCCCATAGGTGGGCAAAAGCCAGTGGAGAGCGTTTCCTGGGAGGAATGCAAAGTCATCAATGAGAAAGTTGAGCGAGCAGACGGGTAACAAGGAACGCCTGTTGAGTGAGTCGGAGTGGGAGTACATATCACGCGCAGGCACCACAACGGGGAATATTTGGGGAGATAGAATTCATAATTCCAAGGCGAAGTACGACTCAACAGACTTGTCTGAATAGGGTGCAGTCCCGGTAGATCTCTAAAGTGCAAATGCGTCCCCGCGCAATAGTTGTTGTCATTAATACAGGCAATGCTGTTTGATAAAGGTTGAAAAGAGAATCGGGGAAAATGGGGGCTCGGTTCTCAGTTGACTGCCTGCACTTCTAATTGGTTTAATTATGGAGCGTTTTTTTAAATCTTTCAAAGTGTTCGGTATGAATGAAATAGAAACTTTGCCTCTTAATGGTTTGAAAGTGATTGATGCCGCTACCGTCATAGCTGGCCCTACGCTTGCAATGCATCTGGCTGATTTTGGTGCTGAGGTGTTGAAAATTGAGCATCCACGTGGCGATGTCTTGCGCGAAACAGGTTATCAGAAAAAAGGGGTCGGGCTTTGGTTTAAAATGGCTAATCGCAATAAACGCTGTATTACTCTGAACTTTTCAAAAACTCGCGGTCAAGAATTGTTTAAACAATTGATTGCTGATGCTGACGTGTTAGTTGAAAATTTCCGTACTGGAACGATGGAAAGATGGGGGCTCGGATATGAGGATTTGAGTCGAATAAACCCCAAACTTGTAATGGTTAGGCTCACTGGTTTTGGGCAAACTGGGCCATACAGAAAAAGACCNGGTTTCGGCACTATAGCAGAGGTGTTTAGCGGCTTTGCAAATATTACCGGTGAGCCTAGTGGCCCTCCAACGTTGCCAAATTTTGGTCTCGCAGATGGCATTGCCGCATCTTACGGTGCATCGGCAGTTATGTATGCGCTTTACCATCGTGATGTCCACGGGGGCGAGGGGCAATTCATAGATCTATCGATTTATGAGCCAATGTTTCAGGTGCTCGGTCCCCAGCCATTACAATATGATCAGCTTGGTATTGTGCANCAGCGTATGGGTAATCGCTCAAAGAATAACGCGCCTCGTAACACCTACCAGACAAAAGACGGTCATTGGGTAGCAATTTCGACAAATTCGCCGGCAATTGTAACACGCGTGCTGACACTCTGTGGCGGGGAAAAAGTAGCAGATGATCCACGGTTCGCTACGCCACAGGGAAGGGTCGAGAATATTGACGAAGTAGATGAAATAGTTGCTAGCTGGATTAGGGAACGTGATCTTGACGAAGTTTTAGACAAATTCGAAAAGGCGGAGGCTGCTATTGGTCCCGCATATAATATTGCGCAAATTTTTGAGGACCCTCAATATAAAGCTCGAAACGATATTGTCACNGTTCCAGACGATGAATTGGGGCCTATCCGGATGGCCAATGCCTTCCCATTTTTATCGAAGACACCAGCTAAAATACGGCATTCGGGTCCGCCTTTGGGTCAGCATAATCAAGAAGTGTTTCGTAATGAGCTTGGCTTAGACGAAGCGGAAATNCGNGAGCTGAAAGAGAATGAAGTAATATAGGATCGGATTAANAGANCGGGAAANGTCCAAAAATTTCTCCGGTTTCGGCTANAAATGTCTCTATGAACAGCAGTCATCTTGTTGGTGCTGGGCTAGCNGACTCCTGGTCTGANCGTTGTAAAACAGTTTTATTCAAGCTCTGGTATTACGTTGAAGGCAACGCTGATGCGCCGCTCAGATACTTCTGTTGGTATAGTCTGATGGAACATATACCCAGGGAATANAACAAGTTTACCAACCTCCGGTTTTATAAAGAAAGTTTCAGGGTTTAGGTGAACAGGAAAGTCAGGGGGAGGTGTGCCAAACTCAATCCACCCCTCCTTATCTTTCCCACTGTTAATTACTGTCGGTAACTGCACGTAATAGACGCCGCTAAGCCAAGCAGTATTGTGTGCATGACTAATCTGACGGCCTGGGCCGTCTAGTACAACCGCCCAAGCATTCAGCCACCAGTCTTTAGGCGCGCCTAATATGAATGGATGAGATGGATCGGTTGGCATTTTAGCCATATATTCTGTCACAGCTGTTTCTAAAATAGTGTGGAAATAGCTGAACGGTCCCATAGGTTCTTCAAAAAGTTCTCCCGAGTGATAGCCATCTCGTGTTGCATTCCGGGGAGGCGAGAGTGTAAGCGATGGGTGGGCTAAGATATGCTCAGCCAGCGCTGAGTTGAAGTCATCTGCAGTCTTAAATGTTTCTGGAGGATCGACGTATGTTTGTTGCAATAAATTTTTAAAATCAACAATGCGGCGCACCTCTTTCTTGTCCTGCAAGGCTTCTAAAATTAGAGAGTGGATAACTAAGACATGCGTGTCTCCCGGACTGTTCTTGAGATGTTCATCTGAAATTTTCCGAGCAGCAAGGGGGTGCCCCTGTGCAAGTAAACATTGTGCTAGTGCTGCGACGCTCACACTAGTTGGGTGATACTCCACAGCATTATGGAACTCGGCGGCCGCTTCCTCATAACGTTCTGCCTCTAANNAAAGAATACCNAGGGTTATATCACGCCCCCGATAATCCGGTTGNGCAGCGTAAGCCCTGTGGCAAGTTATTATTGCCTCCTCCCGTTCCCCGACCTCATTTAATGCGCGGGATAGATACAGCAGAATTTCGGGTTGTTCGGGCCTCAACGCCAGTGCTTTTCGATACATCGCAACCGCGTCGCTCCAATCACCCTTCTCAGCAAGGCACCTGCCAAGCTTATAGTGCGCGAGTGCGTTGGTTTTTTCGCATTTAATTGCGAAGTGATATTGATCAGCAGCCTCATCCATGCGGTAAAGGTCTTGCAGAAGTTGGCCTAATTGAAGTTTAAGGTCTACGTTATCTGGAAACGTCTGGATAAGGTTCTGCATTATTGTAACAGCATCGGCTCCGCGTCCATTTTCTTGGAGCAGGCGCGCAGTCTCAAGTTGAAGCTGATTGTCGTTGGGATTTTCCTCTCGTGTACTCATTGCAACGGCTAGTGCTGCATCAAGGTCGCCCTCCGCCTCCAGCAGCCGGCAGAGATCGAGTGCAATATCACAATTGCCGGGCGAATTTTCGAGTGCTGAACGATATTGAAGAATAGCGGCATCTTTCTCGCCTAACGACTCNAGAATAGCTGCCCGATTACCTTGGGCATCCAAATCATCAGGTTTTGCTTCAAGTGATATCTCTAAAAANGACAGCGCAGTTTTACTTTCCCCTTTACTATGCAATAGAAGAGCTAAATAATTGCAAGTTTCTGGATGAGNTGGTGTTGTCTCTAAAATTGTCCTGTATAGAGACTCAGCCTCTTTCAAACGCCCGTCNTCATGCGCATTGATCGCTTTANTGAAGATATTTTGGTTGGTTTTCGTAAGAGACATGGACTTCTTTGTATTTGCCAGAAGAAATAAGCTGTTACGCGGTTCGAGACTCTATCTCCTCGATGGTTGCCGAAGGTGAAATGTGATTCAAGCTTATGCGGGCTTCAATTACCGACGGCCCTTNATGGGCGAAGGCAGCGGCAACAACTTGATCAACCTCTGCTTCATTCGCGATAAGAAAGCCTTTAGCCCCAAAGCTCTCTCCCCACGCTACGAAGTCGGGATTTTGGAGTGCTGTTGCTGTCACACGCCCTGGAAAGTTTTTAGCTTGATGCATGCGGATAGTCCCATAGGCGCTGTTATTTGCGATGAAAAGTTTTAATGGCACATCGTATTGNACGGCCGTAGCAAGTTCTTGGCCGGTCATCATTGCGCCTCCATCACCGCAGAAGGCCACAACCTGACGACCCGGGCTCGACAAAGCAGCACCGACCGCGCAAGGAACTCCTGGGCCCATCGCGCCAACTGTAGCGCCTAGAAAATCATTCTTCTGTGTGAAATGAAGAAAGCGTGATGGCCAGCTTGAGAAGTTACCCGCGTCTGTAGTTATGATAGCATTCTCAGTGAGGTGATTGCCAATAGCTTGAATTACAGATCCGAATACGACGCCGTCGTTGGATGAGACTGGCTTCCAGCGCATAACGTTTTTGTGTGCATCATTCAATCTCTTTACCCAGCTTTTGCGNTCCTTGCCTCCTCCTCCAGCNTCTATCATGCTAATCAAAAACTCTGTTGAGTCGCAGGCAATCCCGAGTGTAGGGTGCCAAAGGCGNCCAATCTCTTCCGCGTCAGGCCAAACATGTATAAGGGGTTGATCAGGAATTGGTGCGCGCGGAAAAGTAAAGTTCTGGCTCATGGACGGNCCACCACGGTCACCAATTATCAGCATTAGATCAGTGGTTTTCATGATTTCTAGAAGTTCAGAGGGCGCCCTATTTGGAAGCCTTCCGGCACAATGAGAGTGCTTACTATCGAATATGTGAAACCGTCGTTGAGGAGCTGCCACCGGTATATCAAAGGTTTCGGCAAACTTCGTTAATGCTGCCATAGCTTCGGGGCCTTTAACGTTACCGCCCCCGATAGCAAGTGGGCGTTCCGCACTTCGGATCATGTCGAGAGCACTTTCTAAATCAGCACGCGACGGTCCGGCTTTTGGGCGTGGTACTGGAGGGATTATTTCCGAGTCACTATCACCATAAAGAAGGTCTTCGGGCAATACGACAACAACCGGCCCCGGCGTGCCAGTTTCCGCNACATGAAAAGCACGGGCAATGTATTCTCCGAGCCGTTTTTGATCAACAGCTTCAATAACGAGTTTTGCGGTGTCAGAAAATGTCTTAGAGTAATTCATTTCTTGCAGAGCCATGCGACCGAGTTCATCCAATTCCGCTTGTCCAATTAGGAATACCACTGGCTCTGCGTCGTGGTAGGCAACATGCAGTGAAATTGCCGCATTCATTGCGCCAGGACCGCGACTAATAATACACACTCCGGCCTTACCAGTGACTTTGCCGTGCGCAGTCGCCATGAAACCTGCCCCACTTTCGTGACGACAGACTATTAACTTCATATTTGGGTACTCCAGGAAAGCATCGGTAAGCGGCAAATAGCTTTCGCCTGGAACGCAAAAAGCTACATCGACACCGTGGGCGTCTAGTGTTCCGGCAATTACGCGGGCGGCACCGGTAGTCATAAGGCTTCCTTTCACAAATAAAAATGACGCAATACTCAGGGCGCAACGGTATGGGAAGCGCCACACATTGATTAAATAAAGAAATGCTGGGGTCTAGTCATCAGAGATTTTTAGCATTTTTGTGAATTCTGTTGGAAATGGGAATACTATCGTATTGGTTTTGTCACTGGCGATGTCTTGAAGGCTGCTCAGGTATCGTAATTGCATTGCTTGCGGTTCTTTCGAAAGTGCGTTAGCGGCTTCNACAAGTTTNTCCGCAGCCTCTTGTTCTCCAAGAGCATTAATTATTTTTGCACGGCGTATTCGCTCAGCTTCCGCCTGGCGAGCGATTGCTCTAACCATACTCTCATCGATATCAACATGTTTTATCTCAACGTTGGCAACCTTGATACCCCAGGCGTCAGTCTGAGTGTCGAGAATTTCCTGTAGGTCAGTATTGAGTTTATCTCGTTCTGATAGCATTTCGTCGAGTTCATGTTTGCCGAGAACAGAACGTAATGTTGTTTGGGCGAGCTGGCTGGTGGCAGCGAGGTAATTCTCGACTTGAATAATAGCCTTTGATGGTTCGACAATNCGAAAATAAATAACGGCATTAACTTTGACCGAAACGTTATCTTTTGANATGACGTCTTGGGTTGGCACATCAACTACAAGGGTGCGCAGGTCAACTCGGTTCATTGTTTGTACGATTGGAACCAACAATATTATGCCAGGACCTTTTACTGAGGTAAAACGGCCAAGCGTAAAANTGACGCCACGCTCGTATTCTCTAAGAACTCTGATTGAAGCCGTTAAAATAATGATCGCTAAAATAATGACTGGCGTCACGATGTAAAATGTATCCATTTTTCAACTTTCTTTGCTGTCTAATTGGCTGACTATGACACTTAGCCCTACTAATTGAACAATCTTTACTTTCTGTCCCTTTTTTAAATCACGCATTCCGGATGCTTTCCACCGTTCCCCTTCAGCTCTAACCGATCCTTCATCATCTGACCACTCAAGAACCTCGGCTATCGTGCCGATCAAGATTTCGGTCCCTGACATGACGGGGCGCTTAAAGCTACGCCAAACGTAGCCAAGGATGAACGACAACAAGGCACAGCAGCACAACGCTGTTGATATAATGATAATCCATGACAATTGAAACTCGGGTGAATCTGTATCAAAAAGTAAACTGCTGCCAAAAATAAACGAAATTATGCCGCCTATGCCCAATATACCGAATGACGGAAGAAATGCCTCTGCAGTCATAAACGCCATTCCCAATATCAGCAACCCAGCACCTGTGTAGTTAAGGGGTAGCATGTTCGTGGAATACAAGCCTATAAGCAGGCAGATACCGCCGATCACTCCCGGTCCTATCAAGCCCGGATGCCAGAACTCGAAGATAATGCCGTAGATGCCGATTAGCATCATGACAAACGCAACGTTTGGGTTAGTAGCGACAGAAAGCAGCTGTATCTGCCAGTCTGGATCAATCTTGTCTACGGCCATATTTTTCGTGTCAAGTATGACAGACGAATTGCTTAGCTCGACCGAACGTCCATGAAGTTTGACCAACAACTCACTTACGTCCTTGGTAATGATGTTAATGACATTATTTTTTAGAGCCCCTCTTGCGGTGAGCGTGGCCGCTTCAGTTACGGCTTTCTCAGCCCACTCTAAATTCCTGCCATGGATCTCAGCCAAGCTTTTAATGTAGGCAGTTAGATCGTTGATTGCTTTGGTTTGCATGGGGCTTTTTGGTGAAACACTATTGTCATTGTTAGTTTTTTTCTGTTCAAGGCCTTTTTTTCGGTTTTTTTCAACTTTTGGTTCATTTCTTTGTGAATTAGGTCTGCCTATTTGCACAGGGGTAGCCGCTCCGAGATTTGTCCCTGGAGCCATTGCTGCAATATGGGTAGCATACAGAATATAGGTGCCAGCGCTGGCTGCGTGTGCTCCGGAGGGTGCGACGTAACCGACAATTGGCACAGGAGCATTTAAAATCATAGTGTTGATTTTTCGTGTGCTGTCGACAAGCCCACCAGGCGTATTAATCTTTAGAATGACCAAANTATGTTCTTTTTTACGCACAATTTCCATTGCGCGTTTTACATATTCTACTGTTGCGGGGCCTATAGCGCCGTCGATGGTGACAATAGCGGCACGGTTAATTGAGGTAGGCGTTTCCTCTTCCGCCACTGCTAGCATCATGGTACCTAGAATTAGAAAANCGCCGAAAAGTATTGTCCGGATCATCAAGTGACCCCCTTTAACGTTATTTACAGTTTAGTGGAGCATGTTGTGGCAGTCCCGATAATTCGGCTNTTTGCCAGAGTTGANAACTATGGTTTTGTTAAGNAAACAATCCTATNAAGGCTAAATCCTATTTTAGGGGGAAAAAATGGTAAATCCAAGCGAAGTACTTGATAATAAGGCGTTCAATTTCATACGTATTGCGCCACGGCCAGCGAAGCCACGGGATCACGGTATGACTATTGTTGCCGATCGGGGCGCTGGTATGAATGCGCAAGTTGATCTAATGCAATCGGCTGGTGACTTTGTCGATATGATGAAAATAGGAATTGGTGCTTTCCGTCTTCAAACTGAAGAATTTTTGCGGAATAAAATAGATCACCTTCATGAGAGCGGTGTTCAGGTCTTTTTTGCAGGAGATATAACAGAAGCCGCNTTCCTGCAGGGCCAGTCTGATAAATTTTATCGAAAGGTCAAGGAATTAGGCAGTGACGCCGTAGAGGTATCATCAGCACAAGTTTCGATGTCTATAGACGATAAGTGCCGTCTCATTAGAATGGCTTCCGATGCTGGTTTAAAGGTTGTCGCAGAGGCAGGACAGAAGGGGCATGATAATTGGACACATAGCCTAAGTTACATCAATAAGCAGATCGAGGCCTATTTTGAGGCTGGCGCTTGGAAAACTCTTATTCAAGGAGAAGGCGTTAGCGAGGGCGTTGAGGATCGCAAAGAGGACTTGATGTTGAACATAGCCGCAGCTTTCGATGTCAAAGATCTGATTTTTCAAGCTAAGGATGGTGGTACACAGGCATTTTACATCAACACGCTTGGTAATATTGTAAATCTCGATGTAGATTACGACCAAGTTATTGATCTTGAATTAATGAGGCGGAATATCCGCAAACACGGATTGTTTGGCCTTGTGGCTAGCTCTGGTGAATAAATTAGATTGGAAGAGAAAATGCAGTTTTGTAGGAAAGCACTTGGGCAATAACGGAGGCAAAATATGGCACAGCAGCAAACCGGGTCATCAATCTCAGAGCTTATTGCTGACTGGTCGGCGAATTTAAAATTCGAAGATTTACCGCAGCCGGTAAAGGCAATCGTTACCAAGGTTGTACTCGATGGAGCTGGCCTGATGGTNGCAGCTCGAAATGAGGACTATGTGAAAGCAATAGTTTCTTCCTCCGATAGTTCTGGTTCGTGCACTGCCCTTGGGCATAAAAATGGGTTTTCTGCATCTGATGCAGCCTTTATAAACGGTACGGCNGCTCATGGTGAGGATTATGATGATACCGCCGAAGGCTCTCCAATGCATGCTGGTGGTGCTGTGGGACTACCAACATTATTTGCCGTAGCGGANCGNTATGAGTTATCCGGTGAAAAACTCATGCTCGGTATTGCTGCGTGTATAGAACTTTCTTGTCGGTTGGCAGTTGTAGCACCGACCGCTCAGCACCGCGCATCTTTTCATCCTACCGCCGTCCTAGGTTGTTTTGGTGCAACATTAGGGTCATCCGTCAGTCTGGGTCTCAATGAAAAACAAACTGTNGATGCGTTGGGCACTGCCGGAAGTTTGGCTGCTGGCATTATAGAATATCTCGGCGATGGCAGCTGGACGAAACGCATGCATCCTGGTTGGAATGCACAAGCTGGACTTCGTGCCGCACTTCTTGGTCAAGCTGGCTTTTTTGGGCCCAAATATGTCTTTGAGGGCGAACACGGAGCTTTCGCNGCATTTGCACATCCTGATATTGAACAGGACTTTGACAAGGTTACAAAAGATCTTGGAAATAGCTGGGTNGCAGATAAGATTACTTTNAAATCGTATGCTTGCGGAACTATGACACAACCATTTATTGATTGTGCCCTTCGGTTGAGGAATGAAGGTGTTGATCCCAACGCTATTGAAAAAATTGAATGTAACGTTGGAGAAGGTACTGTTCACCGTTTATGGGAACCCCTTGAGTTAAAACAAAATATTCCGACACCTTACGCAGGTAAATTTTCGGTTCCATACTGCATAGGAATTTCTTTTGCTGAGGGGGCGGCAGGGCTAGTTCAATTCACCCAGGAAAAATATNAAAACCCAATAGCTACCGAAATTGCGCGGAAAGTCTTTTATGTAGTCGATCCGAATAACGAGTACCCAGCAAACTATACCGGTCATCTCAAGGCTTTTATGAAAGACGGTACGGTGCATGAATATTCGCAACCGCACATGCGTGGAGGTCCGGTTGAGCCCCTCACCGAGGAAGAATTAACGTCCAAGTTCCATGCAAATTGTGAATATGGCGGTTGGAACCATAGCTTGNCTAANCAATTNCAAGATTTTTGTCTTGGGATAGCGGCTTTAAAAAACCTGAAAGGTCTGTCCGCATTTCGCATTTAGCAAAATCTGAGTATCCTTAACCCNATCGCTGTTAAAGTCCTANGGCCTCCCGTGCGTANAAACCCGCTGNTCGGTTAGGTAAGAANTATATTTTCGATATGNAGTCCGAACAAATTTGATTTTTAGTGCACATAATAGGANCTAGTGTTATCGAANATTAATTCATCGATNCGATCTTTTGGTAGTTGTAGGGCATGCCGGCTCATGGCCTTCCCAAGACGGGAGCCGGCTACAAGAAAGTCCCCTATACCATCTTCAGAAATTAAAGAACTTGCTGCGGCATGTGCTTGTGGCCAGTCTTTATGTTGACAGGCTGCCACAAAGCGGACCAAAAAATATTCGTCTAAAACAAGNCAGGGGCAGCACGGTTGATGAAACCTGATTTTACGNTTCGCATTCTTCAATAACGTAGAGATAATAGCGGAAACACTGGTCACTATCTTGCAGCCGTCTTCTTCTCCAAAGGAAATTTTAAAATCTCTCCACATACAATCCCATATATGCTGTTTTTCAAATCTATGACCGAATAGCCATTTGCGTATTGATCTGACGACAAACCTCTCGGCTTCGGTCAAATCGACTAAATCGATCCCTTGGTCCCCCTGAATTTGATCATCGTTTTGGATGTGCATATGCTTTCCTTAATNATTTTGCCGCATTGCGAATAGTTATCATTTGCATTTCTAACTCGTCGGTGCTAAATATGCAAATGAGAATCATTCGCACACGTCAGGAATTTGTTAATGTCCTCTTCATTTTCTCCTAAATCAGAGGAATTATTTGAGAATTTGGCCTTTCCAGAAAGGCTCGCTCTTTGGAGTGTCCGCCTTTGGGTTGATGGGCTCCAAAGCGGATGTAGTATTTCTGGACAACTGCAGGATGCATACCGACTTGCTAGAGTTGATGATGCTTACCTGGATCTAGACGCAATGATGACTATTTTGGCAACCAGTTCATCGGGCCCCATCGATATACGTTGTGAGCAGTGCGCTTCTATAAGTGAAGATGAGCAAGTTTTTTTACACTGGTTAGCAATCAGTCAAGCTGGTTTTCCGAACGTGAGGGATAATGAATTGTTTGAGCAATGGATGCCTGCAGAAGCAATCAATTCTGCTANGCCGTACCTCTCGCAATTCACACTGAAAATGCAGAAAGCAGATCTTATATTTGTGCATGGTCNCGAACCCAATATTCCCANATATCCCCGNACGAAACTTGCTGCCCCGGACCCGGTAACTGCTTGAAGGTTGCATTGGTNATGCCATTAAAAAGGAGAAAAAATAACCTTAAACCATCCAAAGTATTAGCTGTATTACAGAGGAACATAACGCCGAAAGCCTCATCTCATAAGGCGCGTCTTACAAAAATATTTTTATAATGTTTCTCATGATTTCTACAGTCTCCCTCCAAACCGACTTTTCCTCCTTGCCATGATGAAGTCGGTGCGGTGACTGCGGAGGCCGGAAAGGTGATGTTGACAGTTGCTATCTCTCCTCACTTGACCGGTCTCCGCCCTTCTCATAAGAGAACTCACCTACCTTAATTGTAAAGAACTGTGTCACATGTTATCCCCTGCGGCCTCTCACCAGTCGTATAGTTGATTCAAAAACCGAAAAGATAAGCCTTAACATACATCCATTTGAAGAAACGAGCTAGACCGTTAGGTTGGAATCCGGGGGATATGTGGGGGTGTTTTAAAATAGCAAATATGGCTCGTTAGGCTGCTTTGCTAACCCTGGAAGAAGAGGTGGGTTGTCGGAGCGGCGACATATTCTCAGTACCCTGGCAAACATTAAATTTTTCACTGTTGATGGTTTCAGTTATTTCATTCTCGCACATACCACAACATGGAGTGTGTTTAAAATGGGCGTGTACATCCCGCCAGTGCGAAGCTCCATCCTTAATGGCCGCGGCAAGGTCACGTTCTGTTATGGCATTACAGTTACAGACGTACATAACTTAGTCCTTGGTACCTACCTTCATTACCCGAAATTTATTAAATTTTTTGCACTTGAGAGTCAATTGCACATGTCGATTATTTTCTGTGCTAACGAGCTAATTCAGCCGCTTTTTTACAACATTTATGGGGCAGATCATGAAAGGCGATACAAACGTTTTGGAGCAACTCAATCTTATCTTGAAAAATGAGCTTACTGCTATCAATCAATATTTTCTTCATGCGCGAATGCTAGAAGATTGGGGTCTTAAAAAACTCGGCAAGAAGGTTTACGAAGAGTCAATCGGGGAAATGAAACATGCAGATATGTTGATAGAACGTATCCTGATGCTGGACGGGCTTCCTAACCTTCAAAGTTTGGGTAAACTACGAATTGGAGAGACGGTTCCAGAGATTCTCGAATGTGATATGGCGTCGGAGTCAACAAACCAAGCCTGTTTGAAGGTGGCAATAGCCGAATGTGAAAGTGTACGCGACTATGGGTCGCGCGATGTATTCGAAATTATTTTAAAGGATACTGAGGAACACATTGATTGGATTGAAGCCCAGGATACTCGGATTGAACAGGCAGGCTTACCAAATTATTTGCAGGAACACATGTATGACGACAAAGGCGCGTAAATAAGTGCTGTTTTAAAGTGATTTATGATTAGTATGCGATAAATGTTCTCTCATGAGTCGCTTTTAATGGGTACCCCATATAGCTCGAGCCTGTGATCTACCAGCCGAAAACCATGTTCCCGAGCTATTCGCTCTTTAAGAACCTCAATTTCTTTGTTTGCAAACTCTATTATTGTGCCGTCTTCAATATTCACCAAGTGATCATGGTGCTCATTTTTTGTCTCATACCGTGAATACCCGTCTTTAAAGTCATGCCTTTCTAAAATCCCCGTTTCTTCTAGCAAGCGAACCGTTCTGTAAACGGTTGCCACTGATATACTAGAGTCTATTTTAACGGCTCGCTCATGAACGTCGGGTACGCTAGGATGGTCAGCCGAGTCAGAGAGAACCTGGGCAATCACACGACGTTGGTTGGTCATGCGCATGCCCTTTTTCTCGCAAAGTCTTTCGATTCTGCTATCTATCATTTGTTAGTTCCCTGCTCTGCCATAATGTGTAAGTCTCATGAATTATTATCACTCAGTTACAGAGGTTGTGGAAAGAACTAAATCCTTCTTATCTACAGTCCAGTGCGGATTTAATTCAGCATGTGACAAAACTAAGGCCTTGTAAAAAGAACGCGAAGATAATCAATATAATTTTTCAGTACGATAAATGTGCAACTGATAACCATTCGCATTTCTCCTTTACATTTGAAGTTTTTAGTGCGACAAATTTGCAATTGATAACCATTCGCAATTGTGTTCCGTTTCCGAGTCTTCGGATCGCGGTTTTTTTGCGACATCGTGGCTTTATATTTAACAAATCTGGGACGAGGATTTAAAAATGCTAAAAGCAAGAAACCTAATCGGTTTAGTTGGACTGTCATTCGCGATAGTCACGACCGCTGCCGTAGCCGACAGTGACGTTTATGGACCATACCCGGTCACTGTTAAGGGGTACAGTGGTAAGAAAACAAATTCAGTAGCTTATTCTGGCCAAATCGCTCGGCACGCACTTCATGATTCGCTCAAAAAGCTGGCCTCAAAGGGCAACGGCAAGCCGAATGCAGAGCTAAAAGCCAAGATGATGTCTTACTTTAAAGGTAAGGACAAAGGGCGCAAGATCATAGCTCCAAAGACCAAAGGGTCCTATGTGGTTAAACAAACCACAATCGATGAAATTTCGAAGAAAAAAAATATTGCAGGGAAAACCTTTAAAGGCTCTATCGCTGGTATGCCTGGCAATATGACAGGTCCGGAGCTGGTTGCATTTTGGATAGACAAGGCCTCTTCCGCCAAAAAGGGTGTGGATTATGCCAACGGATACGATTACGGACAGCTCATATCCAAATTCATCATGGGGGCCATGATGTATAATCAGGCCGTCGATAATTATCTCGATGAAAAGTTAAGTGCAGGAAAGAAGCCTAATGATAAGCCGTACAAAAAGGGAAAGCACTACACGGGTAAAGAACATTCATGGGATGAAGGGTTCGGCTATTTCGGAGCACCCGCACACGCCTTAAAACTTACTCCCCGTCAAGTTTATGAAATTGCTAAACAAGGCAAAAAGTCAAAGCCAAAAAAGAATGCGCTGATGTTCGCGGATTACAATAAAGACGGAAAGGTCGACCTTAAATCCGAGCACACTTTTGGTCCTGCTTACTACGCGGCAGGTTTCGATGCCTCTGTTTATGGGAAGGGTAACGGAACGAAATACCTACACACTATTGTAAAAGCTTTCATCGACGGCCGGCAGCTAATTACGTCTGCGGGTGGTGAGAAATTATCAGATGCGCAGCGAACAAAACTGCGCCAGCATGCAGCAGTGATTGGTGATAATTGGCAGAAAGTTTTAGCGGAAGCGACCTACAAATATGCAGGGTCAGTGTATAAGACCATGGGTAAGCTTCAAACAATCATTAAAGCAAACGGCGACACCAAGAAACAACTTCGCAAATACATCAAGTATTGGGGTGAACTTAAGGGCTTCGCTCTCGCGCTCCAAACTGGTAAGAAAAATCTCGGTGAAACCGCAACTAGGCTTAACAGGATGATTGGTGCGGGCCCACTGATGCCAAACCTTAGCCAAGTCACAGATATAGATAGCAAAGGTAACTATGTGCGGGGTCAAGGCTCCTCTTGGGGCGAGTATATGCTGCACATGGCTAAAGTTCAGAAGCTACTTGTTGATGAGTTCGGGGTTCGGGCTCGAAACAATGCAATTTCTGGCGATTTGGCAGACCTAGCAAAAAAGCTTGGTGGCGGCAAATCAGTTGAAAATGACTAAGCCTTAATCAAGATGGCGGCCCGGCCTACAGAGGTCGAGCCGCCATTTCTTTATCTGGGGTATAAATGGATCTGTTCTTCTTTGATTATGCGAGAGAATTATTCGGTCCTCTCTTTAATCCACAGAAACGCATTTTCGTAGGGTTTTTATTGGCTGCGATCTTGATCGCCTTGGGTGTACAAGTATTTGTTTACAGAATGCGCCCAAAAAGTGCCTTAGCAGAACTATTTTCAATTAAAATTTGGTTGTCTGACTCCGCTAAGGCAGATTTTAAGTTGATGGCTGTAAACCAAGCGTTGTTTCTGGGGATTGCGCCGTTACTTATATCCAAGCTCGCCCTTGCCACCGTGCTTTTCGAGACATTACACTTAATATTTGATGGCCGTACTTTACTGTGGGTTGATTCAACCGATTTAACAATAGGCCTAGTTTTTACGTTAACGGTATTCTTATTAGATGATTTTACAAAATATGTTCTGCATAGGGCTCTCCACCGATATTCCTTTTTATGGGCCTTTCATCAGGTCCATCATTCGGCCGAAACGCTCACTCCGTTTACTGTTTTTCGGGCACATCCAATTGAGGCATTATTCTTTACTTTACGCACAATCCTAGTCCAAGCAGTAACTATATCTTTCTTCTTGTTTTTCTTTGGTGACCGTGCAGATCTTTTAACTATTTTGGGCGCGAATGCTTTTTTGTTTGTATTTAACGCCGTAGGTTCAAATCTGCGCCATTCCCATATATGGATTTCATACGGACGGTTTGTGGAAAGGCTATTGATTTCTCCGGCTCAGCATCAGATCCACCACTCCACAGATAGGGAGCATTTTGATCGAAATTTCGGGGTCGCCTTAGCAATTTGGGATGGAATGTTTGGAACGCTAATGCTAGCAGGCAAAAAACAAAAACTTAAGTTCGGAGTTGTGAATGGAAATCAGCATGACTTGTCCTCACTATATTTTCTACCATTTACGACGTCGGCAAACGTAATTGTAAAAATTTTGAAAAAGGATTCAAAAAGAATGGTTCAATTTTTGAAGGCAGTGTCCCGTCGCTCAGGATTTGTAGGCGGGGTTTTATTGACCGTGTCGATATTTGGAGGGCTCTTTTTTTTCGGGAACGCCTTAGCCGCCGAACTGAATATTTATTCTCATCGTCAGCCATTTTTAATAAAGCCTTTTTTAGAGGCTTATAAAAATAAAACCGGCACGAAAATAAATGTGGTTTATGCGTCCAAAGGGCTGGCGCAGCGCCTGCAGGCGGAGGGGCCCAGAAGTCCAGCGGATGTGATCCTCACTGTTGATATTGCAAGGCTGTATGTCTATGCGGATAAAAAATTGTTAAAGCCGGTGAAATCAGAAACACTGGAGGCAAATATACCAGCGCACCTGCGCGACCCTGAAAACAGATGGTTTGGTTTTTCCAAGCGCGCAAGGATAGTAGCGGTATCCAAAAACGCTCGGGATGCAGCAGGTATTGCACGATATGAAGATTTAGCTGACCCGAAATGGCGGGGTCGAATTTGTTCGAGGCCCGGCAGTCATGTTTATAACCGGGGTTTAATAGCATCTATAATATACACCTCTGGCGTTGCAGCAGCGGAGACGTGGGCAAAGGGAGTTGTTTCTAATTTGGCCAGGAGGCCGCAGGGAAATGATCGTGCTCAGATAAAAGGCATTTATGAGGGTGTCTGCGATATTGCAATCATAAACAATTATTACTTTGGAAAACTCAAGCATTCAGAAAAATTAGAGCATAGAAAATGGGCAGATTCAGTAAACCTAATATTTCCTAATCAAAATGACAGAGGTTCACACGTGAATATTTCTGGTGGTGGGATAGCTAAATATTCAAAAAATTATAAAGAGGCGGTTCGGTTTCTAGAATTTCTTACATCTAAACAAGCACAGCAGCTGTACGGGGCAATAAATTTTGAGTATCCGGTCAATGCGGCAGTCCCTCTGTCTTCCGAATTGAATACATGGGGTACGTTTCGCGAGCACAAAATGCCGATACTGATGATTGCAAAGCGTGCGCCAGAGGCCCAAAAGGTAATTGATCGGGTAGGGTGGTAGCTGTCATCAGAACATCGACTGCAGAGGGTAAAAAAGGACGGGTCAACCTCTGGGCGATAGCAGCTATCCTAATTGCCGCCTCATTTTTCACACCGGTTGTAGCGGTCTTAGTGACAGCAGCGGGTGACAGCGATGGTCTTTGGCAACATTTATTTACAACAGTTCTACCGCGTTACGTTTTTAATACTGTCGCATTAATGGCCGGTGTGGGCGCATTAAGCCTTCTTTTTGGCGTTACGACTGCTTGGGTTGTCTTCAGATATGAATTTTGTGGTAGGCAATGGTGTCAATGGCTTTTGTTGCTGCCTGCAGCCATTCCCGCATATTTGATTGCTTACACCTACACTGATTTTCTGGAATATGCTGGGCCAGTTCAGGGTGTGTTACGGAATTTCTTCAGTTGGCAGTCAGCTCGAGAATATTGGTTCCCGGAAATACGTTCTATGGGTGGTGCGATATTTGTTATGAGCGCTGTGTTGTATCCGTATGTTTACGTTATAGCTCGTACAGCATTCCTGCTTACACCTTCATCATATTTTGAAGCGGCCCGCATTTCAGGTCGTAGTATGTTTTGGTCCGTTGGTCTCCCATTAGCAAGGCCGGCCATAGTCGCCGGTGTAGCATTAGTGATGATGGAAACGATATCCGATTTTGGGACGGTAGAATATTTTGCAATCGAAACACTTACTCTTGGTATTTTCAATGTTTGGCTTGGAATGAATAACTTGGCAGCAGCAGCACAAATTGCAACCTGTGCCTATCTTTTCATCATACTACTACTTCTGGTAGAAATATTAGCACGTGCTAAAAGGCGTTTTGTTGATACGACACGAAGTTCGGTCTCTTTTTTACCAAAGCCGCTGGCTGGCTGGCGTGCTGGTCTTTGTATGTTCTTTTGTTTTATTCCCGTGGCTGTGGGGTTCGTAACACCTGTTTCAGTTCTCGTCGGGTTTATTATCGAAGGGCATTCCACCGCACTTACTAACGCTATGTTTAACGCCGCCACCAATTCCATTTTAATCGGATGCGCAGTTGCCAGTTTAGTTGTGGCAACAGCTGTGTTCATGGGATTGGTAGCATCATTCAACAAGAATTTGGTTGTCCAGCGGTTAACTGCAATTTCGTCTTTTGGATATGCGTTTCCGGGCACTATTCTAGCCGTGGGTGTCGTTACGGCTGGAGGTGCCTTAGATACTTATATCGCGAAATTTTCTAAGGATATATTCGGTTGGGAGTATGGTGGTGGCCTGACAAGTGGCGTTGCGTTAGTGATCTTTGCGTGTGTGGTTCGTTTCCAGGCTGTTGGGTACGGTGCTGTTAAGTCGGGTCTAGCTCGAATTTCGGAAAGCATGATCGAAGCAAGCCGAGTCCTTGGGCATGGCTTTGGACAAACAATGGGTTCGGTAATTCTTCCCATGATACGTCTTTCCTGCATTGCTGGAGGTCTCTTGGTTTTTGTTGATGTAATGAAGGAACTGCCCATGACGTTGTTGTTGCGTCCTTTTGATTTCGAAACATTAGCAACCTATGTATATCAATTTGCAAAAGATGAAATGTTGGAGAAGGCTGCTTTGCCTGCTCTAGCAATAGTTGTGACTGGTGTAATACCAGTGATCGTGATGAATGCCGCCTTGAACCGCTTTCGGCCTCTGTACAACTCTAAACACTAAATTGCTCCTTAAGGTTTTCAAAAAGGGTGCGTAATTTTTCGATGCTATGGCGTTTTGAAAGATAGTACAGAATTTTTCCGGTTTGGTAGGCTAGTAAATGGGTTAAGGAAGAACATCCTCAGTAAACCATTCAGTTGGCAATACATTTCCGATTTTCCTTTCTTTCGCTTTTTTGTAGAGTAGCGCACCGCATACGGCAAATTGAAGTGCAAGGCCGCGATAGTTGAGGAAACACGTTACCTCCTCATCAGAAACACGACCGCAAGCTTTTTTCGTTATGAGGTCCGGTAATGTGGGGACGCTGCGCAGGTAGTTCATATGCGGATCGTTACCCGCTTCTTTTTCTTGGTCCTTAGTTACCAGGCCGTGAGTGCTGTCGTAGTTTTCAAAGTCCATGCTTTTTGTGTCATGCATCGCGGTAACATTAGCATTTCTGATTGCTTCTAAAGCGATTTCATTATCTCGAATAGAACTTATATGCATACCTGGTTCGACATGATCATAAAGTAAAACATTTTCATTTGAATTTGTTGCGCAAAGTACAACATCACTTTTTGCCACAGCATCACTGACATCCTCAAAAGGCTCCATGTCAATTTCTATCTCTTGCGACATTGCTTCACAGAAGACTTTGCAATTTTGAGGAGTTATGCTGTAAACCCTAAAGTTTTTGATATTCCTTATAGCAGAAATAGCGATGACCTGGGCTCCCGCTTGCCACCCTGACCCAATCAGGGCGACGGTTTCGGCGTCTGACCGGGCCATATATTTTGCGCCTAGGGCACTCGTTCCAGCCACTCTGAGGCGTTGCATCACGCCATCAGGAAATATCATTAACGGTTCCCCCGTTTCGGTGCTGAAAAGTAATACTAACCCCGTCCATCGATTGCCGGGTGCGAGTGGAATTTTTTGACGCCGAACCTTTCCTTTAATAGTCGGATAGGAGAGTATGTCGGAATTTATACGCACTGCCCCAACACCTAAACTGGGGGCAACCGAACTCATAGACTTTAATTGGTAGACAGAGTCTGGATGTGACGTAATTGTATTCAAGTCGGCTCGTGAACCGAGAATTGCTTGTCCCGCTGCTGCCTGGCGATATCCTTCCTCAAGCACATGGATCACATCTTTTATATTCAACAACTGCGCAACTTGGTCATTAGATAAGATTAGGGTCATAGAAGGTCGGTAGTGTTGTAGTTATTCACAATTAATCACCCTAGCGTCTTTCAAAAAGCAAAGTTTATTTGTTAATTCCGCACCCAGAGTCGCATATCTTACTAGTGCGGATGGAAAAAGATTATCATGCTTTTTTCTTTGTAGATTTAATAAAAAAAGCGCCTACAGCCGTGAATAAGCAAACCCAAACGAGAAAATTGAAGCAATCTAAGAATGCTATAAATTCTGCCTGTTCGTTAATCATTTTCCCAAATGCGTGAAGTCCAGATTGGTCTAGCATATTTAAGTCGTCGGGCAGTGCCATGTGGCGAAAACGGTCGTTATATGGTGATATATTTTCGCCGAGCATCGAACGATTAGTCTGTTGATACCGAAGAAGTTGAGCAACAAGAACTGAAACTCCTATGCTTGCGCCGATACGCCTCGATAATGCTTGAAAAGCTGTGGCATCAGGTCGTAACTCATTTGGTAAATTAGAATAGGCCGAGGCAGTTAAAGTTGTTGAGAAGAAACCGAAGCTGACTCCTTGAAGCGAAATAAAGAAGACTAAACTAGTTGGATCTATGTCTGGTGTAATACGTGCGAGGAAAAAGAACGAGGTGCCCATTAGAATACTTGCAGCAAATATCAGCGGTTTTGGGCCTATCCGGGCTAGAATATGCCCAACAAAAACTGAAGCAAACATGGTCGCAATACCCCGTGGGGTAAGAATTAATCCAGAGTCAAGTACTGGATAGCCCATGTAGTTTTGCAGCAAAGCGGGAAATAGTGCGATGAAGCCAAACATCATAACACCATTAAGAATTAAATATGATGAACAAATCGTAAAGTTACGGTCTTTGAAGAGTGCGGGGTCGACGAACGGTCGACGCGCAGTAAAGATATGAATTATAAATAGATACAGAGCACAGCCTGCGACTGCCGCGGCTATTATTATTTCATTTGATTGAAACCACGACTGATTTTGGCCGCGGTCCAGTACCCACTGAAGGCAAATTAGAAAGGTTCCCAGAAGGAGAAAACCTGTAAGATCAAAATTACGAGTTTTATCAGGCTCGTTCTCACTAACAAAAAAAAATATAAGTACGAACGCAGTAAGGCCGCCTGGTATATTGACGTAGTAGTTCCAACGCCAACTATAAAACTCGGTTAGGAAACCGCCTAGAACTGGGCCAACAATCAGACCTACCATCATGCCTACACTGAACCAGCCAAGTGCAATATTATGGCGTTCCTTGGGCCAAGCATCTAACAAGATTTGCTGAGCAACCGGCACTAGCGGGGCACCAAAAACTCCTTGTACGAACCTACAGGCCACGATCTCTAATAAGTTCTCAGAACGTCCTGCAAATGTTGAAGCAACTACGAAACCTACTATGCCGGTTAGAAGCACTCGCTTGCGCCCAAAACGACGTCCCAGCCAAGCCGTGAGTGGGGTAAAAACAGCGACAGCAATGAGGTACGCGGTTAGGACCCAAGAAATTTCATCGTGAGAGGTAGAGAAGCTGCCCATCATTTTGGGCAAGGCAATGCCAGATAGGAAAGTATCCATCGACTGCATTCCTGAAGCAAGGCATACACCAATCGTTAAGAATAAGATGTGTGTAGAGCTTCCCTTCGTAACTTTTCTATCTTTAATGATTTTCAAATCATGGATCTTTCAGGCAGATGGTGAGATTTTNAATTATATAGGGTCAACTATGCAGTGCTCAAATAAGTATTATATTGGGCGAATACGTTCACAAGCGGCATCTTGTAAAAAGCCGCCTGTGTGTCTCCTCTGCCTGACTCTTAGGTTNCNNTGCCCGTGCTTTATTGTTAGTGGAGCCCGCGCGAAAGCTACTATGGTAGATATATTTTGTTGACCAAGCTCAATTTACTTTTTAGTGAGNCATAGTAGCTACTCAAGCGACATTCTAAGCCGATGGGTTGTCCAAGCTGGGATATCCGTACCATTTCAAATAAGGTGCTTTATTTAGAACTAATGTTTAACGCTTGCCCCATTTTTTTTCTTCCACTGTTTCTTCTTCGATAAGGTAATAATCATCAAGGCCAATGGCATCCTCAATTCCTTGTCGGACTGCAATGTTTTCATCATTAGTCATACCGGTGTAACTCCCGGTTTCATGTATTTCTTCTAGAGCTTTCTTAGCATGGTGAAAACTCACCATTAACCAGAGCTGCGCATCTATGCACGCTTTGTAGCCCATATCCTGGAGTTCGTTGTTAGAATATAGTGGTCTCCCGTCTCGATTTCCCCGGCTTTGAACATATACTAGGGGAATCGTGCANTCTTTTGGTGCCCTCATGGCTTCTTCGTGGTCGGTTGGGAACAGAAGGCCCATGTCAGCACCTTCTTCGCCACCCATGTTGACGCGTTTAACAGCTTCATCGAGACCTTCGAAACGGCAGGTATCTGAACGTACTATTACCACAAAATCCGGGTCTGTCGCATCGCGCTCACGGCACGCGTAACGAATCTTATATGCAAAATCATCGGCCGGNATCGCATGAGCAACATATTTGTGGTAGTGGGCTCGCTTTGGATAGAGTTGGTCCTCAATGTGCACACCGGCAACACCCGCATTAATAAATTCTCTCACAGTCCGCATGCAATGAAGTGGTTCACCAAAACCAGCTCCAGCATCAGCAATAATAGGGATAGAGCATCTTTGGGCAATTTCACCAGCAACAGTGACTTGTTCACTCATTGATAATAAGGGTTCCGAAACTGCTTTAGAGCCACCTGTGACGTACCCCCCGACGTAAGCTGTTTTTATCCCAATTTGTTGCGCGACAAGGGCGCAAAGTGGGTAATAGGCTGCGGGCATGTATAAGAAATCATTGCCTGCAATGAGGTTCCGTAATTTTGTGGTTGTTTTTTCCATGTCTGTCTCCCGAGTTGGACGAAGCGTACACCAAAAATAGCAATTCAAATTCGATTTGATTATGGCTCAAAGATTTCAAAAAGCAAAATGCCCCGATTGGCCGGGGCATGCATGTATCGTTGATCATTAAACCTTAAGAAACTAAAATTTCTTCAAATTTCTTATTAGCACGCTCCAGTGAATAAGAATCAGGGAGTAAACTAGGACGTAATTCACTCGGAATTGATGGAGTCACCCGCATCAAGGCATTTACGTAATCCATTCCCGGCTCGGCAATTGTTATTGCCAGAGGGGTAGTCTGCGTTGCAACCTCCCTGAGACCGCCTGATTGTGGTGTTCCAATGACCGGGGTACCCACCGCAAGCGCTTCTAGCGAGGCATTTGACATACCTTCCCATCTTGATGTGAGTAAAAAAGCATCGGCTCCAGCGTAGAANCTCCATGGGTTATTCACGAAACCAGCAAACCGAAGCTGTTTCATTACCTTCATTTTTTTGGCTTGAGCAATTAAGGGTTCTCTCATATGTCCTTCACCAAAGATTGTGACATGAGTATCGGGCGGCATGTTTCGCAGCCAAGCGATTAGGAGATCGAACCCTTTTTGGTCAACCAGTCGGCCTGATGCGACAAACCGTCTTCCTATGCCTGAATGGCGTTTGATTTTGTTAGCCTGGTTGCGGACCCATCTTGTATCAACCGGATTAGGTAAGACTACTAATTTCTCACCGGACACTCTCCACCTTTCACGTAGGTCTTTTGCGATAAGCTGGCTTGGAGTGATTACCTTTGTGGCGCGAGGATAAAGGTAGCTATAGAGAAATCGGCCAAGAAATGGTAATTTTATTGCCTTAATTGTAGCATCCACAGCATTTGCTTCTCTAACTATGACTCTGATATCAGCGCCGATTTTCTTCCATATTGAGAGGATACACAGGTTGAGGTAGCCCATGGTGGGTATAACGGCGTCGGGCTCGATCTTTCGGATTTCGATTATTAGACGGTATATTGCATAACGCAGTCTCGGGCGACCAAGATTGACAACTGCAACATCGTCGGCAATAAGTTTCTGCAGGGGGCCTTTCGCATTTAGTACAATAATTGAAGGAATGTAACGAGTTCTGTCGAGGCTATTCGCAAGCATAATGATNACTCGCTCAGCTCCNCCCCCTGCAAACGAAGGCACTACAAAAACTANTTTATACTTCATCTGACGATCATACACATCCAAGCTAGTAGCAAAATATTTGCTCACGCTTTCCCGTCACCTAGATCNTATATGCANTCGCTTCTAGCTGCACATATCTCTTTNAGTCCGATTTTGAACGTCATTTTGGTTCATCAGTATCGGTTAACTCGGTATAAGCTTCGCGGTAAGGGGCACAGTTGCGGGCCAGCTCTCTACGGAGATGCTCATGCCGTCCCGCTGCAAACCGGTTAAGTCTCGAAACTGCATTTTCGTCACTCTTAGATGCCCACCAAATNGGATGTGTCAACAACTGTAACGCCTGACCTTTTTTAACCGCTTGTAAATCTAATGGATGGCCGTGATCCCAACGACCCCGGGAATCCGAACAATAAGCTATATCTGTAAAATATTTCGGTTGATAGGCATGGTGCCTGCCGGCCAACATATCTGCACGGCCTAACAATGATTTTGCGGGCCGGTGAAAGCTGATCATGTCTACCTCGCGTCCGGTAATGCATTGTAGGCAGCCGGCCTCCCATTCAGCAGCGTCCTCGAGTTCGTCGTTGGAATAAAGTGAAGCATCCAAATGGAGGCCGATCTGATGGCCAAGGGAGAGAAGTGACTCAATAGCGGCCATCCCTCTTTTGGAGAACAAATTATACATTTCAGTGCGGAGNAGCACAAAATAATGGGCGGCGACATCGAGTTGATTTTCAATAGTTGCTATTTCTACCGCTGCATCGAGGCACATATCTACATCATGGCGCATGATAAGGTGTTTACTTTCCGTGGCCACTTCGCGGAAGTTACTTATTGTGTAACCATGACTAAAAAGGTCCTCGATTAAGCTCTTATAGCCGATTAGAGAAAACTCGCGTTGATAGCTCATGCCCCCACCTCGTCGAAAGGGTGTTCGGCAAACCAGCTGGAAAGAGTGAGTAATTGCATTAAAAGCTTTTTATGGTTTGCCGTGCCGTCCATATGATTGGATACTACGAACTGGAGCCCATCTTGTCGGAATAGACCCATGGCATTGAGTATAGGGTCGTCCGGAAGAGATAGGGCAAGAGCACGCCATGTCTTGTTGTGGCGGAACAGGTTTGCGGCGTCCATCCAAGATCCGTGCGTGAAGGAAGGGTCGGGTAAGGCTGGGCGTTTTATTAAGCCGGATCGCCTCAGGATTGCGCGCATGAGGATCAAAAATATTTGTTTAGAAAATTCATACCGAGCGGAAAACCCGGTATTTGCATCGGCCAATCGCATAAGGTCGGGGTTGATCTGGCTCATAGAATCATGCGCGACTTTACCTTCAGCTCGCCAGGCCGGCGGCATAGAGAGGTATAGATCAAAGATTACCGGATCGAATGTAATTGCGCGGTGATGAATTACTTCCTCGATCGCGACAAAATCAGAGTAAGCATAATGACGCCCAAGAGAATGCAGGATGAAAGCATCCCAACCGTTATAATCATCTTCAATTTCCACATTTGCCAAAGCAGCTTCCATTGCTGTTATACGACGGGTGTCTAATTCGGCAGCGAAGCTGGGCTTTAAAATTTGTTTGGCGATGGCAGGAGAAATTCCAACGCGCAGGCTATTGGCAATTGTTTCCGGGGTCCCGTTTTGAATTGGCCGAAGACGCGGTAACCGCGTCGTCGAACCGGCAAGTTTTAGAGTGCGGCAGGGAAGATAGTATCCGCGGAGTGTATAATCCAAACCATGACCACTGAGCATGACGTCGTAGTTGCGCGCAATATCGGGCAGTGAGGCATAAATATTGACCGGCGCCGAAAATAAGCCATCGCTCGCTTTGGTAGAAGGCTTAATCGCTGCCGCAAGTCGTTCGGGTACACAAGTATAAAGCTTGAAATCTGCTCCCGTCATTTCTGCGCTTTGGCGGGCTAGATCNACTTCCATATTTTCCCAAGCGCTGATCGTGGCACAGGAAAGCGGTTTTCCGGAGCGGTGGGCGGCGGCTAATACTGTTCGGGAATCCAGCCCCCCTGACATCAACAAACCATGACGCACGGGGTCTGATAACCTTCTCTCCGTCGCACGCGTCAAAGCACAGGCCAATCCCTCTGCTGCATCCGCTTTTGAGAAATCTGGTTTTACCCAGGCCAGTTTCCGCGCAGTTTGTTTGGATAGGGCCCCGTTCTCCCAAACCCAAATTTGTGAAGCGGTCATAGACTCGATATCGCTATACTGTGTTTGGCTGGCTACCGTTCGTTGATAAATAAGTAGTTCCGTCAGCCCTTGTCGGCTCAATCGTTTCCTGACTATATCCTCGCAAATCGCCGCATCAAGTCGTGAACTGGCGATTAAGGCTCTATCATTATGCCATACGAACATTGGCTTTGAGCCAAGCCGGTCGGTGATTAAGATGACCCGGTTTTTATTAGGGTCGATTAGACCGATCCTAAAACTACCATTTAGCCAAGCAGTTTTATGCAAATGGTTGTTTTTATAAAGTTCTGCGATTAACTGTTCTGGCTCTCTCAAAAGGCCGAAGTCATCAAATATCTCACCTGAAACTGCGCAGACTAGTCCATTGTCGAACGTACATGGTGCGCGCATGTGTTTCATGCTGGCATGCCAGGTGTTCGCAATAGCGAGCGACGGGTTAGGGGTTTCTTTACCTAAAGATTGATTGGAGCAGGCGAGTCGACCCGCTATACGCTTTATAGCGGCAGTTGTATCAAAACTACCAGCTGCGATACAAAGACCGGTCATATTAGGTGTCCGAAACCATATTCCAGTGATTAATAGTAATCATATTGGATTTACCGTGTAACATCTTTATAGCATCGGCGCTGGCTATATTTGCTGCTTTTATAATAGCGAAGGTGCTATTAAAACCACCCTTATAATCTCCCAAAAATTCCGCCGCCGCATATGGCGAGTGGCCACGTCCGACCACCCGACCGGCTAAAAAAGTTTTTTTTAAAACATTTAAGTAACCTTTCAGCGGGTGTTTTCTTAACGGCAGTAAGATTTGTAAATCAGCNTCTATCGCCATTGTTGGTATCGTCAGCATTCACAAACCACCNAAGGCTTTCTGAAAAGCCACCAGTTTAGGTTATCGAGGCCCGTAACTCGTTTCCAGAANAATCCGTCCGCNACGTATTCTANGTCCGGGGAGGCATCGAGAAACAACTCGCCGTAATCTCGCTTAAACAGAAAGTCGTTGTGGCCGCGATAGGGAATGGACATCGGTTCTGGNGAGAAATATTCGAGCGTTAATATATAACGGCTGCTGACCCGAAGAATTTCACTAATAGCTTGGTCCAACGCCTCGTCNGGAATATGAATAAGGACGCCAGAGGTAAAGACGAGTTCAATTGAACTATTGTCAAAGGGCAAAAATTGGAGGCTTCCTTGAAGAGCTCGTTTGGCTGGTATGACGTTAGATGAAATAAGTGTATCTAAGGCCTCCCGGTTGGGTTCTACCGCGTGAAGGGTGGCATTTGTAATCTCTGCGAGTGCATGAATATTGATGCCAATATTTGAGCCGGCCTCCAGTATGGAAGCCGGAGCCTCTGTATCGGTAATATGATCGAAAATGCTCTTAAATGCATTTTTGCGCTGCTCAATGGCATTCGTGGTTGCTTGGTTGCGTGAGACATAGTCTCTTCCGAATTCGTTGCTCCACGCATTAAGTTGTTTTTCGCCAATACTCATGAGTTTGACTCCGGAATACCAGCCAATTTTGGCTGGATAATGTTTGCATTAATTTCGAGGAGCTCCGGTTGGGTGGTGAAAAGTTTGCGTAATTCTTCGAAGCCGAAATTTGGATTTTGTGGAAATAATATATCGTATATCTGTTTTGCTAGCTGGTAGTCTTCCGGAGTATCGACTGTTACGCGCCAATGCCGGAAGTCTGGATAATGATCCACCTCGAGCGTGGGAAAGCGGTTAGGTTGCCGCCAAATAAACGGCGTAACATGTTCCCGTTCATCATAGGTAGTTGCCTCTGCGTGCGCGGATTCAAGTGCGTCTATGGTGAACACTTCTGTGTCAAAACCGTGCGGATAGCCGCTGGCAAGGGCGGTTCGAGCATAGACTGCCGGAGAGTTTTTGAAGGCTACTAGTATGTCACTGCTTACAGTTGGGTCAATTAATGGGCAATCTGACGTCATACGCATCACCACGGTGGCATTTGCCTGTTTGGCAGCCTTAAATGTTCGGTCAAGGACGTCGGTTTCACTGCCTCTGAATAGCCTAACGCCCGTCGGCAAGATGTCTACAATAGGGTCGTGATCCTGCCCCTCAGGTATGGCCAGCCAAATGGCATCAAGACCATTAATTCTTGAAACCCTCTCTAGCATGCGGTGCAACAAAGGCGCTCCGAACAATGGCAGTAAAACNTTCCCAGGTAAACGTTTAGAAGTCATACGAGCCTGAATGATGGCGACAACATTATCCTGCATTATGATCAGTCCGCACTTATACTCAGCACAGATGCCAGCGAACCTACGATATGGTTAAAGTCATCCAATGTCACGTCTGTAAAAAAGGGCAGACAGAGGCAGCAAGCATAATACGATTCTGCGCCTGCCATCCGATGTGCCCCGTATAAGCGTTTATAATAGGGTTGCCGGTAGAAAGGTATATATAGCAGCTGGCTGCTGATACCCTTTTTGCGAGGCGCATTCATAACGGATGCTCTGTCAGTGCCGGCTCTTTCAAAATCAATTAACGCAACGGAAACGTGCCAAGCGGGTCTTCCATTTTCGGTACGCTTTATTGGCTGACCAATTAGGGCAAGAACTTTAAGCCATTGCTGATAGTATTCAGTCAATTTATTTTGAGCGCTGACAAAGGTTCCCAACTTAGTCATCTGACTTAATCCCAAAGCGCAATGAATATCATTTGCACGACAATTGGACTGTATATTCTGCATTTCGTAATACCAAAGATTGNNTTCGTCACGGGAATANACAATTAGGCAGCGGGGCGCAAAGCTGTCGAGAATAAACTACGCGCGAGTTCGGCCAAACGAGCCGTTGTCGCCGGTGATCAGAATTGACTTATCGTTAAAATCTAGACCGTCGAATTGAAATTCATCAAGCACAGTGTGATTACTCCGTTAGGCGTCATATAAATCCTTTTCCATGCATCTCGGCAATTGAAGTTCGGCTATCAGTAGGTAGAATTGACGCACTAAATGTTAGGATAAGGTCATTTTGATTAGATGGCTCGAGAACTTCATACCCTTATAGCCAAGCGGCGTAGAGACATTTTGCGAGCCTACGCCAGCAACTAGTTTTTCGGAAACGTCTTCGGAGTGCAGTCCAGCCTCAGCCGCTGCATCGCAATACCATGATGGCGGCCGGAACCAATCTTTTGCATTATAGCGGTGGATACGGTCTGAGTCGTCCAGATGTGTATCCAGGGCTAAGAAAATAGACGAGGGATGCATAATTTTGTGCACGTTTCTAAATACTTCGCGGACATCTTCATCTGGCATATGGCAGAAAACCGCCATGGTCCAAATGAAGTCGAAAGTTTTCCCCTCGGCCCAATCGAAACTATTGTTTGCGGTCACGAAAAAGGTCGGGTTCTTTTTGGCTAGCNCGTTAAATTCAAAGAATTCTCTCATTTGGCGAATTCGTGCTGCCGAAATGTCATTTCCGAAATAATGATCCGTATCAAGGAAGTTAACGAAATGTTGGGCAGAGCGGCCAAAACCGGTGCCAAATTCATAAAGTGAGTTATCTGCCTGCAGGCCAAAACGCTTAACAACCTCAAGGTCCTCGGCGCCAGTTTTCATAGTTTCTATTTTGGATAGGTGACGGCCACCTTCGCCCGGTTTAACCTGGTTGGCTGCGGCATCCAGTCGTTTCGCATACCAGGAAAGAAACCTCTTTCCCAATAAAGATTGTGCACACAAGACAATGCCGTCGCGCGGGCGGTCAACGAACCGATGGCNNACGGAGTTATAATCTCCGCGAAGTTTAATTTTGGTGTTTTCTGGTACGCGCTCCCATAGCGAGCGTAAGACGTTTGGCATATCAGTTTCTTTCCATTTGTTAGTGTCGCGCGGAGGTATAATCATCGCCTTATGAAAGCAATTTGGTCGAGTTTAGCTTTGGGAGTCCGCAATCAATTTCTGTGCATTGGGGTCCCGTAACATTTGCCGCTCACAGGCATCGCGGTACCACTCGTTCTTTTTGAGGATTTCCGAGTGCGTTCCTTTAGAATCAACACGACCTTGCGTTAGCACGATGATTTGGTCAGCGTCTAGAACTGTCGAAAGGCGATGCGCGACAACGATTATCGTTGTTGATTGTTGTTGCCGAATTTTTGTTAAAGAATCACGGAATAAAGACTCCGATGCCGCATCCAGGTTGCTTGTCGGCTCGTCGAGAATGAGTATCGGTGATTTTTGCAATAAAGCGCGCGCTAACTCTAATCGCTGTCGTTGACCACCGGAAACCTTAGCGCCGCGTTCTCCTAGCATCGTGTCGTAGCCTTGTTCAAAACTAGTGATGAACTCATGTGCATTGGCTAATTTTGCAGCATCNTGTATATCATCAAACGATACACCTTCAGCCCCATAAGCAATCTGTTCGCCAATCGTCATGTTAAAAATCAAGGGTGTTTGCGAAACGAATGCAACCGATTTACGCAAACTTTCGAGGGTGAAAGAGGAAATGTCAGTATTGTTAAAAAGGACTTTGCCTTTGGTTGGTTCCCGCCATCTTGGAATTAAATCGACAAGCGTTGATTTGCCCGCTCCCGACGGGCCAACNATGGCNGTCATTTTATTTGCAGGGATCACAAGGTTGACGTCCGCAAGTGCCGGCATGGGCGAACCAGTCGCATATTTCAAGGAAACATTTTCGAAGGTAATGCCGTCAGTAAGCGCTTGAAATTTTGTCGACCCGGAATCCTCTTCAACTGCTTTCTCGAGTTCGTCGAGCCGTTCGATTAGGCGATACAGGCTCGCTCGATTGTTGAGTGCAGCTTGTCCCGTCGCCATCAATTCTTTGAACACGGGTAGGAGCCGCATCAGGGCAATCAGGCCAAAGACGGCAATTTCTTCTAGTTTCAAACCCAGGAAGGCAATTGACATATAGAGGGCGGCAAAGGCGATGCCGACAACCAACGGCTCGATAATCGCATTTAGCTGCGCAAAAAACATCCACATACGCACCAAACTGTCGCGTTGTTGTTTGGTCAGCTTGTCCATTTCGCGGAATTCGGCATTCTCTGCACCTGACAGCCGAATAAGGCGAATAGCGCCCAGCCGCTCGACTAAGAACACCGACATTTGCTCATTAGCTTTTTGCACACTGATGCCTGAAGTGCGCGCTTTATTTAGCAGCGATTTGATGGCCAGACCGGAGACGCCGATAATAACCAGTGCCATAACCGTAATGGGGCCGGAAACCAGGACCAGCAAGGTGACGTAAAATGCCGCCATGAAGCCGTAGCTTACCAATTGAACCGGGGCTAAAATCGCGTATATAGCTAAACCTAGTTCTGTCGACAAACTGTTCACGAGGCCGCCGGATCGTTCCTGATCGTGATATTCGGCGCGCGCTTCCAAATAATGTGAAAAAGCTAACAGCCTGACATTATGTGCGAGTTGTTCTTGCACCAACGAAAAGTAGCGCTGTTTCCAATAGAGGAAAAATTGACGCATCACGATGCATAGAAAACTTAGGGCAAAAAGACTGGCCAGTGAAGCTTGGACGCCGAAAAAAGAAAAAAATGTAATCAGATAGCCCCAAATCTTCGAATTCGCGGCCAGCTCAGAAGTTGTATTGTCATTTTGGATCAACTGAATGATGGGTAGTAACATGCCAATGCCGACGCCTTCAAATAGGACCGCGGCAATATAGAGCCCAAGCTGGGTGACTTCCTGCTTATATCCATATCCTAACATTCGGCTAATACGGAAATATTGATTGGTAGGCATTATTTATCCCCGGTTTTAGCGATCGGGGAGTTAGGCGGGCGATAGCGTTTGTTTTTGGGAAATGTTTTGTCGGCATGGGCAAGGTCTGTGGGCCGACCAACATCAACCCAATACTCATGAATTGGAAACAGGCCAATTTGTAATCCAGCCTTTTTGCCGAGATTGAGGAGTTCAGGCATATCCATTGGTTCATTCTTCGGCACGAGGGCGCAAATTTCCGGCCCAAGATAATAAAGGCCTGCGGCAACGAATTGGTGAATGGTTGGCTTCTCATCAATCCCAATGAATATTCCGCCATCGCTTTGGCGGACGACCCCGAAGGGCACTTCGAAATCATATCGCGCGACGGCTATGGTCGCGTCGTGCCCATGGCGCAGATGAAATTCAGGCATGGCNGCCACATTGACTGAAGTGAGGACGTCACCGTTTAGTACCAGAACTGGTCCATCTTGCGTTGCGGGTAATAGGCTAAGCGCCCCGGCAGTGCCTAATTTTTTTTCTTCGTGGAGCAGCTCTATGCTGGCCTTACTTCCGCGTTCTTCGATAAATTCCTCTATTTTTTTGGAAAGGTAATGAACGGCGATATAGATCTGCCTAATACCGGCGATTTCTAACTGGTCGAGAATATGACCTAAGATCGGCTTGTCGCCTACTGGCAGTAAAGGTTTTGGCGTGTTGCGTGTTTTTTCGCCGAGCCGTGTTCCATGCCCACCCGCCATAACCAAGCAACTGCCGAGTTGCTCCACAGGCGACCCGGCGACAACGATATCGACTACCCGATTGGCGTCGTCAACCACCGGTACAAATTGTACTTGGTGCTGGGCTGCGGCTTTTATAGCACCCGCATTATCGCGTACGGAAATGACTNTTCTATTCATATAGATAGAAACCGGTTCATCCAAATTNGCGCCATTCAGTACTGCACGCCGAANATCGCCATCCGTTACAGAACCCATGAGACAGTCGTTCTCATCGGTCACGATGTGAAAGGGGTAGGTTAGCTCGTTAAAGCGGATCAGCACTTCACGCAAAAGAGTTGAAGGCTGACACAGCCACTGCCGATGATTGGTGAGTTTCACTTTCATGGGGTCAGATTTTTAATTAAGAGATGAGTTCGCGGATTAACATAAATTGTTCTGCAGCGCCAATACCGCATACTGCCCCGTCGGCAACGGCGCGGGCGCGAAGAGCATCAATGCTCCTTGGTTGGTTAGGTAACTGTCGCTCAGTTTCATAAAGGTCAAAAATGCGCAGTTTGTCGTCCAAGGTCGAACTGATGTCGACAGTGACCGTTGGCAGGAAGCTCGTTCCGGCCAGCGGCGGCGCAGCATCGGTCTCTGAGGGAATATCCATCGCATAAATGCGCTGTACACCCAAATTTTNCATGTAAAAGCTTTTGCATGCCGCGAGCGAGGCCTCGAACGTAATGCGGTGGTCATCGTGGACGTCATGACAATGGGGCACGAATATTGTCTCCGGTTTGATGTTGCTAATTGTCGATCTAATGCGATCGACTAGTTCAGCCCGATCCACTGCGCCGACTTCGGAGGCAGAAAATTTTAACCACTCAAAGCCGTCAAACGGGTATGCGGCTCGAACCGCGTTGATTTGGAGCTCTTGTTTAGCAATANNCTTGTCGCTGTAAGTCGGCGCCGTTGCGCAGGTAATTAGTAGCCAAAAAATCTCTGCGCCATTGGCTTTGAGTTTAAGCAGGGTGCCACCAGCGCCGAGCGTTTCATCGTCGGGATGGGGCGCAATGATCAAAACGCGTTTCGAGTTTAACAAAACCAGGTTCCTCGCTCGATGTTGGACGAAAAATCGTGTTGTCTAATAATCAGTGCACCGTCACCACAACGGACCAATGGCGCGCCGGCGATAATTTCAACCACCCGACCGGGTTCGGTGAAATTTAATGCTGCATTTTCTTCTATGGTTTCAACGTGCCAAACCTTTGCAATTTCGCCATGGCAATGCATCGCGTCCGCACCGGGATAAGGTTCACTTAACGCCCGTACTAATCGGTCGATGTGTGTAGCCGACATGCGAAAATCGATACGCCCGTCAGCGGGATTTCTTTTGCGCCACGATTCCACAGAGTAATTTGATTGTGGTTTGCCTGTAAAGTAACCCTTATTGGCGATGCTCCGAAACATACTAGGGATCAGTGTTTGTGCTGCGCGGATTGTTTTTTCCATTAAGCTTCGGGCGGTCTCTGTATCGTCCAGTCGGACCGAAGCGCTGGCTAGGATTTGACCTTCATCCGCGGTGTCGGTTAGTTCAAAGAAATTGACATGAGTTTCAGCGAGTCCGAGGATGATCGACCAAATCAGCGGATGACGCCCCCGTCCGTTTGGCAATGGGGCCGGGTGAAACCCGATACAGCCAATTTTCGCAGTTTTGAGAACGGCTTTTGGAATCAACCGTGACCAGCCCCAGACCAAAAGNAGGTCCGGAGGGTCGGTTTCCACGATTGCGGCGATGTCGCTGTCGGAGGTTAACTGATGGCATGGTATGCCTGCGGCGCTGCAAATTGGTGCGAGGTCTGCATAGTCCGAGTGGCGTTTCCGGCCGGTTGTCTCGTCCAGCGTAATTACCCCCGAAACAGTTTCACGCGTTTCGAGCAACGTGTTGAGGAATGCTGCACTCGAATAGACGGCGCCAATTAAAATTATTTTCATGCGTTTTGCCTTGCTTCGGATATTGTGTCCAGCACATCGGCCGCGCGGAACACGTCGTCGAACCAGACACCAGGCTGGTGGTTGACCACCTCAAAAAAACATTCTTCTGGCACTTTGCCGGACTCAAGCACGCGAGCGAGGCGAGTAATTTTATCAAGTGATTTTTGATGACGTAGATCCTTGACCAAATTGGCATAATGTCTGTTGACGATTGCAAGTTGTTTGGCCAACGCATCAAGGCTCCTCGCTTCCCCGACGCCAAGCGTGTTTTTGTCATAGATCCGATAATCAACCACTGGATAGCAGGTTTGTTTGGCCGTCGCGCCATGGTGAAGCAGTTTAGTAAACAGCCACCAATCAGCTGCAGCAATATCGACGGGAATCTCGATAGTAATTTCGGACAATGCCTCTCGTCGTATGGCGGTATTCGTAAAACCCATAAAATTTCTTTCCTGCAGACTCTCCGGGCCGGACACACGGTTGGGAACGCCGGCATTCTCAAAAAAGGTTCTGCCCGTTGACTTTCCCTCGTGATCGAGGAGGCGCATATCTCCATAGCTTATTTCGCTATCGGCCAAACTCTCTGCATGGTTCGACAGTGCGGTTCGATCTATGCAATCATCGNAATCTGCAAATACCAGAATATCCGAATCAATTGATCGTGCTGCGGTTAACATAGTTTGCCTTAGTNCCGACGGCGACGCCAANGCGTCGCTTTTTACAATATGAATCTTATCTTTTCTTTGCAGGCTTGCGATTACCATACTTGGGTCGTAATCGCGTTCGAGTGCGAACAAGAGCGCCGCATCTACATTCTCGATCGCTTTGTTCAATGCCGCACAAAAGGCAGCAATATTACGCTCGGATTGCGGATACAGGCTGGTGCAAACGGTAAACTGTGCCATCGGAGCGAAGGCCTAGCGCTTTGTAGGGGTTCCGATATCGCTCGCGTCAATTAGCGAATCATTGGTGATATCTCGAAGGGCAACCTTGCCTAACACTTGATCAATATCGAATGGTTCGATACCCGTTCCCGGACGCCGAAAATCNAAGTCGTCTCGAGTAATGATTGTCCCGACATTGATGTCGCGACAGGCAACGACGGAGCGACGGTACTCATCTTTGCGCGCTGTTTCGCGCTCTCCGACTGTGCGTCGTTGTTGTCCAAGCGCAGCATAAATGCGGTCGCGGCCGCGGCAGATGAAATCGAGTTCGCCGGGTGTGGCTGAGGCCTTATGGTCCCAGCCGAACATCTCTTTATCGAGCGTAAAATGTTTCTCNAGTACGATTGAGCCTTTCGCTATGGCAGCCAAGCTAAGTTCGAAGCCAAGCGTATGGTCGGAAAATCCGACCGGATAGCCGAAGGTATCACGCAACATATCGATGTTATTCAGATTAACCTCATGGTCTTCGGGTGGATAAAGCGCGACACAGTGCAGTATAACGATGTTGCAATTTCCAGATTTTTCAATGGTTGAAACTGCGCGGTCGATTTCCGACAAGCTGCCAAACCCTGTTGAAAGAATGACCGGTAATTTGCTTTCACCAGCTGCGGTCAGCATGTCAGGGTTTGTCAAATCCATTGATGCAACTTTTATATAGGGTGGGTCGAGCTGAAGCAGTTGGTTCAATTGCTCGACATTGAATGGCGTTGTCGAGAATAGAATTCCTACATCCTTGCTGTACAGGTTTAGTTCTTTTAATTCATCAAAGTTGATTGCAAATTCCTTAACTATATCCTTTAGAGTATAGTCNGATCGGTGGCGATAGTCGTCGCCGAGGAAATAGTTTTTTTCATACACAACACGAGAAAAAATCGTCGTATCCCATGATTGAAATTTGACCGCATCGGCGCCTTTCTCTTTTGCAACGTCGATCATTTTTTTCGCGAGTTCAATATCGCCATTGTGGTTGGCACCAATCTCGGCGATGACAAATGTTTTTTGATTTTTTTGGAATTGCATAGATCATTATCCTCGCAAAATTCAAGTTAGTTGCCGGTATAGCTCGATAAAGCCGGTAGAAAAGTTCCGTCGGGTACAGACCGGCCCTGTAAAACAATGGCTCCCGCGCCGNTAAAGCAACATTCGCCGATCNGGCAATCGCCAAGTACTATGGCACCGGGGGCGATGTGGGTGCCGCAGCCGACAACACTGTCATGTTCAACCGTCGCGTTGCTGTTGATGATGACACCGCGGCCAATTTTCGCCTCCGGTTGAATTACGGCTCCAGCTAGTATGGAAACGCCGGCGGCCAAATCTGCACTGGCGCTGACATGCGCGGCCGGGTGGATCAATGCATCTGCAGTAAACCGACGCCTGAGAAACCGATCAAGCGTTTCCAACCGTTTTCGAAGCTTAGTTGGGCTGAGCCCGCCAATCCCAGTAATCACCGATCCGTCTTCGGGGCTCACGGCGGCTTCGTCAGTTTCATGACGCACATCTAGCCAATCTGCAGGTTGAGGGTCAATATAAACCACGACTGTCCCCTCTAATTCGGTGATGGTTTCGACGAGTGCTTTTGCATGGCCGCCGGCGCCAAGAAGAATAAAATTGCTCACTGCGCTTGGTCCAAATTTCGACCGCGCCAAGTTCCGATCACCTTGATAACCCGCGCTTGGTCGTCCTCGCTGAGGCTGCTGGAGCAGGGCAGAGACACTACGCGTCCACTAAGTGATGCGGATACGCCCGTGAGTAAAGTTGGCCCCCCTGTAAACGGATCTTGTGTTGACAGGGATCGCCAGAATTCCCGGGCACCTATATTCGCCTTGGTCATGGTGTCGACCAACGCATTTGCATCATCGGGTGATGCGGTTAAAACTGAATAGAGCCAGCATGAACTTTCCGACCACTCAGGTCTTGGCATCGGTTTGAGATCGTCACGGTTAGCAATTACCGTGTCGTAGCGCTTAGCGATGTTACGTTTAGCAGCCAGCATCTCATCCAATCTTTCTAGTTGCGCTAATCCAACCGCAGCGTTCAAGTTCGTCATGCGATAATTAAACCCGACGTCATCATGGACATAATGCTCCCCCACTCGCGCTTGCGTCGAAAGGTGCTGGATCTTTCGCGCAGCAGCTTCGTCATCGCACACCACCATCCCGCCTCCTCCAGCGGTCACGGTTTTGTTACCNTTAAAGCTAAAGGTGGCGAATTGGCCAACGCCACCAACATGTTGTCCCCGATATTGCGCGCCAATCGCGCCTGCGGCGTCTTCGATAATGGCCACCCTGCCAGCTGCGGCGCTGAGGGCTTCCATGTCTGCAGCATGACCGAGCACGTGAACTACGAGAATAGCTCGGATGCGATGCCCTTTTTCCGATAGCGCTGCTTTTACGAGCGNGACATCTAGTGTCCAACTTTCCTTGTCGACATCGATCAAATAAGGTTCAGCTCCGGCATGGTGCACTGCGTTTGCGGTTGCGGCGAATGTCCAATCCGGCACAATTACCTGGTCGCCTGGCCCGACACCTGCGGCAATCAAAGCAAGGTGAAGGGCTGCAGTGCCATTAACCGTGGCGACCGCGAATTGCCGCGCGGTAAGGTTGGCCATTCGCGATTCGAGCTTGGTTACGAATGGCCCCGCTGATGACACCCAATTATCGTTGACACATTGAGCAAGATAAGCCGACTCGTTTCCCCGCAGATCGGGGATTGAAAGCGGTATGAAATTATCACTGGTCAACGCTGCCACCACGAGGTTCACTCTCGAGAAAATTGAGTACGTCCTGCATGCCGAAAGTTCGACCCTCCACATAAAGCGCATCAAAAATTCGGCGCATAAAAACTACATCGCCCGGTTCATCGACAGTCCAGCGATGNTGGCTGAGATCGGTATCGTTTATGATNGGTATAACATTGAAGCGATCAGGGTTATCGCGAATGTAAAGTGCAAAAAGCTCNCGGTCATTCCGCCCGGTCAGGTTTTGATCGCACCACTCGACCGATGATCGCGATACTACATCGGCGCTAAGGCCGAGCGGATAGCTCCATTGAATGCGGTTCGAAACAAAGTCTGCATCGACGGCCTGGTGTGCGGTGTCAACCATTTCTTGCAACACCGCCGGGTCGATAAGTGGGCAATCGCCCCCTGTTTTCAATATGATATTACCTTCGACCTCTTGGATGGCGCCAGCGATACGACCGGCCAGATCGTCTTCATCAGGATGTTGAAAAATATCCAACCCTTGGCTTCTGCAATATTCGATCAGCGGTCGATTACGCACGTCGCCGGTGGTCGCTAACACTAATGGACCAACGTCCGTAACGCGTCGCATGCGGTCGATCATATGCCAAATCAGTGGTTTTCCCGCGAGTTTGATCATCGCTTTGCCAGGCACCCGAGACGATCCCATACGAGCTTGTATGATGCCGATGACGGCGCTCATGATTTTACCATCGATGTGATTACTGCTGTCACACGCGCGTTACTTTCCGCCAACGAATTTGCTAGGTCATGTGGGTCGGTTGGTGGCGATGCCATTTGCTGAATAAGGTCCTCGACAGATAGTGCACGCCGGATACGGTGATGCCGGCTGAGCGGACACATGTCGGTTTTCGCGGCGTCGGGCTGGAGTGATATAACGCGCCGTTTAGACAAATAAGCGTGGATTAGAGGTGCAGAGAACATTCCTATGACCGTCCCAATTCGTTCCAGTATAGCAGGGTAATAGGGAACCGTTGTCACCTCACCTTTATTCTGCCAGCCTTGCGCGTCCGGGTGGGGTGAAACGAATATATTACCGAAGAGGTCCGGCGCTCGGGCCTGTGCAGTCATTAGTGTGCTCCAGCAATCCTCTTCTGTGTACCCAAGACCATCTCCATAGTCCCTCTCCACAGGTGCATTGAGAAAAAGTACATCGCTCGACATTATGGGGCGCAGTATTTTGATTNCTTCCCATGAGGGCTGGCCGGCTGTTTCCATAATATCCGCAGGGAGGCCCTCAGTAACCGCTTCTTCGATCATCTTGTCGTCGATAACTAAAATTCTGTCCGGGTAGGCTGTTTGCTTTCGAAAGGTGAAGCGGCGACGATAGCCATACCATGTGTCAATGCAAGCTATGCTTCGAATGCCGGCGGCCTTGGCCGCATTTATGTAGCGCTCTTCGATTTCGTAACCGCCGCAAGAGACGATTACGAGATCGGGTGTCCAGCCATCGCCATAAGATAAATCTACATCTGTAACGCACTTGCCTACTGGAGTTGGATCGACGATCTTATTCCAATTGTCAGAAAAGACGTCAAATTTAAAGTCGACAAGACGAATGCGCGGGTCCATCGTCGGATGGTTCGTGGCCCAAAAGGTTATCACCGACCGCCAATATTGTTGGGCGGCCAGTTCCACCAACAAAAAAAGTATTTTCAAAGGACAGTCGCCCGGGTTCGTCAATCAATTTGTATTTCGGCCGAAAGCAAACCGTCTTTATGACGCAGTACTTTTTTGCAAGCTTCAACAAATAAGTCTATATCGCGTTCTGTTTGCGGCGGCTGAATAATCGGAGTCATCATCAATTCTTCATCTTGCAAGCGCTCGCACGTTGGGCAAAGGCCTGGCGAGTAATCGAGCTCATCGTTACGCGCATTCGCCGAAAACGGAAATCCGCCTGCCCCGAAGCAGATTTTTTCTTGGAATACCGGCTCCAAATAGACTGGTTTGATGTAGCCGGCGCGCAGAAAGAAGCCCTCACTTTCGACCGCTTTCACGAAAAGATTTCTTGGTATGCCTGCGATTTTTGCATCATAGCGCATGCAATACATATAATAGACGTGGACGCTGTTTTCCGAAACGTGGGGTGGCGTAATGGCGTCGATTTCTGAAAGNCCGGCGCTTAATCGGTTGGCGAGGCGAATTCTTGCGTCGTTTAGTGCCGGCAATTTTCGGAACTGCTCTCTCGCGATCGCTGCTTCTAACTCTGTCATGCGGTAATTTAGACCGACCGTGTTGACGATGTCTTCGACGCCCATCGCTTCGACGACACATTCGCCGTGATTNCGAAGCAAAGCCGCTTTTAATGCAATTTTCTCATCATTAGTGACCAAGACACCTCCTTCTCCCGACTGCATAACTTTGTGTCGGTTGAAACTAAAAATACCGGCGTCACCAATTGTGCCGGTTTTTTCGCCTTTGAAAATGGCGTTCGGTGCTTGGGAATTGTCTTCGACTAAAAATAAATCTGCTCCATCGGCGATTTCCCGTAATTCATCGAGGCGCGCCGCATGACCGAAAATATTAACAGCCAAAATACCTTTTGTATTGGCGGAAATACGATCTTGAACCGATTTAGGGTCGAGGCCGAAAGTGTCACTCTCTATATCCGCGAATATGGGTACCGCGCCGGTCATTAGGATAGCAGTCGCTGTGGCGCTCATCGTATATGGACTGGTGATGACCTCGTCGCCTGGCCCAATACCCATAGCCGAGACCGATGCATGTAATGCGCTGGTTGCCGAGTTAAAGGCGAGCGCATGGGCAACACCAAAATGGGATTTGAACTCAGATTGCAATCCACGGACCTCTTCACCGCCCCAAAACGGTTTGCCGGGCGAAGCAACAAACCCCGACAGTTCTCCATTTTCCATNACCCGCATGACCGCCTGTTTTTCTTCTGCACCTATACTGTTGTTGAATTGAAACGGCCTTGCGGTGCAAGGCGTTCCGCCGAGGATAGCAAGGGATTCGTCGTTAAAAATTTCAGCCATTAGATTTCTCAGTCACTAATTTATGTGTTGGTTTAAAATTGGAATTTCATAAGTGCCGCCGTTTACATACGAGCGTTTCGCTGCTTCGAGGACGGCCAAATTCATGAGCGCTTGGGGGCCGTCACAACCGTCCATCTCTTTGCCGTCTAGGTAAAAATTCCGAGCGGCTTCGTAGAGCTCAACAAACCCCCCTACCGGAGCTCGGTCGATATGGTCATCAAGTTTCAACTGCGTATATCCTTTGTAATGCTTGTTGGCCTGAGGGCGATAGTGGCGGATTTCCGCACCACCATCGGCTAGTTCAATGCGCCTTTCCTCCCCAAATATATCTATCTCGAATTGATCATATTTCAATTCCTCAATTCCAAGAAGGATTGCATCGAAGCCGGCGGACATATGGCAACAAAAGCTGATATTCGGATCGGCATTATCGCTGTTGCCGGCAGAGAAAGCTCGAACGCTCTCAACCGGACCATACCAATGGAGAAAAAGATCGACCATATGACTGGCATAGTTGTAGAGTCCTTTGCCGTACCGGGTGACNACTATACGTGGGGTTTTGGGAGAGGCTTTGCGCCAGCGGTCGTGGCGGCGGTCAAAACGCCGGTTATAATTTACGCGCAAGGTCACGCCGGCCTGCTGGAACAAGTCGATTAGTTTTCTACCGGTTTGGAAATCTAGGGCCAGCGGTTTCTCCATCACTAGCAATTTAGGTTTTAGCGCTAGCGCTTGTTCGGCTGTTGCAAGGCGGCTGATAGGCGGGGTTGCAATGACAATCATAGGTTGATCAGCCGGTGGAATTTCGTCCAAGTTTGCAACTACGCACGCGGGGTCAATTTGAGAATACCGAGCAAGTAGCGCTTGACGCTTCGTTGAATCGGGGTCGACCAGACCGTGGATACTAAAACCTCCCGATGAAAGCGCAGCTGACAAATGTGAGAGTGGCAGGTTACCCGCAAGACTGGCATTGTTGGCACCGATGCGTCCAAGCCCAATAATGATAAGCGGAATCAATCGACGTTCCCTGCGTCATAGTCTGAGCGCAACACACTCATTTCGACCATGTCGTAATACCGGTTGTTGCGAAATATGAATTGCCGTCGCGTCCCTTCATGGATGAAGCCGTTTTTTTTGTAAGATTTAATGGCGCGCTTATTGTCGGCGTTAACGCCAAGCTGAATTGAATTAAGATTAAGTTTGTGAAAACCATACCGAAGTAAAATCTTGACTGCCTCGCCTCCATAGCCTTTATCCCAGATCCCAGGATTGCCGAGCAAAATATTGAGTTGTGCACGTCTACAAATCCATTGAATTAAATAAAGGCCGCAGGTGCCGACAACGCAGCCGCTGTCACATTCGCAGATGGCGAAGACAACAGCATCATCTACTTCTTCAGCAAGGCGCAAAAAATCTTCGCCGTCGCGGGCTCGGGTAGGTCGTGCACCCATTTCCAAAAATCGGGTTACTTCCTCATTGTCCAACCAAGAAGCGTAGGCTTCGAGATCATCTTTGCGAAAACCTCGAAGGGTAATTTTTTCACCTTTTAAAAATGGAACATCTTTGGGCATGTCAAATTCAGCTTCTGTTATCGGTGTGGGATACTGTGCAGGGCAGCAATCAGGCGGCGGCACTCTGTTTTGTTTNGTCTGCGTTNAATGAGATTAATAGTGAAACCGAGATGCCGGCAATGTCAACCTCGTTTGGTACTTGATTCAAATCGAACTGGTCCTGTGAGAGATCCGCAGAGATTTGGCGCAGCGCGATAAAATAACGCGTCCTATCACAGCGGGGCTGCACGGGAGCAGTGACGAAGTGGATGTATTTTTTTTTGCGACATAAAAAAATCAGATTATGCGTGAGCGTGATTGTCCACGTAGCCCCGTGTAATAAGCACGTACTGATTGTCCAATGCACTCGGATCGCGCGATTTAGTGATTTTAAAGTTACATTTGGTCTCGCGAAGACTAAGCGCGACCTTCTTGTGCTGGTCGCTGCATGGGGTCAAATCAGAGCGATCTTTTAATTTCCAGCCCTCGCCATCATCGCATTGCCAAATAGTTAGATCGCGAAATCGATCAACGGTTTGAAAAAGATTTTTGCGATCTATCTCCAACCATTTCAGGAATAGCTCGGTGTATTTCGCCGGCCTATCGGAATAATCGCGGACTAAAGTTTGACCTTGTTCACGCGTCATACGGCGTAACCGAATTTCTCGGCAGGCGTGATCGGTGACTTTGCTGTAACCAAATTTTAGGTATTTTATATAATCGTGCAGGTCGTTGTATATGAGCGAATCAACGTCAGAATAGGTATCGAAGGTCCTCGTTTGTGGTGAGGTCTCATATCCATATTGTTCGATCATTTGCTCATGCTGCGCTTTAGTATCCCAACAAAGATAATTATTGAGATATATGCCGCGTATGCCCACTCGCTCGATATCTTTGTCATGTGGATAAAACAACGGTTGCAGATCACGCTCAGGCAAATTGTCGGCTTCGGAAACTAAATCCTCGGCCTCTAGCCCCATAAGATCATGATCTTTTCTGTACTTGCGGCTCATTTCGACCTCGTCGAGATGAGAATACATTCCAACCTGATCGATGCCTTGATGAGCACCCCAAACAATCAGCGGGATTTTGTAGCGAACAGCGACCTGCACAGGCAGGACAGTTTGACCAGCGATGCAGTGCCAATACAGAGAAGCTCGTTTATCCAGAGTGCGCCGGGTTATGCGTTTAACGACATCCGGTGAAAGGACCTGGGCGTAATAGTCACAATCAAAAATGGTTCGTAGATAGGCGACGTTTCGGTGCCCCAAAAGACTGTTGTAATGGCAATTATATTGTACNAAGAGTGGATTTAACCCATAAATATTTTTGACCGTGTGAACGATGAAATAGGAATCTCGGGCGCCACTAACGGGTATGATGCAATCATACAGCGCGCCCGAGCTGCTCTTATAGCTCTCGAGTAGATGTCGCAGTCGGTGCTCGCGCGCGGCCCAGTCAAGCTCGTCCTTTTCTTCATGAATTCGACAACCGGAACAAACGCCCTCTTCATCAAAGGTAATATTGAGCGGGTGGTTTGCCGGATAAAGGCAGCGGGTGCAGTACTTCATATGACTTCTTCGGGATAATATTGGTAGACGAGTTCGAGCAAATAATTTTCTGGCGCTTTCTCGACCCGGCCTTGTTCACCGATCTGATGCTCCCTGTAATCGGCATAGGTGTCATGGCGTACGTCGATGCCGGCTGTTGCCAGGTAGGATTTCGTTGCCAATACGCTATGTTCGGTGAAGTGAAAAAAGTTAGCCGCCGCGGCTGCAGACACCTGCGTTTCTGAAAGCAATTCGAAAAGATGTGTTGGATGTCCAGCTCCCCCGCAAGCGATGACCGGTATTTCAACAGCACTGCAAAATCGATCCATAAGATCGATGTCATAGCCTAATTTTGTGCCGTCTCGGTGGATGGAATTTACCAGTAACTCGCCAGCGCCACTTTGCTCAAATTTTTGTGCGAAGGTGATCGGGTCGTCGGAAACTTTTCGTCGTCCCGAGCGGGCATAGGCGGCTAGACCGGCTTTAGTATGCACATCAATTGAAGCAACAATGCATTGTGATCCAAAATATCTGGCGCTGTCGGCAATTAATGTGTCATGCTCAAAAGCTGCNGAATTTATTGCAACTTTATCGGCACCGGATTTCAGAACATTTCGAATGTCTGCGACCGACGAGATGCCGCCTGCAACCGTCAAGGGCACGAAAGTTACGCGCGCAACTTTTTCGATTAAACCCAAATCTGGTCCTCGGTTTTCTGTCGTTGCCGAGATATCCTGAAGAAGAATTTCATCCACACCCCAGCGGTTAAAGTTCTCTGCGGCAATAGCCGGGCTGCCGACCGGCAAGAATTTCCGAAACTGGATACTTTGTACCGCAATTCCGTCTTTTACGACGATGCAGGCGATAATGCGTCTTTTCAGCATCGATAAAGGACCGTTTCGACGTAATTCAAAAAATTGCGATACAAACGAAGGCCATTATTCTGGCTTCGCTCGGGATGAAATTGGCAGGCAAAGATGTTGTCCCGTCTGAGCGCTGCTACGATTTCGCGGGTGCCGTGCCTGCTGGTCGCTGCAACTGCGGTTCGGTCATTGCACTCCATGTGAAAACTATGATCGAAATAGTAATGCGACCCGGTTTCGATATTTTGAAACCATCCATCGTCATGAACGAAATGGACGTCATTCCAACCGACATGTGGAACTCGGTCACCATTCCCGACAGCCAAGCGTTCCACCTTTGCATCGAACCAGCCAAAGCCCATGTTGAATCCTCCCTCGGTGGAACTTTTTGCTAGCAGCTGTAGACCCAGGCAAATGCCCATGAACGGCTTTTGTTTGGCGATGACATTTTCACATAAGAGCTCAGCTACCCCACTGTCATTCAACTTTGCAACGGCTTCTCCGAATGCACCTACGCCCGGCAGAATAATCGCATCTGCCGCGGTAATCTCATCATGAACCAATGAAATGTTAGGCTGGTATCCGAGTTGCTTAATTGCGTTAGCGACCGAAAGAATATTACCCATGCCGTAATCGACGATCACCACGTTCGCGCGCTGTTGCATTGATTGCGGAAGCCCTATTTTTTCGAACCTAGTAAAACCCGAATACCCTGGCGGCGAAGTAATTTTGCCACAGGGTTTTTGGGTCGATATTGAAACGACACTTGGTCGAGGGCGTCTTGGTAATACTTAGCAGTCGCCGCGTTGCCCTGATCTATCTTTTCAAAAATGATGTAAGTGATTTCAGTCAGAAGGTCTTCAGGCCGGATATCCGGCCGACGTTTTTGAATATGGGCCAAAGCTTGCAGGAACCGTTGGTGATCNTTAATGGCGTAGCCTTTCGCATGCATGCCGTAGCGATGGCTAAACTGTTGCGGCAGTATGGTGCAGCGCTGCGCAATCGGCACCAGTCCGTTCTCCAGCCCGACGCGAATGAAATCTGAGGGGTTCGGGTGTTCGGGATCGTAAAACGCATATGCTGCTTTGGTCTCGCTCGCATCCTCATCGAAGCAACTATCGACGTAGCGATTGAATTCTTGAGGCGAAAGCCGTTGGCGTGCATAGGGAAAATGGGTTGAAATTTTTGTATTCGAGTTGCTAGCCCACCAATTTCCGACATACATGTAAAACAAACCACCGGTGGTGAGTAGCGATGNAACCTTTCCGAAAATTTCGCTCAGCTTGAACCATTCGAGACTTGAGTAAGCAGTGATCAGATCGAATTTTTCCTCTAAATCATAGACATTCCCCTCGATTGAAGCATCCAATTCGGGCTCTTTTACAAGGCGCTTTTTATAGATATCTGCCGGCAGCAAATAACCTTGGTTTTTTAGGGTCATACGACGAGGGGTGTTTACCTTCATGACGAGCGCACGTTTGAAATCGCTGAGCGTTCGCCAATCCTCACGATCTAGCTTTTCAAGGTAAGGCTCAATAAATCGAAACCGACGAAAGCGTCGATGGTTTCGTACAAGAGATTTGGTGTCGACGGCGCTGCTCCGGTCTATAATATCGATTCCGGTGGCATAATCAGCATACCCTAACCCCTTCAGGATACGCGGTTGAATGCCAAAACCACAGCCGACGTCAAGGGTTCGCTCGAACCTGGGTGGCCGCCCGGTGCTCGCCAATAGGTCTAAGAAGATCAAAACCGGAACATACCGGGCGCTGTAGGCATGGAGAGATAGGTCACGCAGCGCATGGCGTTGCGATTCGATAGCCGACTGCTCGACTTTATCATACCCACCGCTCAAATTGGTGCTGGCCCCTTTGATAAATTCATGGAGCGATTTCGGGTCCTTGTAGGCACCTAAAGTCTTATTCATAAAAGCAAAATGTTGAGGATCGATCGGAATTTGCTCACCATCGTCCGTTTCAAATATTTTAGACATATTTTCCAGGCTGTTTTTTCTAGATCAAGTTGGTTAGCGAATGAGTGTTACTCAGGTTTAAAACGAAGCTCCCATTCACCGTGATTGTTGAGCTGCCACAAATCGCGGTTGCGCAAGTTGTCAGTCACCTCGTCAAAACATTCACGATCGATGCCCAAGTAATCGCAAAACTTTGTGATTAGGCGTTCGCTACATTCTCCATCATATTTTTGGATTAATTGTAAACCCTCTTCGCGGGTGATTTCTTTATTTCTGACTTTTACGCTTACTTGTTGCGTGACTTTGCCGAACCCGAGCTTGATCTGTTTGAGAAACTGATTTACGTGCACAAAATCCTCGTCAACGGATTCGAAAGGATTGAGCGAGCCGGTTTCGGACGGGTCCGCATCAAGGCCCGTGCGAGCTATAAACCCGCGATCTAATGCGAATTTGGCGTTGGCGGTATCGTTGAAATCGCGGATGTAATAGCCCAGATAGACGATGCGTATTTGTGCTCGCTCGATTTCCTCATCCGCAGGGAAGGTATACCAGAAGAGGTTTTTCCGTTCGATACCTCGCGCTAGCCAAGGGTCAATCTTGGCACCGGCCAATGTATCGTAGTGACGCATATTATTTGCATCACCATTCAGAGAGCCCGACTGCGCACCAAAGGTAAGCGCGGGATTCTCGCCGAGGAATATAAGCGGAATATTGAAGGCTGTGGCGACCCGCGGCATCGTGCTGNACAGTGCGAGTTCTGTCGACCTTGTCCATTGGGCGAATTCGAGGAAGCCCATGCGCATCATTTGTTTCCACGATTGTGGCGCCGGACCTACGAAGTGGAGGTCGAACCCGTGCTCTATAAGATTGCTCAGATTGTCAGGGCCGCGGTTCGCAAGCTGTTCGGGCGGATATGAACAACACACTAACAGTGGCTTTAATCCGAGTTCGTCACGCACATAAAATGCCTGCCGGGTGCTGTCTTTACCGCCACTGACGCCAACAATACAGTCATACCCTCCCGCTTGATGTTGTCTCCCCCAGGCGGCGATTTCGTTCAATTCGCGCCGTCGGGCCTCCCAATCGACAATGCCCGTATTTTCGATATACCGGCATGGTAAACAAACGCCATTTTCGTCAAACTCGGCGCCCGGTCGCGAGCTTGGTTCGAGGCATTTGGTGCAATAATACAACCTCGGTTCTGCGGGTTTTGCTAACGGTTCAGACGAGGACACGTCTTGTTTCTCCACTTTCTGACCGGTATTCAAGGACAGCTTTGTCGATCGTGCGTTGGTTGTACTCTGCTTCGACATGGCGGTTGATTTCTACTAATGCCGGATTGGAATTGAGGAATTTCACAACGTCGGCAAGACCGAAAACGGTGTCTGGTTCGTACAGTACGTCAAAAATAGATCGCAAAAATGTCAGGTCGTCTTCATAATCGAGCGTTAATCGTGCGCTTTCGTGAATATGCTNGACACCGACTGGATCGATTTCGGCGTGAGTGCAGAGCCCGGTCTTGGTGAAGAAATAGATAAAACCAGTATCATTTTGTTGGGTTTGATAAGCGGCTATTACTTTTTCCATCGCCGTTCTAGTGAAGCTTTTAGTCGCGGTGCCGAGCGGCAGATTCCGTACTGTAATAATGTCCGTATTTGGCTCCGCAATCAAATGGTCCATGGTACGGTCCATATATTCCGTTGCGGATAGTGGGTCATCGCCGTCGACCTGGACAACAGCATCGAAATCGAATGCTTTCATTGCAGCATGGAAGCGGTCGATGATATCGTCCGTGGCACCGCGAAATACCCCCGCACCATAGGCCTCAACCGCTTCTACCAAAGTATCGTCTGAACGTTCATTCGTTGTGCAAATAACGACATTCGCCGGCTCGAGATGTTTGCAAGCGCAGACCCTATCAAGCAGATGATATATNACAGGCCTGTTGCAAATTTGCTTTAGAGCTTTGCCAGGTAACCTTTCAGAGGCGAGGCGTACGGGTATTAGAGCGCCTATATTTTCAAANCTTGTCATGATGCAGCTTTTTAATTTCCATTTTTGAGGCACCCTAACTGGGTTTTATAATTATAGTAGACAAAGGTAGATCATGCGCGCGCAAATTCTTTTTTGGTGGCAACGCGGTGCGATCAGAAAAAAGATCCATTCGTTCCATAAGTTACCGGGGTTTTAAGCAAAATAGTCGATGGTTTTGGCCAAGGCCTCGATCTTTGGCCGGGCCTCGTCTACACTGCCGTAATTATTGACGAACTGCATGATTTGCGGTTGTACCTTTTCGGCATTGGGACATAGGCCTGTTTGCGGATAATCGATGTCGTTGTAGAGTGGNGGGCACAGTTTCTTCCAATCGCCGCTGGCAAATAAAGTTTCNTGATAAAGCAATGCCCAAGCAGCGTAAATTCCGTCGCCGCCGAANTCNATAAATTTGTGACGAAAATCCTGCCAGCTGACATCGGTGTGCTCGTAGCGCATGGCGACGGCCCAATAGGTATTTGTGCAGCCGGTTGGCGTTTTTTGTGGAATAAGGTAATCGCATTCTGAGACGGCTTTTAGGTAAAGCGCAGCGATGTCAGTGCGGAGCTTNAGAAAAAAATCCATTCGTTCAGTTTGTGCTAAGCCGAGGGCTGCAGCCACTTCTGGCATTCGGTAATTATAGCCGAATCCATCATGCCGTTTGTAGTTGGGGTCTTGAAAAATATCTTTGTTGGACCGTATGCGTCCGTCGCCTGCTTTTAAGGCGGCATAGCCAAGGCTTCCAAACTTTCGCATGTTTTCAGCCAGGTCTTGATCGTTGGTGGCCACGATGCCGCCGTCCCCGGTGGTGATGTGTTTCGAGTTCTCAGTCGAGTACGAAGTGATATCGGCAATCTGGGCTATGGGTCGGTTGTAATAGGTCGCGCCAAATGCTTCCGCCGCATCGTTAATCACGGCGATCTTATGCTTTTGGCCAAGTGCCATAAGCGGATCCAAATCGCAGCTGAGACCATATAATGAAATGGGCATGATCGCTTTGGTTTTTGGCGTGATCTTTCGCGCAACATCTGCCGGGTCCATATTAAATGTATTAGGGTCTATATCGGCGAATACAGGAATCGCATTTTGCGCCAATATTACATCCAGATTGGAGATCACGGTGAGTGGTGCAGTTATTACTTCATCTCCATAACCCACACCGACCGCGTCAAGGGCTGCGTGCAACGTTCCGGTCCCGGAGTTAAAGGTAACAGCATATTTTGCCCCGATTTTCTTTGCAAAAGCTGATTCAAATCGATTGTTCATGCTGCCCGAGGTGCTTGATCCAAAACCAGAGTCCAGCACTTCACGAACATAGGAAAATTCTTGTTTGCCAAAACGCCAAGTGTTTTTCATGCGATGAATTCTTTCTTCATGCAGCCAAGATGAATGTGGTCAATGTAGAGGTCGCCTAAACGGTCCTGTTCGCGGAAGCATCCTTCTTGTTGGAAGCCAAGTTTTTTAAATACGCGCACCATAGATGGGTTGTTGGCCATAACGCCGGCAGTAAGGCGGCGCATACCAATTTCTCCGAACATATATTTTGCAAGGGCACGCAAACCATCGGTTGCAATTCCTTTACCCCACAAATTCTTCTCACCGATCATCACACCAATGTCAGCGTGCCCGGCGAAGAAATCGATCTGCCCTGCCTTTGCCGTACCAATAAATTGATCATTTTTGTTAAGCAATATGGCAAAAAAGAAGTCAGTCGGTGAAGAAATCATGTTTAGGTAATAATCTCGAACACCATCNTCTGAGATTGGTGANCTCAAATAGGACGGCAAATTGAGCGTCTTTACGATNTCAGGGTTACGCAACCAGTTTGTATAAGCTGTTTCTTTGCCGTGGTTTTCAGTGAAAGGGACGAGCGTGGCTAAATGTCCTGCTAATCGCGTTTTTCCCGGCACAGCGTATGCGTAATCAGCAGTCATATAGCGGTCCAGCCACCGTCGATTGGTAATATGGTGCCGGTGATATAAGCGGCAGCGGGTGACACGAGAAAAGCAATCGGCGCTCCGACTTCGTAAGCCTCTGCCATACGGCGAAGTGGAGTCCTTTCCGCATATTTTTCAACAAACTCCGTGGGTTGGCCAGCGGCGACGCCACCAGGGGCAGCAGCATTAATTCGCACGTTTTGCCCTCCGTAATAGCTTGCCATATAACGGGTAAAGCCTATTAAGCCACCTTTAATTGCGGCATAGGCTGGTGGGGTCATTAGGCTATTATCTTCATAGATTCTAAAATCCGGTCCAACCATACCGTAGATAGAAGTTACATTGACCAATGAACCTTCGTTCCTCGTTGCCATAGCCGCCGCGACGGCTCCGGATAAGAGGCAGGTGCAATTCATCTGAAGTTCAATNTTTTTGGACCAACTTTTTGCCTCCATGTTGGCGACATCTGATTTTGCCCAGTCTTCGGTTCGTGGGTAGGCACAGTTTACCCAGCCATAAGCGGGGCCGAAGGTCTCCTCTAGCTCATGCACACGCTCTTCTAGATATTCCGTATCAGTCACATCAAAGACGGAAAATTCCGAATGATTATCGTGACTGTCCTTCGGAGGGCTGCTATCTAAAGAAACGACACTAGCTCCTAGCTCGTTTAATTCGGCGCATACAGAATTGCCAATGCAACCCGATCCTCCGGTTACGTAGACGACACGATCATCTAGCCGATATGAGGTTTGTTGAATTTTCAATTAACTAACTGAACACCTAAAATCATCACGGCCATTGCTACCGCAGGGCTGGTGAAAAGCCTTTTGAATATATTAACTCTTACCCAGAGCGTAATTCTTGCGTGAAAACTTGACCTAGTATAAAATTCGGAAAATTGTTGTCAACGCTAATCTTTCGCAGACTTCCCAATGTTAAATTTTACAATAGTTTCAGCGTAACAAAATGCTAAACTGAACTTGAACGGGAAACGCTTTTTCCTCCAGGACGCTACAGATATGAATGGTAAAGTAGATGCGGACTTAGCGCCCCTATGTTCATGTGCTAACCTCACGTATAGGGACGCGCGTGAATTGCTGTCTCGCCCTTCCGGTATGACTTACGATCAGTTGTTAGCTGAAACTGGTGCTGGGCAAACATGCACGGCCTGCTTGCTGAATTTGGAGTATTTCTGTTCCGTTGAGGGCGCAGCCGCGGCCACAACAGGTATTGCAACGGACGCAAAGAAAAAAAGGCAAAAACCTCGTTCATTGAAACGCCGCCTTTATCATTGGTTAGACAAAGTATTGCCGTTGATTGCCTTCAATCGCACAAATTTTATACCAATTCTCTGCGGCCCGAACATCGAAACAAATCTGCGGATCACAAATCATAAGCTTTTGTTCAAAGAGGGNCATAATCCGCCATTTAAAATTCGTTATGCGATTAGAAATGCCGCGGGCCGATTACTGAAACGAAATACAGTTCTACTCGACATTGGCGAGGAGTTGAGTGTGCCTGTATCGACTTTTCTCGATCCACCGGAAGAAGGACAGCCCTTCTCGATCGGTATGGTTGAGATTGACCGCTTCGGCAGGTTTCCCGGGACACGCGGTACTACGAGACCGCAGGTTGAAATATTATCAAAAGATGGATCGAGTGCGGTTCACAGTCAGGCTAATAATTCACCTGGCGACATTTGGTTCACAGCTCAAAATAGAACTGACGAGGAACGACTTTTTGTAATGTTGCTGAATGGGTCTCAGGCTGATCTGGTGTTTAGTATTGCTTATCCATTTTCGCCGCTGGGCGTTGCGGGAGAGTCACTGCAAGCGAAGCAGGGAAAAATAGCTGGGAAAGGCGCATATTTTCATGAGATTACAGGCATCGTCTCTGATGATCTCGTTTATTCATTGCGCGCTCAAATAGGCCATGCGGCAAAAGTGATGCTGCTTTGTACAACACCCGACTTGTCTAGAATTTCGGTCGATCATCCATAGTGTGTTATGACTTACAGTTATCTAATACCCTCGATTTCTGCACTTTATCCAGGTCACTCGTGCTGCGTCGCAGATAACCTAAGGGGTGTCGGGGAGCTCTTGCTTGATGGAACTGGCGNGGTNGTGCAAAAAATCGATGTATATTCGGAGGGTCAGCGTATTTTTTCGGATCAGATTGAACATCGGTTTGAAAATGGAAACTTACTCGGAGACCCGCCGCCGCCATTTCATTGGCCTGCTCGGCCGGATCAATGGCCGGGCGGTTATTTGGAGAATGGATTTTATGTTGAAGACGAGGCACCGTTATTCTCAAATAATATACCCCCTAATTTTTATGCAATTTACACAAGAGCAGGCAATAAATCGTTTTTCTCAGACAATATGTTGAAGTATTCCTCTCCTGCGGTTATTGCGCAAATAGCGGCTTATGGAAAATTTATCGACGGCTATTCTGCGGTCCGAATTGATCGAGCGCGTGACTTCACTGAAACACTGGTAATGATTAATCCTTACCAACGGCCTGTCATCGCAAATGTGCACAGCGATACAGCAGGCGAAATCCGTCGCATTCGCATAGAGCCAAATAGCGCAGCTCATGTTCGATTGGACCGGTTATTGGAGGAGAGCGATGCAGCATGGTCCGGTCAAATTCAAATTAGCGCTTCCAATCGTGTTATCACCTATATCATGAAACATTCATTTGTAGATCCTTTGCTAATTACTGATCATGAACACCTAGACCCTTACCGCGGGGAGTCTACGCATTTACCAGCTTTTAGCTGGCTTAGATTGAATTTGGGGTTTTGGCTTAAGAACCGACCATCCAAGAAGTGAAAATGTGCCTTTGGTGTTCGGCTGATGACGGGTAACATGGCGTAGGCTAGACCAGTAGGGTATACGTCAGTATCAATAGATTATTGGAATGGTTACGGCTCTCAAAAATTATGTCAAAAATTTCCTACAAACAAAAAAACGTTCTTGTTACTGGTGCAGATGGCTTTATTGGCTCACATTTATCGGAAGAACTCGTTAGGAGGGGTGCCAATGTCACCGCTTTGTCACACTATAACTCTTTTGGCTCCAATGGGTGGTTGGACAAAGTGGACCAATCAATCCGTGGTGACCTCACGATAAAGCGCGGTGATATCCGTGATGCTGGTTGTGTGAATGCAATAGTAGAGAAACAACACATTGTGTTTCACCTCGCGGCACTTATTGCAATCCCCTTTTCTTACGAAGCGCCCCAATCATATATTGATGTGAATGTATCTGGGACTTTGAATATTCTGGAAGCCGCGCGGCGGTTTGGTATCGAGCGTATGGTGCAGACATCCACTTCGGAGGTTTATGGTTCGGCTGAGTTTACACCAATAACCGAGGACCACCCTTTACACGGGCAATCTCCTTATTCTGCGAGTAAAATTGCGGCTGACATGATGTGTGAAGCTTACGTGAGATCTTTCGATTTGCCNTTAATTATTATCAGACCTTTCAATACATACGGTCCACGGCAAAGCGAGCGAGCAGTAATCCCCACCGTCATTCGTCAAGCCCTTGATCCAGCTTGCGACGTTATTAAGGTTGGGGATCTGTCTCCAAAGCGGGATTTTAATTATGTGGGTGATACTGTTGATGGGTTTCTTCGCGCAGGTTGTACCAATAGTCTTGGTTTTGGAATACCCTATAATGTCGGTTCTGGTGTGGCTGTGACGATTGGTGAGATGGTGGAGTGTGTCAAATCTATTTGTGGGGCAAACAAACCAGTTCATCAAGATGATGCTCGCACACGGCCAGCAAAATCAGAGGTGTTAGAATTACTGGCCTGTCCCAACCAATTTATTAATAAAACCGGCTGGGAGCCAAAGGTCGATCTAGAACTTGGACTTTCGCATACAATCGAATGGTGGCGGAATATCATTCAGGCTGGGGAAACACGGTGCGATTCGGATTACTTAATTTAGGCGCCATGCATAAAGAATTCCCAAAATGTAATGTNAGGTATTCTCCGAATAANCTTTCGATTTGTGGTACATCCGGTTTTTTTTGAGTCGTTAATTGGTCAGNTTATAGCGTGTTTAGCAGGGATTTTGTGATGTTATTAATTTCATCTTTACTCGGAATCTTATTTAATTTGAATTGATCCTTGGGAAAATCCAGAGAGATTTCGCGTAATGCGAGAAAATATCGTGCACCATCTCGCTGCCGTTGCCTGGCACTGTCTGGGTCGTCTATGAGTAGCCCCGACAGGCGATGGAGGTCGTTGTAGGAGGCAATATGATGCACATGCGGGACCGCATGTATCACGCCGTGCGGACTGAAATAGGCGACNTTTTTACCCATCGCTGCTGCTTCATGGGCGGCAGAACTAGTAACCGCGACGATTAATGCGGCCTCTTGCATCAGCGGGTAACTGTGTTGTTGAATATTTATGAGGATCGTATTCGGTAGCGCCTCAATCGCTTCGTAAAAGGCCCGCCCGCGGACACCCGACTGAACCGGGTGTTCCTTGACGACCAACAGGACGCCAGCCGGCAAACTCAAGGAAATTTCCATTATAGTTGTAAGTTGATTGGAAAAATACGGTGCCAAACCGCCAAGTGAGATTTCCGGTTCCGTTTGTAGTGGAAAAAAAACGAAGGGCCGATTCGGGAGATCTTTCAATAACGGCCGGTTGCGGCGTGATAAGTATCGCCACTGAGCACGTGTTCGAAACAATTGTTTTGTGACTTCGCCTGGATAGTAGGTTACGCGCGTCCTTGAATAACCCTTCAGCCGGCCATAGACATAGGCGGCATAATTATAAGCGGATGACCATAGCAATTTGCTAAGCCGCATGCGTGCACTCAAAGTTTTAATATAGTGCGTAAAATCACCAGTCGGTGAAATTTCTTGATTTGTACTTTCTATTTCGGCATCGCTGGGGTTGGGAAACTTAGCAATCGCGTTGGAAACAACAGGCGCATTGCCGTACTCGTCCTCAGCCCAAAAATATCCATGACTGAATCTGCTATGGGTCAGATTTCGAAATGGTACTTCGTGTTTGCGGCATAGAGCCGACAGGGGTTTACCCATAACGCAGGAACCGCCGCTCACAACTACTGCGAGCCCGGGCGGGAAGCGGCAAAATAGGTTCTCGTAGTGCTCAATTGCCATGAGGCAAGCTTGTAGAATGAGATCTTCTGTTGCACGCTCGGAAGTTCGTGAGCGGGCTAGTTTAGGTGCGCCGGAAAGGTAACCACGCGCAAAAGAACGTTCGGCGAGAACCTGGTCGCGAAATACTCTTATGCCATGTTCATTTTCGAATACGGAAAGTTTCGCCCACACTTCTGACATATCGCGGTTTGGGTCTCCACCATCAACGACAAATCTGTAAATGTCAGGGTCAACAACAATTTCGCCGTTAAATTTTCGACCAAATTGTGAGGTGTAAAACTTACCATCTTCCTTACTGCGGACGATGAGCAGGGGTATAAGTTCGCGCTGGCGTTGAATTTCGGTACCAAGCTCCTTCCACAACCAACGCAGTTCCGGAGCTGTAACATAATAGGCATATTTTTTTCGGGACATAATAGGTTACCAAATTAGAGGCGCGCGCGATTGTCCACGCAGCCTTGTGCGAAAAGTGCGGTTGATTTTCATATTTGCACGGGTCTCGTGATTTGAACTAAGGATTATCGGTGTAGCAAAATCGGTAATTTTACTGTACAGCATAATGNTGGTTTTATATTAATTTTTCCCNCCGAATAACCGTTTGCTTGTTTCAGATAGCCGACTTTTGTAATCTGCCACTAAATCNTCGCGCACATAGAGGTGATCAACTGCGTCATCAAAGCCTGGATAATGAATGAATTGAGCAATATCTTTGTAGCCATTTTTAGTCATGGCATCGGCGATCATTTCGCCACGTCCTGGGTTCACTTCTATGATCCAGCTTTTGACATATCTAGATTCTAATGTTTCGCTAGCCCCCTCTATCGCACGGTTCTCAAAGCCGTCAATGTCCATTTTGACGTGGGTCGGTTTAGGCAGGCGATGTTTGCCATGCAAGGCATCTATAGTTACCGATGGTGACCATTGGGAAGCCCAAACGCGCTCATTTGCGCGGCCGCCTCGGCAATAAGCATTTACATTGGCGAAGGTATTATGNGTGCCGCCGGGGACGGGCGGCTGATGNAAAAGGACCTTGCCATAGCGCTCCTCGCGGTCGCAGCCGGCGGCGACAACTTCGAATTGATCTGCTTTAGCACCACGGCGCTGAGCAAGCACGGTACCTTTCAGGATACTATCGATGCTGGGAGTGAATAATTCTACGTAGACGATGTTGCACTGGTGCAGCGCATTTGCTGCTAGTCCTTCATGCCCATTGGCGGCACCTATGTCATAAAGGGTTTCACAGTCGCTTATTGCGTTAAGCCAAATAAAAACTAAATCGTCAGGATTACGGCCGAAATTTACGATCCGTCGAAATTCACGATAGGAGCGATAGGTTGCTTCGAAATAGGTGTCACCGATAGGTTTTCGCACTACACGGCAAAGCAATTCCGGGTCGAATCGGGTGTCGCCGCCTTCGGAAAACCGCAAGAGGCAATATTCTCGTATCCAATGCCATTTGGGGCGTAGCCAGTTCTCGAGAGGCTGAGGCATGCAGCGGGAGATCGTATGTGCAAAGGTTACCATGGTACCTACTTTGTTGTTCTTTTAATACGCCTTAGTAGGCGCTTAGTAATGAACTTAACTCGTCGAACGTTGATTTGACAGTTTAGATTTTTTTGTTCATTATATGAACGCTTTATTTTGAAAGGGCGCAAAAAAAATCCAGAGTACATGTCCAAACTGATCTCCACCGATTTTAAATGGCTGAAGGCACGGTGGCATGCGCGCGGGATTGCTCTGCGCCGTCGGCTTGCGCTAACGTTTGGCCGTAGCTTTGAACCTTACCCTGCCGTGCCAGCCGGTCTCGGCTTAAGCCCGTCCGTGAGCCACAGGCCAAGCGGGCCTGGAGCAGAACTAGCACTTGATTGGTCTCGCGCTGCAATAGACGATCCATTAGTGTGGCAAAAACAGGTTCGAGCCAAGTTGATTGAACTTTCTGGATACGGCCATTTTGGAGGCCCCCCAGATATTCAGCATCGTAAAAATCTACCGGACCGGGATGGCCTGAAACACCGCAGTCTCTATCTCAAGGTTCGTGATGGTCTCGACCTACCCATCAGGATGGTTTGGCATATCTCCATTGAGCATGCGGAGACCGTGGCCACGATGATCTGTTTACAAGGTACGAATGCAGGAATGCACTTGTCCTGGGGCGAAGCGCGTATGCCGGCTGATCCGATAAAGATATTTTATGAAGCGGATTTTGCGCGCCAGGCAGCGCGTCGAGGCTATTTGGCAATTTGTCTGGAACAGGCTTGCTTTGGCGAGCGTCGAGAAAAGCAGTTGTCTTCGATATCTCCAACACCTTGTATTGATGCGGCAAATCACGCTTTGCTGTTTGGACGCTCTTTATTGGGCGAGCGAGCAAGTGATATTACGTCTACCGTTAACTGGCTGACCGAAGGCGATGCCGGTCTATCCGTTGATCCAAACCGAATTTATGTTATGGGGTCGTCAGCGGGAGGTACGAGTGCTTTATTCGCGGCGGCCCTAGATCCGCGCATAGCCGGTGTTCTTACAAGTGGTTGCATCGGATTTATGCGTGATACCATTTTGGCAAGGCACGACCCAGAAGGCCAAAATACGGTGCCAGGCATACTGCGCTGGTTTGAATTAGATGCGGTGGTGGCATTATGCGCTCCGCGCCCCTTTGTAACAGTATCCGGAGATCGCGATCACATTTGGCCGTTCGATGGCGCAGACGCGGTGGTTGCGGCAGCGCGGCCTGTTTATGAGCAATTGGACTCAGCCAATCAATTGGTGGTGAGTGAAGCAAAGGGTGGACACCGATTTTATGCAGATATAGCGTGGCTTTCCTGGGTTCGGGCTCTGGAGTGTGCTGGGCACGAAATTCCGATGTCGATTGACAAATCGATCACAGATTAGTTTTCGTTGAAAGCGAACTTATCGGTTACATGATATATCGATTGTAAGACACACTGATCGATATTGTTGTTTGCGGTGCAAATACTCNACTCCGGAAGCGGCCAGACCTCCCGCAACCACGCTCATCACAGAAAGCGGTCAAGTCAAGAGCACCACCAACACAAAACCCCTTTATAAATGCAACCGTCGAGTTTACGCATTCGTATATAGCATCCATAGCAATATCAATAACGCGATAATATTCTGCGGCTTGCTCCGGAGTAGAGCGTTCCACCGAGAAACGTTGGATATCAGCACCNGCCGCAAGAGCTTTTTCACTAGCGCCACGCGGCCCATCGCTACTTAGACTTATAATCGATGGAGTGAGTCAGCTTCAGTTAACGGTGTTGGAAAGCGCAATCATCATACGTTCGGTGCCACCATCCGCGAATGAGGGCAGAACAAAGAAAATTCTTCAAGTCATTTAATTGCCATCTTCCGCCAAACTTCGAGTAANTCGCTTGCACGTGACGGCCCATCGCACAGTTTTAATATGCGGTTGCGTCCGGTTTCGCCGATCCGCTTGGCCAAAACTCGGTCATCTGCGAGTTCGCAAATACGCTCCGCCATATTGTCGGCATCAAACAATTTCTGTATCACGCCGGTTACGCGGTCTTCGACAAATTTATCGTAGNTTCCAANTGAAATCACAGGCTTTCCCGCCGCGAGCCCTTCTTGAATGTCGCGACCCCAAGGGTTGGCTTCGCGGGTGGGTTTGATCAAAGCGTCGGAGGCGGCGAGTACACGTTCGGGGTCGGGGACATGACCAAGAAACAAAAACCAATCCGCAAGGTCATTTATTTTAACATAGTCTTCGAGCGTGCCGCCGGCAGCACCGATTTTCCCGAGTTCGCCCGGCAGCGACCGTGTCAGGCTCATATCGCCAGCCATGACGAACACGATGTCGCTTCTGTCATTCGCGCGCAGCACTTTCGCTATATCGATNGTCCGGTCCAATCCCCTAACCCACGCGTAATTAGACAAACAGGCGATTTTAAATCGTCCATCGCTAGGAACTGTTTTGATCGGCCGGGCCTTGTTTGGCTGGACGATGTTGTAGATTACTGTACCGTGGGCATTCTGGCGGGAATGTGCACTTGTCGACCTATGTTCATTCTCGGTGATAAAAATAAGATGATCGAGTGTGTTGACGATAGATCTAGTTTGCCATTTGCAAAAGGTTGTGCCGTTAAGGTTTGTGCGGACATGCATTGAGAGGGCGGCTTCGGTGCGGGGTTTGAGCCACCTGGCAAGTAAAAAAAGCGATTCATGGTTAAAATGTACGACATCGAAATTATCAGCTGCTTTAACGAGCCTTTTTCGAAAGGAATGCGATCTTAACCAATCGATTATGAATGATCCATAAATATAAAGGTTTCGGCTCAATCGCGACAGAGAAGATACTTTCGGCATAGAAGGTGTTACGTGGACGGGCACGCCTATAGAATTGTATCTGCCTTGGATGGGGCCGGGCCGTTTGCACCATATCTCGGCATCAATATCAACGGAGTCCAGATGAGCAATGCTTTCGAACAAACTACGCGACGACCCACCATAGCCGCCTTCTATGTCCAGGCAAAGGACGCGTAATTTTTCTTTACTCATGGCGAATCGGGTGACAATAACTCAGCAGTCTTTCTCCAGCCGAGATTGAATACTGCATCAACAACAGAAAGGCCTGCGACAAAGGCGGTGGTTTGTTGTTCATATTGTGGATGCTTAAAATCTTGATATTGGAGCCGCAACCCTACTTTTTCGAATTTAGCAGGATCCTGATAGTTTGCGCCGCCAGCCCCAGACAGGTAACATCCGCCTGGCGCAAGCAAATTGGTGAGTGTAATTAGCCGATCATCGCCGGTTGCTTTGGCGGTGTCTAACGAGGATGCCATTACGAAACGGCATTGTAATTTAAGGTGATCGGCTATTGCTCGTATCAAATGAATATTGATGTTGGCCAGATAGTCTTGTTCNAAGCCATCATATAGGGCTTCAAAATCAGGCCATACCTCCCGGAAGTAAGGCGTCTTTCCGTAAAAACCTCTCAAGCTATCTAAATGTTTTTTAGGCCAATCGGGCACCGCAGAAGTTACCATGCCGATGGAGTCTCCAAAATTAAACGATACTGGTATTGTTAGCCATCGTGATTTTTCTTTATTTAGGACCCTTACTCGGTTCGTAAAACTATTTTTANTATACTGTGCGTCATCCAAAAATATAAAAATATCGGCACAGCGGATTTTATAGAAATAGCCTAACCACGGCAGGTAATTAGGTTGATGAATAGCAACTATAGTCATTTTGGACACAAGTCTTCGACGTTAGGTTGTGAAGATATATNGATCGGTATACTCATAATTACAAAGTTCCCGTCTTCTCCCTGCTGGTAAAAGCCGTTTCGGCTATAAAACCTCAATGCATCTGCGTTTGATCGCGCGGCCTTCAAAGTTAGAATGGTGGCACCTGCTGCTCGAGCTCGTGTGGTCATTTCCGTAATCATACGAGCTCCCCAACCCTTGGCACGATGGCGGTGGTCGATCATTAAATGATGTAGGTGTATTTGATTGTCAGACTTTTGCGATAAAATCGCATAAGCAACCGGTAAGCTTTTTTGCCAAAGCGCAAAGGATAGGTTCCACTTTCCGGGCAAATCGACCAGGAGGTTTTTCAGAGACCAGTATTCGTCTGGTATATCTGCCGCAATGGCCAGGAACGCTTTCTGATGGGCTACAATATCGCCCGGGGTGACCGTTCGAAGAATAGTTTCAGGGTCTTCGTCAAACATTCTTGCTTAACAAAAAATGCCCTAGCGCTAAATGCTTCAAGCCGGATTTTTTTAGAACTCGAATAGCGTCTTTCGGTGAATGAACGATAGGTTCACCGTGGAGATTGAATGAAGTGTTCACTAGACCTCCGCGGCCAGTTTTNTCTTCGAACATGCTCAACAAACGGTGATAATTGGGGTTAGCTTTTTCCCTTACCACCTGCGCACGAATAGTATGGTCGCGCGGGTGGGTGCCGGCGGCGAGATGAGTGCGGCCTTCGGTGCTGGTTTTAAAGGCATGGGTCATAAACTGAGGATCGATGTTTTTAGGATCTTTGAAGTAGCGCTCGGCGCTTTCGGAACGAATCGAAGGGGCGAACGGCATCCAAAAATCCCGTTTTTTAATGGCTTGGTTTAATTCATCAACAACGCGGTAGTCATGACCACTTACCAAGATTGAACGGTTACCCAGCGCACGTGCGCCCCATTCCATTCGACCTTGGGAGCGAGCAACGATCTCGCCGTTGGCCAGCAGGGCTGCAACCAAACCATCGACGTCATCCAATTCTTTTACCTCAATTTCACTGCCACATTTATCTTGAATGGCTGCTTCTTCCTGTTTTTTACTGAAGTCGCCACCAAGATAGAGATTTTCGANGATGCTTTCGGTGTGATCGAGCTTCTTATTACCTTCATAAAAGCGATGCAGACAGGCGCCAATTGAAAGTGANTCATCCGCTGCACTCGGCATCACATAAAAACTGGTCACTTCGGGCAGTTCTGCGACCAACATGTTAGCTTTAACATTCATAAACACACCGCCGCCGGCCACAATATCTGTTATGCCGGTTTTCTTGACACATGCTTTAACCCAATTGACAAGCAGCTCCTCGGTGAAAAGTTGGGTAGCACCGGCAATAGTATCGAAGCGAACGCGTTCAAAGGCCTTGCGAAGTGCGCGGTAACAGTAATTCATCGACAGTTCACAAACCTGCTCGAACGACATCCCATCATCAGAAAGTTTAAGCATGTTGCGAAATATGTCCGCNGCTGTATCTGTTCTTTCTAAATCTGCATAGGGAGCCATACCCATGAGTTTATACTCATGTTCCCAGGGCGTCATGCCCATCATCATGGTGATACGTGAGTAAATCTTTCCTAATGACGCATGACGGTCGATAGAGGCTATTCGCTCAATGCTGTTACCGTGGCAAACTGAAACCGACCCAGCCAGTCCGTCCCCAGCACCGTCGCAGGTTAGCCCAAGCGCTTTTTGGTTTGGTGCTATATTTGGTGCGGTGTAATAGGCCGCGGCTAGGTGAGCCAAATGATGTTCGACGAAGGTCACCTTGTTGCTACAAATTCCTAGATGATCGGAGGCGATTTTAACGCGTTCTGCCCTGCGTTGCTTAAATATGACTTTTTGGTAGCCTTGTGGTTTGGCAAAATCTGCTCGCTGCTCTTCTAGGCCAACGCAATACCACCCCTCCAATTCCGTTAAATAGGATTGCCGGTGCATAAACAATGAAGCGTAAGCGACTTCCGACAAGTCTGCGGCGCTCAAGCCCCCGATGCGCAGTACTTCTTCAATCGACAGTTTCGGATAGCCAACCTCGTTTTTACGTCGGCTCAGCCGTTCCTCAGAAATAGATGCGATGATCTTACCGTTGAGCGATAAGCTCGCGCCGCAATTATGACCGTCATGGATTCCTAAGATGTAGGTTGAGTGGCTCATTAAATACCTTTTAAGAAACTTTCGTAATAGCCTTATTCAACAGGCATCAGGTAATTGGGGATAGGCAAGACCATAACGCTTGCAATTGCGGCCAAGTTCCTTTCGCAAATATAGATGCCGGTCATCGGCAAATTGGTCAAGCCTTGAAAGAGGGTTGGTATCACNATTCTATGTCCATCATATTGGGTAGGCGAGTGATTAAAACGTATGTCTCACACACTCACTCACTGCCTTCAGACTTTGCGGTAAGCTTTATCATTCATGGATGCTGAATTAATTTCGTGAGACTCAATTTGTCTGAAAAGGCTTGGGTCCTTGATCTCAGGAACATCAATCAAACTTTCTTTACGGTCTCCTCAGCGGCCTCTAGACCGACCGCAAGGCAACGAGTGGTCACGTCATTTGCCTTTCAACATGTCCCAGGCGAGAGCTTCCCCGCGCTTAAGGTCCCGTTGGGCTACCTGTCCCAAAACATCTGGCAAATATTTTGGGGCTATACCGTGGCCTGGCCGGATTGACCGGATGTTATTTTCAGTCAAAAGCGCACCTCTAGGAATATCCTTGACCACATAAAGAGATCGACGAAATATAGCATTGCCCTTTTCGCTCTCCGCACGATTATAGGTCGGCTGTCCTGCTGCTTCCCAGGCAGTTCGTATGCCATGTACGAGAGTTTTGAGTTCCTCAGGTTCGATCGAAAAATCTGCATCTGGACCGCCATCGGCACGGCATAATGTNACGTGTTTTTCTATCATCATCGCCCCATGTGCAATCGCTGCAATTGGTACGGCTATTCCTAGCGTATGGTCAGACAGTCCCGTTGGCACATTAAACTTCGAGGCAAGGTCAGTTATTGTGGCTAGGTTACAATCTGTTGATGGAGTTGGATACCCACTTACACAGTGCAATACCAGAATATTGCATGCTCCTGCAGCACGCGCTGTTGTTATTGCTGCTTCAATCTCCATTAAAGTTGCCATTCCCGTGGAAATAATTAACGGTTTGCCAGTAGCTGCAGTCTTGGTAATAAGGGGNAGATCAATTACTTCGAAGCTAGCGATTTTATACGCCGGGTTATCGAGTGTTTCGAGAAANTCGACAGCGCTATTGTCGAAGGGTGCAGAGAAAAGTGTAATGCCTAAGTCATGAGCTTTTTGGTACAATGCTTCATGCCAATCCCAAGGGGTATGAGCNTCTTTATACAAGTCATAAAGTGTAGATTTGTCCCAGAGGCCACCTTGAATTCTGAATCCAGGACCGTCATGGTCGATTGTTATGGTATCAGCGGTATAGGTTTGCATCTTCATTGCATCGGCACCAGCATCTTTTGCTGCTTCAAGAATAGCGAAGGCACGGCCTATATCTCCATTATGGTTGCCAGACATTTCTGCAACAACATAAGGTGGGTNGTTGGCGCTGATTACCCGNCCGTTTAGTGTAAAACTATTTTTCTTCATAGCTTCATTTCTTTACTTATCGAAGAGATCTTCAATAGCTGCATGCCATTTTTGGGAGTAGATGCCAACCGGGATCAGAGGTGTGTAAATACCCGGCACGTCTGAAAAGTTTAATGCTGGTTTCGTTTGCACTATTTATATAGGCGTAAAGATCCCAATCACTGAATAGGATGGGCGCTTGTGCTAATGCATGACTGGCTATACCAAGGTTTTGAAACGCTGAAGCTACTAAAATAGAAACTTCAAACCCTCCTTTTTCAACCAGATAATCAAACCTTAAAACTCCTACAGGTTTATTTCCGTATGTTATTATATTAATAATGCACCAAGGATCCGCTAATTTGTCGGTCAACCAGGCTAAATGTTTTTGGAAAGTAGGTCTTGTAGCATTACGGGCAAACTTTCGCGTTATGGGATGACGTTGCCAATCCAGCATCATTNCGGCATCACTCTCGAGTGCGGGGCGCAAGCAAACCGGCTTNGCACTTTTTTTTCTTGCTGTTTTTTCTATTGCTAGCGCCAGCCTGCTCGAACCTAGTCCATCACAAAGCCGGCCCGCATTAACGGCCATCTTCATCAAGGTTTTTTTGTTATTTAGTAGAGAAGAAATAGCGCTCCCAATTTTGTTGATATCGTTAGATGCCTCAATTATTTGCGCTGCACCGACAGATGCGAGAGCTTGTGCGTTAGCCTTTTGATTATCAGCGTTAACAACCATTATACTAGGCTTTGAAAGGCAACAGCGTTCCCAAGAACCCATGCCGCCGGCACCAAGAATAAGATCTGCCTTCGCCATTGTCGGCGCTATTTCATCGCAATTTATCAAAAGAGAACCATCCACCATTTTCAAAAGTGCAGCAACTNGATCTTTGTGTGGCGCATCAGCACCGAGTAGGACCGTGACTTCGATATCTAGTTTTGTATAGCGTATAGCCTCAAGGACATGGCTTGTAATATCGCTAGGATCAGTAGACCCGGGTGCGATGAGTAAATGTGGTACCAAATTTTTAATTTTGGAGTTATTTTGATCGATACGGGTAAAGAAAAACTCCTGCCTCAAAGGAGCATAATCCGGACCTGTCAGGACCTGACAACCTCTAGGAACTCTGTTGTAATAATGGCTTGGAGGCCGGTGAGGGGTAAAATCTACCAGCATATCACAGTCGTGGGTTCTGTTAGCTAGGTCATCAAAAACGCATATTTTTTGCGCCCATTTCCGACAGCCGGACTCNTATTTCGCATCAAGGCCGTAATGGTCGACCACCAAAAGTGCGCAGTCCTCACCTAGCTTTTNGCCTAATTCATCNGGTTCATCGTGTTGGTTAAGGATTATTCTGTNGTATTGACTTGTATCAAGAAAANCAAGTTGTGAACCGGCACCAACTGCGAAACGGTAGTTCCAGCCTAAGGACTTCAACCTTTCAGCCATGGCATGGCAACGCATTACATGGCCAGCCCCTAGGTGAGGCCCGCCGTCACAGCGAAATACCACTAACCTCTTGCCCTCCATCTTACATCTTTACTTTTCTTTTTTCGGATTTTCTAGGCGTTTCGGCATTCGAAATATCATTAGTGCACCAGTAAAAGGTTTTTACGTTTCCTGGTAGCTGATTTGACGCCATATCTACTCAAATGATGGCAATTGTCTCCGAAGTCATTTGCGTTAGGCTGTCTTCATCCCCAGGACTATTTCTAAGGCCTCAACGACTCGGTCGATATCATCTTCTATCATGCCTGAAAAGAGTGGCAGGCAAAGCGCCCGTTCGTAGTAGGTCTCGGCTCCGGGTAACTGCTGTTTGCCATAACGGCGCTCGTAGTAGGGTTGTCGGTAAAGTGGCATATATAGGACTTGGCTGCCAATACCATGTTCGCGAAGTCCGTTCATCACTGCTGCACGGTCCACTCCAGCAGCAGCAAAATCTATTAAAACTACTGCAACATGCCAAGCCGGCGTACCGTGGCATCGTCTGCCCACAGGCTTAACCACCGGTGACAGGGCCTTTAATCTCTCTGCATATAAATCAACTAGTCGATTCTGTTTCGTAACGAAGCCGTCAAGTTTGTTGAGCTGACTCAAACCAAGGGCACAATGAATGTCACTTGTACGATAGTTGAAGCCGAGTGTTTGCATTTCGTAGTACCATGGGTTGGGGGTTCCATCCTCGGCAAAACCTTGCTCCGGACTAGCGAAGTTCGCTGAGTCACGCACCATCCCGTGATTGCGAAGCCGTCTCAGTCGCTCAGCAACACCGCTGTCTTCTGTAGTAACGACACCGCCTTCACCCATCGCTATAGCTTTTACTGGGTGGGAAGAGAACACGGTCAATCGTCTCTCTCCGCTACCAATTTTTTTTCCGTTATTATAGTAGCCACCTAGCGCGTGGCATGCATCCTCCACAACGGCAATGTTGTTTTTTTCTGCCCAATGGGTCAAATCCTCCATATCGCAGCATTGGCCATTTAGGTGAACGGGTAGCATGACCTTGGCGCTTCCAACATTAGAAAGAGCCGTTTCAGCTGTTTTTTCAGTAATTAGGCCTGTCTCTTGATCAACATCGGCAAACACAACTTCTGCACCTGTAAAACGAACTGCATTGGCGGTGGACAGAAAAGTAATCGCGGGCAGTATTGCCACATCATTCTGGCTAAGCCCAAGCGCGGTAGTCGCCATATGAAGACCGGCAGTGCCACTGCTGCATACAACAGCATGCTTAGCACCGACCTTCGACGCAAATGCTGTCTCAAAAGCATCAACCTTTGGGCCCGTCGTAAGAAAGTCGCTTTTTAAAACTTCTACTACGGCCGATATGTCGGCATCATCGATTTGCTGTCGTGAATATGGGAGGAACTCTTTCATACCACTTTTTCAGCTAGAAGTTTAGATAGGTCTTTCAACGAGAGCCAGTGAGCGTTTCCATCGCTCTTATACTCAAAACCTTCTGATACCCTTGTGCCGCCCAACGCGTCGCAGATATCACGTGTCCAAAAGCCAAGAGGGGGTTCAATAATGAAACGATCCGAGAGTTCTACAGTGCTTCTGGCTTCGTCCTCGGTCACCAGCATCTCATGAAGTTTCTCGCCGGGGCGGATACCAACGATCTCAATCGGCATATCAGGTGCCAATGCCTCCGCAAGGTCTATTACTTTCATACTTGGAATTTTTGGTACAAAAATTTCACCACCCTGCATCAGAGCGAGCGAAGAAAGTACGAAATCTACCCCTTGCTGGAGGGTGATAGAGAACCTGCTCATTCGATTGTCAGTGATTGGTAGCGCAGCCGCGCCGTCCTCGATTAACCTACGGAATAACGGTAATACTGAACCACGTGATCCGAGTACATTACCGTAGCGAACAACGGAAAAGCGGGTGGGTCGTTCGCCAGAAAGATTATTTGCGGCTACGAAAATTTTGTCTGATGCCAGTTTGCTTGCCCCATAAAGATTGACAGGATTAGCTGCTTTGTCGGTTGAAAGTGCAACCACCTGTTTTACCTCACAAGCTAGTGCCGCCATCATTACATTCTCTGCACCATTAATATTTGTACGTATACATTCCATCGGATTGTATTCGGCGATAGGAACGTGTTTGAGGGCTGCGGCGTGGATAACGATATCAACACCTTCCATCGCTAGTTTCAGCCGCTCGATGTCGCGCACGTCCCCAATAAAAAACCGCAACGAAGAACCATCACCACGATAGTTTGCAAAATCATTACTCATATCAAATTGTTTTGCTTCATCGCGTGAATAAATAATCAAACGGCTGGGGTTAAATTGATCTAGGGTTTGGCGCGCAAAAGCACGACCGAATGAGCCCGTCCCACCAGTAATCAAAATATTTTTCCCGTTGAGAGACAGATCGTTGAAGGTAAAATTTTGTAGCACTATGAATAGCCCTTTATTGCAAAAACAAAATCACGTGGCAGCCAAAGATTTCGAGATATCAGTAACTCCAATAGATAACTTTTTTCAAATGCTTCGTGGTTTCACGTACGTTGCTGATATCATTGTTCAACGTTACCAAAGGCATCTATATTTAATTTTCCTCTTTTCAAATAACACTTCGGATTGGCATTTTTGATAATCCACAATTCATAATCGATGAGCGGTTACAATAATTGTAGCAATTAAGGCGTTTTTTGTTGGGATGTTTGAAAGGTTAGCCCTGAAAAGAGTCTCTGATTTTGCATCCAAGTTGGTAGTCGGTTCATCAACAATAAAGAGCTTGCATCTCTCATATCAAATGCCATGTTGGGCGCAACCAGTTGGCAATCGACACTGGCAAGAGTCTCGAAATATTGTTGGCAGTAGAATTCATGATTCCCTTTAACGGAAAAAATTTTTAAGGGTGTTACGAACGTGATCTTTAATATAGGCCTTGTCAACCAGCCAAGAGAGTAATGGATAGAAAGTATTTCTTTGAAAACGTGCCTTGGAATATTCATAAGGTGGAACCATGAAATCCGCTCCTACCCCAGCAACGCGCAGCTGTATAGGGCTCAAATCTGCGATATCCGTTGACCATATCGGCACGGGTGAAACTTGCAATCGGCCTATTGTGTCGACCCGAAAGTAATCTAATAAAATTACACGCCGTTCATCTGTTGATGGTTGATCCGGCCCGTGAAACCCTCGATCATCGAACAACACCAAGTCCCCGCGAACACCGTCACACCGGACCCTACGATTTTTAATTACTGTTTGCTCTTCAGCACTATAGTTAGAGAGGCGCTGTCCCTTAGGTGAAAGAAGATTATGCGTGCCATCACAATAGCTGAAAGCGCCGGCATGGGTTTCATGAAAATAAAATGCCCCGCCTATTGCAACAACTTGCTGCATATCATCGGCAGTAAGTTTACGAATAATCTTCTCAGACTTAGCCCACCCAACAGCAAAATCGCTGTGTAATGGAAAATACTCGTACCGAGCAGGAAAGTCCACTTTCAGCGCAGTCTCAGCCAGCACGCATTCACTTCCCATGAATGCTTCGATCAAGCCAATAACCTCCTCATTTAAAAGAATTTGAAGGATCGGGCCCCCTAACATAAATGGATCTAGAATGACTTTCGGGTGGTCAACTTTACAATAACCTGGAGCTCCCGCTATTGCAGGTTTTTGGAGATAGCGATTAGCCCGTCTTTCTGTTTCGTCCAGAATAGCTGGCGGGAAGAGATTTCTAATGATGCAGAAGCCGCGAGTTGACAGCGCTTCATTCACCGCACCCCTATCGATTCCATTTTTTGCATCGACAATGGTAGCTGACTTTGGATTTTCCTTATCAGCTAAATTTAGTATGGTCATTTCAGATTTACTCATGGGTCTGCGCCTAATTTATTGCAAGTATCTATACTGATACTCTCATAATGCGATCCGGCTCTATTAAGCCTGAATCTCACTCAGAGCGTATCGCCATATAATTATGAGTGCCAGAACCACTGATGAATGAATATTTTTCAAGAATGCGTCATCAACAATGTTCTTAATACAAGTATGAAAAGCTTTAATGTCGTGATGACGCAAAACTTTTTTGTATTAAACGGTCGTCGAGCCGCCATTTTCAGTAAGCACCGCCCCTGATGTCCTAAGCCAGACCCCAAAGTCCAAAGTTGGGCCGGCTACAAATTGTATGCTCAAATTACAGATAGCAAAAGACTCTGCACATCGCAGAGGTTTTTGATTTTGTTGCTCAGCGTCATTCCGCTAAATCAACTCCTCAATTTGCAAATGTTCACGCTACCGCCCTCTGGGTGAATTCATCACCAAGCAAACAAATCTCTAAAAAGCCCGATTGGGCAATCGGATGGCGGATGCAAAGCTAGAGAGGACAAAGGTCTAAGTACTCCCACATTGCGTTCATACAACGAACGGTTAGTAAAATAGCGTCGCAACTGCTACAGGTCAAGTTAGCGATTTAACTGCACGAGCAAAATTTGACAACGGATAAACATAGGTTGAACACATGAAGATGTGGATTAAAACGTTCATATTGATGGGTAAGGTGGCGACGGTTACTTTTGCTACTTAAGCATCAATAATTCGGGAAAAGGGCATTTTTTGTGATCGACGCCCTCTGGTGCGATGTTTCCAATTATTAAAGATTGACTAGCATTGTTTGCGAATTTGTAAGAACTCGCGGACATGAGAATATTGTGTCTGGCAGTAGCGAATGCACAGGCTACTAAATTCGTAATACCTACAATTTCAGGCAAACCTATTCTCCGTATTTATGGTTGCCACACGACTCTTTCTGACTGTTTCCAAATATCAGGAAAATATATGGTCTTTCAAAAGAGCCAAAAAGATTGTTGATGCTGCGCAACTAACATTTGCTGCATATGTTGTTGGACAATTCATAGACGCAATCAATGCCACGAAAAACCCACGTTTTACCCAAAATTACGTGGCCAGAGTTTGCACTTCTTTAAAGAGATATAGGGTATGAATTGATGAGCGCTGTAACCTCCGAAATATTAGATCAGCAAGTTTTAAGGCGCAAAATTATTTTGGACATACTCGAGGAGCAAATCGACACAGGCATCGATACTGGCTGATTCAGTATCAACAAGCAGATCGGGGCTCTTGGGTTTCTCATACGGCGCTGAAACGCCTGTAAAATCTGGAATTTCTCCAGCTCGCGCACGCTTGTAATGTCCCTTAGGATCCCGCGTCTCGCAGGTTTCAAGGTCTGCCACCACAGCGATTTCATGAAAGTTATGGCTCGTGGCCGCGCGTGCCCGGTCGCGGTCACTTTGATAGGGTGAAATGAAAGCGGCTATAATTATCAAGCCAGAGTCGGCCATGAGTGCTGCAACTTCGCTAACGCGCCGGATATTTTCTGTTCTATCCTTAGGCAAGAAACCCAGATCTGAATTTAGACCGCCTCGTACATTATCTCCATCAAGTATGTAAGCATTGAAGCCCTTATCATATAGTGCTCGCTCAAGTTCTACTGCTAAAGTTGATTTCCCAGACCCTGGCAAACCAGTAAACCACAGAACACCACCTTCATGTTGATTACGCTGCGTTCGTTCAGACTTGCTTATGCGGCTTGTAACTTCGACTAAGTTTTGAGATGTGGGGTGAGCAGATTTATTTTTCTTATTCATTTTTGTGCCTAGAAGAAAATTTATGCTTACGAAAAAACTGAGGGTGGAATGGAGTTAATTAGTATTAGTTGATTTGGATATATTTTTCGATGAGATTAAATTAAACCAGTTAAATTGATTCTATAGATGCATCACTTATTTGTGGACTAATAATATTTTTTGAAATGTTGTAAGAACATAAAATAAAGTCCAAGAAAATTCTTTTGCATAACTCTAGTAAACAATATGAAAGCAAATCAACATCTGATTTGCTAACTATTATGGTGACAGATGAGGCGAGCCTATGAATATTTCAATTTTACTTGGCCGAAAAATGTAAGAAACAACTCAAATTTTCATTTTATTCCTATCATATTATGCCTAGAGAGTTTGTCTTACTTTTTAGATTTGCTATTAAGAAGGGGCAGATTTTGCACTAACAACAATACCTGAAACCGCCAGATCTTCGTCGGACACCTCACGTAATGAACGAGCAAGATTTGGGCGAATCTCTTGAACGGTTTTAAGGGCTCTGTTTTTTGTTTTAACAGGAATTTCGTCCCACAAGGCGGGTTTCATCTCTTTTCTTATGCCCGCGAGACGGGTGATCCAAATTTCACCATTCAAGTTACTCTCTTCGAGCCATTCTCTATAGCGATGAATGAGAACACGATTTGGTCGCCCCGACTCACTGGTCATGCGGCGATAAATAAATTCGCTGATTGTGAGATAAGTTAGAGGATGGTGGTTTGGAAACATCCCATGATCTCTCAAATCGACTCGATGGATAAGCCTTCCGCCCGGTTTAAGCGACTCTGCCATGTCACGTAGGGCCCCAATAGGGTCGAATAAATGTTCTAACACTGCTCTTGAGAGTATTACATCATAGTGTTCTTTACGTGAGGCAAAAAATTCTTCAGCGGCCACTCCTGGATGATATCCTAAGCCTTGGAGCGTAATCTCACCAGGATCGCCTAAGAATTGGTTTTCTACACCCTCTTCTGAGCACAACTCACTATATATCTTCCATTGTGCATCGTGATCCCTCTTTGAATAAAATCGATCGATAGCGTCGACCTCTTCCGCACCATGGGTGAGCAGCAGTAGTGCAACCCCAAAGTTGTCTCCGGGGCCGATTTCCGCTATACGACCTTGAAACTTTTGAACCTGACCATAAGCCAAATAGTCGTTATAAACCTTTCGAATATAAGAAATGGAATCATCAGTCGACAATGAACTGTGACGAGTCCCGCTTTCGGTTTCAATGTTACCGCGAGCAATTTGTCTTCCGGTGCGCCAGTCATTGAAAAGATAATACAGGCAGCTGGCAGCAATACTCTTCTTTGCAAGTTTTCTGACGCTCACTGCGTCCATCTCACATTTCCCAATAACAACCAGCCAGGCGAGCGCGTTGCTTAACCAGTGCTAGTACAGCATCGATAGTTGGTGTTGGTTTTTCAGTTAGAACACCCAATTCTTGCACGGCGCCGATAAGCGCATCTATTTCCATTGGTCTTCCACGCTCTAAATCCTGGAGCATGGATGTTTTGTGGGCACCAACGGCCTTAGCTCCTGCGATCCTTTTTTCGATATCAACGGGCAGGTTTACACCTATTGCTTCGGCTATATCTGCGGCCTCGAGCATCATTTTCCGGACCACTGAAATTACCCCATCATCATTGCAGATCTCCACAAGTGTTGCCCCAGTGAGTGCGCTTATTGGATTAAAACTTAGATTACCCCATAGTTTAACCCAAATTTCATCACGTATGCGCGTCCTAACGGGTGCTTTGAAACCACTTTGAATAAGTGCTTTGGATATACACTTGATGCGGTCTGACCGACTGCCATCAGGCTCCCCTAAAGTAAAGCGATCGCCTTCTATATGTTGGATGACACCTGGCTGATAAATCTCAGCAGCAGGATAAACGACACAACCGATGACCCTTTCGGGCCCAATGCCATTCCATTGTTTGCCTCCAGGGTCTACGGCAGAAAGATGTTTATCGGAATGTATGCCCTCGGTCTTATAAAAGTACCACCAAGGCAAACCATTAACTGCGTTGACCACTGTGGTGTTTGGCCCCAAAAGAGGTTGCATGTGCTCAACTAATCCGGGCACTGAATGCGCTTTTAATGTTATGAATACATAGTCCTGTGACCCGAGTGTTGAGGGGTTGTCAGTAGCTCGAGGATGAGTGATTTTCTGAGATCCATCTCGGATAAGTTTTAGGCCGTTCTCTTGTATAGCGGATAAATGAGGTCCGCGTGCAATCAGGGATACCTCGTGTTCGCCAGCAGCGAGCTCAGCCCCCAAGAATCCGCCAATGGCACCGGCTCCAAAAATACAGATTTTCATTTTCTCAGTCCTAGTTTCTCTGCGAGACCGATGCGCTGCATCTTTCCGGTAGCGCCCTTCGGAATTTCATCAACAAAAATGATTTGTCGAGGAACTTTAAAGTCAGCTAGCTTCGTTGCAGCAAAGTCTTTGATGTCACGTTCGCTTGCATTTGCTCCCTCGACCAATACTATTGCAGCCGCGACTTCCTCCCCGAGTTTTGAGTGGGGCACAGCAAATGTGACCACCTGTGCTACTGCCGAGTGGGCTTGAATGACATTATCGACTTCTAGGGGTGCGATCTTCTCACCTCCGCGATTTATAATTTCCTTTAACCGACCCGTAATTTTGAGAAACCCATCCGGATCAAGCAGGCCCTGGTCTCCGGTGCAAAACCATCCTTCTCTAAAATTATCTTTATTTGCAGCTGGGTTGTTCTCGTAGCCGCTGGTTACATTTGAACCGCGAATTACTATTTCCCCTACGTCGCCTTTCGGTAGTATTTGACCGCCCTCTCCCATTATCTCAACTCGCGGCCCGGCGGCAACGCCAACGCAACCTGGTTTGCGTTGCCCCGGAGGTAACTGATTGCTTGTCATTTGATGAGCTGCCTCTGTCATTCCGTAAGACTCGATCACCGGCGCACCAAAAGTTTCTTCTAGTTCCAGCATGATTGGAGGGGGCAATGATGAGGATGAAGAGCGAATAAAGCGTAACGATATTTTGGCTGTAATCTCCGCATTACGTATGGCTCTAGATAGTATTGCTTGGTGCATTGTTGGTACCGCTGTGTACCAGTTGGGGGCAGCCTCATCGAACCAGCTGAACACTCTTAAAGCATTAAAAGAGGGACAGCAGAATACTGAGCCGCCAGCTGCCACTGATGATAACACAGCTGCGATTAATCCGTGAATATGGAAAAGCGGCATAATATTCATACATCTATCGGAGTTCGATAGTGACAAGGTGTCTCCAATGTGTCTCGCTGAGGCAGTAATATTGACGTGCGACAGCGGGACTATTTTTGGCCGCGAGGTGGTGCCAGAAGTATGTAAAACTAATGCAATATCGTCAGGCTCGGCCATGCCTCCATGGATGGGATTGTTAGTTTGCTCGCCAATAAATGCGAAGGACCCTGCAGGATCGGTTTCGGACCAGGCAATTTCGATTACGTTTATATTGCGCGCTTTGGCAACCTCTATCGCGGGGGAACTGCTATTTTTTTCAACTATCAGTGCCTTGGCGCCAAGATCAGAGAGATAAAAATCATATTCGTCAGCCGTGTAAGCTGGATTAAGTGGGGCAGTTGTAGCGCACGCACCAACTGCTAAAAAAGCCGATGCCATCTCTGGGCCATTTGGTAAGACGATCGCCACCCTATCATTTCTTCCTATGCCGCGCGAATTAAGTGCGGCTGCTGTAATTTCAATATGGTTGCGAAGCTCCTGAAAAGTAGAGCTCGTGCGACCTGGCGCGCTTATGGCTACGTCCTTAGAAAGACCCTTTTCGAGGCATGATAGAATTGTGTTGGTCATAGACTACGTTCCCGAGCAAAAAAATAAATCTAATTTCGAGTGTTTTTCTTGCTCCACTGTTTAAAGAATGATGCAACAAACTAGTTGCCTAGTGCTGACAAATATTTGTCGCTTAGCAGGCTTTTGGATTCAATAAAAAAATTGGGGGCTATTCTGACATCTTGTTAATTTGACGTTGCATTTCGTCAAGTCGTTTACGCAGTTCATGAACTTCTTCGTTTTCTGAATTTTTTTCTCGATTTTTTACTTCTTCTGACGCATTTTTTTGGTCAGTAGTTTGCTCAGAAGTTGAAAACATTTTCAGCGTTTGCTGAAACATAGCGAGATTTTGTTTGCCTATTTCATCGAGTGAACCGAATGGAAATATTTTTCCCATGGTTCCTTGAAAATAGGATTGCAGCTGGTCTTGGTTTTCAGCAAAGGTCTTCATGGAATGCTCCAAGTATTGGGGGATCATCATTCCCTTCATGTTATCTCCGTAAAAGCCAATGATCTGGCGGAGAAATCCAATGGGAAGCAAGTTTTCTCCCTTTGCCTCCTCTTCAACAATTATTTGTGTCAGAACGGACCGTGTTATATCTTCATCGGTTTTAGCGTCATAAACTATGAAGTCGATACCGTCTTTCACCATTTGGCACAGGTAATCGAGTGTCACGTAGCTGCTAGTAGAAGTATTATAGAGCCTGCGGTTCGCATATTTTTTAATGGTAACAGGCTCATCCCCATCTTTTTTCGCTGACATAGCTGCACGCCCCGATAATTTCGGTTAATTCTCAAACAGGTGTAATTTTGCTAACCTATACTGCGTTGCATACTTCTGAAAGCCCTAAGTGGTGGGCTCTTTAACGTAAAAATTTCCCGGCTAGCTCTAAATTGTTCAAGCGGATATACTGTTGGTATGTCAGATAGCGATGATTTAGCGAAACGTTATCTTGATTTGTGGCGGGAACACATTTCGACGATAGCAACTGATCCGCAAACTGTGGATACAATGAGCAGGGCATTTGCTGCATTCGAGAAAAAAGCACCTGAGATAAATTTGGCTGCAATGTTTCCTTGGCTTTACATCTTTCAGGCTGCAGATTCCTCACCAGAGGCAAAAACCGAAGGAGGTCCGGATTTTGATGCAATACTCCGCGCATTTGCCGGTCAATCACTCTATGGTAACCCCGCGGCTCGGACCAAGGCCACTTCCTTTTCATCTGATGATGGCTATGAACCTTTACATAAGCTCGAATGCCGCGTTACCGCTCTTGAGGAACGGATCGCTAAATTGGAGCCCAAAACTAGAAAAAGCCGGAGAAAAGATTCTCGGCGCACTTCGAAGCCAGAGGACTGAAGGTTTTGCGGCCCGGGTTGAGAGGCTAAGTCGGGAAAGACTGTCGGCCTTTATGAAGGGCGTCCAGGTCTACCTTGATCACCCTTATCGGCGGGAGCTGGAGGATCCACCGGTAGTTTGGACTAAGGGGTCTACCCGGCTTCTGGATTATGGTGATGCAGAAAGAACCAGGCCTGTCATCGTAATTCCATCACTAATTAATAGACACTATATTTTAGATTTAAGTGAGGAACGTAGTTTTGTTCGTTGGCTGGCAGGCGAGGGATTTCGTCCTTTCGTAGTCGACTGGGGTACGCCAAGCCAAAGTGAACGGTCATTTTCAATTGGTGATTATGTAAAGCGTTTGGATCATGTTCTAGGCTGGGTCGCCGATTCAACGGATTGTCCGTCTGTTTCAGTAATTGGTTACTGTATGGGTGGGATGCTTGCGATGGGCATGTCGCTTCGCAACGCAGCGAAAATAGACAACCTTGTTTTATTGGCCACACCCTGGAATTTTCATAACGTAGGGTTAGCTTATGCCAATGCTATGGCAACCCTTTATTCAGCCTTGGAACCTTCGATCAAATTAGTTGACGAAATGTCGCCTGAAGTTTTGCAGATTTGTTTCAGTGCACTTGACCCCCTTTTAGTTGAGCGAAAGTTCGTTTCATTCTCTGAAAAAGATCCCGGAACACCAGACGCTCATGCATTTGTTGCTGTCGAGGATTGGGTTAATGATGGAGTGCCGTTGGTAGCATCAGTTGCACGAGAATGTGTTTATGATTGGTATGGAAGTAATAGCCCGGCGAGGGGCGAATGGATAGTCGATGGTTACGCTGTAAACCCCGCTTTTTTTAACAAACCTGCGCTTGTAGTCGTGCCAGCCAATGATCGCATTGTGCCGCCAGACTCAGCAATTGCACTAGGCGAAAGTCTGCCACAAGTGACTTATCTTGAACCTGCTGCTGGACACGTAGGGATGGTCGTTGGCCGTTCAGCTGAGAAGACATTGTGGAAGCCAGTGGCTGAATGGCTTTCTACACCCTAATTATCTTTAGCCCCGTAATGCGGACTTTGGCATCATAAGATGAATACCTTTGTGTATGTTCACTGTTTGGCTGACACGCATGTCCGCGGCGAGACTACATAACGTGTAAGCTTCCTCCCTCGACAAGTTTGAGTTGTCACAAATAAATTGAATCATTTCGCGCAAAGCTTGCTTGGCCGCATTATCCAAAGAGGGATCAATGCCGATAGAAATAAAATGTGTTGCAGTTTCTGCTCTTGGCATAGATAGATTTATATTCTTGTGTAGAAAAACTTCAAAATTACCTCTGAGGCCTGTTTCGATAGCGGTGCCATTTGCTTCGCCATCCCCTTGGCAGCCATGGCCGTCACCAACAGAAAATAATCCTCCTTCAACGAAAACCGGCAGAAAAAGTTTTGCTCCTTTCGTGAGTAATTTTATGTCGAGGTTTCCTCCGAATGCGCGTGGTATTGTTGATGGTTGACGTCCCCATTCTCGAGGCGGCGCTGTGCCCATGACACCAAAGAATGGATTAAGTTGCAGCTCGGTGCCCCAGGGCAAAGCAGCAGTCATTTTTTCAGTGTCGAGTGGTATCGTAGTCAGATGGTAACGGGGAAAATCTTCGGGTAACGTGCCGGATAACGGGCGTATCCTATTAAACCCCCAATTAAAGTTCAGTTCGATATCCTTAATCTTCACTTCAAGCATATCGCCAGGTTTTGCATCCTTTATTGAAATCGGACCCGTTAAAATATGCCCCCCACCGTCCCTCTGACAATTTGCATGGATGTCATGGTGGACAGGCAAGATTTCGAGGCTTTGGTCATCGGGTAGGTCGCTTGGCCCACCGGAGATTGTTTCGATTATCAGGGTATCTCCAGATTCAACCTCACCAATCGAAGTTAGTGATCCATCAAAATAACCCCAATGAACAGTGCTCGGGGAGGGAATGAATTTGTGGCACCTCGCCATTGTAATTACCGGCCATTGAAGTTGGGTTTGCGTTTTTCCTTAAAGGCACTGAGACCCTCCCGTTTGTCCTCACTTTGGTCAATCTTTTGTGTTTCGCGAAGTGCAATTCCGGCACGCTCCACTGGGCCTTTGGGTAATATGTCATCGCGGACAAAGCGTTTTAACATGCTCATTACTAATGGAGCACTGTTGCGAAGTTTTACTGCATATTCCATTGCTGCATCTATATGCTGTCCATCTGGTACTACCCTATTGACCATTCCAACTTCATAAGCTCGTTGAGCCGAAAATTTTGTGCCTGCAATTAATAATTCCATAGCAACCTTATGGGGTATGCGAGCTGCCATACTTGCAATCATGCCTCCTGAGACACCTAATTGGGTTTCTGGGTAGTGAAAGACTGCATTTTCAGCGGCAACAGCGAGATCAGCAAATTGCACCAATACTATTGCTGCCCCAATACAGTAGCCGGAGACAGCAGCAATCACTGGTTTGTCCAGATCGAGTCCGACACCAGGAATTGCAGTCCAGGTTGGGGGGTTGCGCGGCGGTCCGTTAACATCAGCGCCGGCAGAGAATGAGCGGGTGCCGGCGCCCGTTACTATGGCTACAGCCTCGTCACTCATTTTAAAGCGATGCATCGCATCACGGAGGCCAGTAATGACCTCGTCATTTAGCGCATTTAATTTTTCGGGCCTATTAATTGTAATAGTGGCGACGCGATCATTTATTTCATAAAGAACGACAGGGTTAGTCACAAATTTCTCCTTTCTGAGCCTTAATTTGTAGATTGCAAACCGAGATTAACTACCCCAGCTTCGGAAAATTCTTTAATTTCAGTTTGGCTGTAACCAAGCTCCTCGAGCACAGCACTTGAATGTTCACCGATATTAGGCGCGTGCCCCCTGCCGTCATTCTCTTTCAGCATTGCTGGTCCCGGTGGATTTACGACTGGGATTTCGCCAACCCCAGCCTGTTCAATCCATGTGAAGCTATTTATTAATTGGCAATGTTCGTCATTTAGCACATCATCGTAATCATTTACTTTTGCACACATAAGGCCTGTTTTATTGAAAGCGTCTACCCAGTATTCACAGGTTTGCCCTATTATAGTTTCTTGCATCATCGAATTAATCTTTTCTGCATTGGCAATGCGGTCTTGGTGTGTGGCAAACTGGGGGTGATTTTTGATATCTTCCCGATCCAATAGATCGCAAGTTTGAATAAAATGTTCAGGTTTTGCTCCCGAAATTGTAACGTATCCGTCTTTTGCACGAAATGTACCTACCGGCATACCAAAGGCATGAGGTTGATGCCCGCTAACGTGTTGCCTTATTAATTGAGCAGCTTGTGGTGCTAAAGCTGCCTGCATGAGGCTTATATCAAGGTGTTCGCCTGAAGATCCTACTGATTTTGAAATTAGGGCGGCCATTGTCGCTTGTAGGGCGTAAAGACCGGTTAAGTAATCAACTATTGAGATACCTACCCGTATGGGTTGATTGCTTGAGTCTATCGTGACTGACATCAGCCCTGAAAAAGCTTGCAATATTAGATCCATAGCGGCGCGCTGAGCATGCGGCCCGGACTGCCCAAAACCTGACACGGAAAGATATATGACTTTTGGGTTCACCTTCTTCACCGTTGGATAATCGAGACCAAGGCGTTTGATCACGCCAGGTCTAAAACTCTCGGTAACTATGTCCGCACCAGCCGCAAGCTTTAGCGCTATCTCATGCCCTTTTGGATGTTTCAAATTTATTGCCAGAGATCGTTTGCCGCGCGCTGTGACTAAAGATTGGGCTCCGTGGTCTCCTTTTAAACGACCGCCTGTGTTGCGTATCCAGTCGCCATCAACCGCTTCCACTTTAACAACGTCTGCGCCGTATTGTGCCAGCATCATGCTGGCATAGGGCCCAGCAATACCAGCAGCAAAATCGCAAACCTTAATTCCGCGCAAAGGATGGTTGTGGCTCATAAAACTCCTCAATTTTTTAATTATCTCACAACAGTATTCTCGAACGGATAGTATGTTGAGGGATTAAAGATAGAAACAACTTTATGACAACTCAAAAGAGAAACACTTTTTCCATCGACAATCTAACGGTTACATTTCAGGCTAATGTCATGTGGATTAAAAGGTAAAAGTATATGGAGATTTAGGTAAAAATAGTTCCTCGTTGCAAGTGTGATTTTTAGGTAAACAATTACGGGCTGAACGCTTAGACAATTTTTGACCTCCTACGTTCTTTGAAAATAAACATATTTGGAATAAATATTGAGTATAAGGGCGCTTTTCCTAGCAATTTGAGAAATAGAGGGCGACAAACATGGCTTATCTTAACTCTCCCTGTAAGGGCATTTGTCATACTCGTAAGTTTGATGGAGTGTTAATGTGTTGCGGATGTCTTCGTTATCCAAAAGAGGTTGAAGAATGGTTCCACATGACGGATGATCAACGGTATCAGATTCTCAAAGCTCTTCCACATCGTAACTCAAAACAGTGGCGATTAATGAATCCAGATAGAGAATTTCCAGCAGATGATAATGTATAAGGTGTGACAAAGGGGGACTACTTTTGAATACTTTTGCATATGAGTTTAAATTGTTTGCAGAATTATCTTAGATAATTGACATTGAAACCATCGTAGACCAATTGTGATTAGAGACGCTAGAAGCCATTATAAGGGGCTGCATAATCATGGCACATTTGCAAATTATAACAGAGTGTTGGGTAGGGATTAATTATTATGACTGATGTAGTGATCGCTGGGGCTGCTAGAACGCCCGTGGGGGCTTTTTTAGGAAGCTTTAGTAGAACACCCGCCGCACATTTGGGCGCAGTAGCAGTTATGGAGGCTTTAAGTAGAGCGAAAGTTGCACCTGATGAAGTGGATGAAATCATTATGGGGCAAATTTTAACTGCTGGACAAGGGCAAAATCCCGCTCGCCAAGCAGCAGTTAAGGCAGAAATCCCTTTTGAAAAAACGGCACTGCAGATCAATCAGCTTTGTGGTTCTGGGTTAAGAAGTGTTGCGATGGCCATGCAATCAATAACTTTGGGTGATGCAAAAATTGTTGTTGCTGGTGGGCAGGAAAACATGAGCCAAGCACCTCATTGCGCGCAAATGCGCAATGGTCAGAAAATGGGAAGCATTGAATTTGTTGATACAATGCTCAAAGATGGCCTCTGGGATCATTTCAATGGTTACCACATGGGAATAACTGCAGAAAACGTTGCTGAGAAATGGCAAATATCCCGTGAACAGCAAGATGAATTTGCTTATAGAAGTCAGCAGAAAACAAAACTAGCAGTCAACGCAGATCGATTCAAAGATGAGATTGCGCCAGTGGAAATCTCGACACGTGATGGGAGCGTTTTTGTTGATAGTGACGAACATCCGAAACCGGATACAACGCTAGAGGATTTGAATAGACTTCGTCCAGCCTTTGCCAAAGATGGCACCGTCACGGCTGGTAGTGCCTCGGGAATAAATGACGGGGCCGCAGCAACGGTGCTAATGAAATCTAGTGAAGCTGAGACGCGTGGTATAGTCCCATTAGCGCGTATTGCATCATGGGCTACCGCAGGTGTGGACCCTGCGATAATGGGCTCAGGTCCTATCCCAGCTAGTCAAAAAGCACTAACAAAAGCAGGTTGGGGTGTGAACGATTTAGATTTAATCGAGGCAAACGAGGCCTTTGCAGCGCAAGCATGTGCCGTTAATAAAGAAATGGGTTGGGATCCAGAGAAGGTGAATGTCAACGGTGGCGCAATCGCACTAGGCCATCCTGTTGGTGCCTCGGGAACGAGAGTGTTAACCACCCTAATTTTCGAAATGATACGGCGGGAAGCTAAGAAGGGTCTGGCCACTCTTTGTATCGGAGGAGGGATGGGTATAGCCATGTGCATCGAGCGCGGTTGAACTGGTTGCAAATCCGCCATCGAGGATATGGCTGCATGCGGTCTCAAATCAACTTCATAATTAGAATCGAGGTTTTGATAGTTAGTGGTTAATCTCATTCGCTGAAAGGGTGGAAATATTGGTCAGAACAGTACTAGTTACCGGAGGCACACGTGGCATAGGTGCCTCCATTGCAGTAGCATTTAAGGATGCAGGCTATTCCGTAGCTGCAAATTACGCAGGTAATGATGAAGAAGCTCGAAAGTTTGAGGAAAAAAATGGAATACCGGTGTTCAAATTTGATGCCGGTAATTATCGAGTTTCGTGCGATGCTGTTGAAGAAGTAAAGAGTAAGGTGGTCCTCGTTGATGTTTTGGTCAATAATGCTGGAATAACGCGTGATGCCCCTCTTCACAAAATGGAAATGGTTCAGTGGAGCGAGGTCTTGCGGACAAACCTTGATAGTTGCTTTAACCTCAGCAGTGCGGTCATTAACGATATGCGTGAACGCCACTTTGGCCGAATAATTAATGTTTCTTCGATTAATGGACAAAAGGGACAATTTGGGCAAACCAATTATGCTGCGGCTAAGGCAGGCATGATTGGGTTTACCAAGGCGCTTGCGTTAGAAAATGCATCAAAGGGTGTTACCGTAAATGCAGTAGCCCCCGGCTATATAGGTACTGACATGGTGCGGGCGATTCCTGAAGAGATAATCAACAAGCACATCTTACCCCAGATCCCCGCTGGCCGTCTGGGCGAACCAATTGAAGTCGCTCGCTGTGTGGTTTTCTTGGCCTCAGACGAGGCTGCTTTCATTAATGGTTCTACTCTAACCGTGAATGGCGGCCAGTATTTAATTTGATACCGTGTTGATTAATGAAACTCGCCCGCGCACTGGGTAGCGTGGGTCGCAATAGCCGTGTGTGGTAGCTTGTCCAGGAGGGCATAATTGGTTAATCAATTCCTCGTCTTCCTCTGTCCATGCGCCATTCATTGCTTCTACATAGCCCTGCCAATGGGCCATGGTTCTTGGGCCGCCGAGCACCCCAGAAATAATTTTATTGTTTAGCAACCACTGTATAGCAAATGTCACTGGTTGCATTTCACGTTTTTTACAATGCTGTTTAATTTTTTGGGCAGCATGAAGACTTTCGGTGCGCCATTCAGTCTGCATTAGACGACGGTCTTGTATCCCCGCTCGTGTTTCGGGCCCCGGGTCTTTACCTGGCTCATAAATCCCTGCTAAGACACCTCTAGCTAGCGGAGAATAGGGTACTACGCCAATGTCATAGTGCGCACAAGCTGGCAGAATATCGGTTTCTGGCATTCTATTAAAAGCATTATAATACGGCTGTGCAACAATTGGCTTAGGCACACCAAGTTGTACTGCCGTGTGAACGAGCTCGCCTACCTGCCATCCACGATGATTCGAAAAACCCCAGTAGCGAACTTTTCCGGCAGCGATAATTTCCCCAACTGTACGAACAGTCTCTTCAATCGGCGTTTCCCAATCGACGTGATGGAGATACCATATATCTAAAAAACTCGTCTGTAATCGCATGAGGCTGGCGTCAATTGCCTCTAACAACCATTTTCGGGAGAGTGCCTTTTTCCGAGGTGCTGTTCCTGCTGCTGATCCAACTTTGCTTGCAACTATCCATTCGTTGCGATCGTGTTTGGTCAATTTCCCCACTATTTCCTCAGAAGCACCGGCTGCATAGCCGTCCGCTGTATCGATAAAATTAACGCCAACATTGCGCGCTGACTCAACAATATTTTGCGCATCTCCATCCCGCGTTGTATCGCCGAATGTCATCGTCCCAAGACATAGCCGGGATACCTTCAGTCCGCTATTACCGAGCAATACGTATTCCATAGCTATCCTTTGTGCATTTGAACTTCGAACCTTAATTTACCGCAGCGCTTGCTCTCGTCAACTGGAAGTGCGATTTTAAGTAGAATAAGGAGTACCGGTCATGACGCGGGAGTATCCCAATCGTCCCTTCGTTGGTGTTGGCGCTGTGGTTTGGCGCAATGGTCAAGTTCTATTGGCCGAGCGCGCAAAATCACCTCGACGTGGACATTGGAGCATTCCAGGAGGTGCCCAGGAATTGGGTGAAACTTTGCGTGAAGCTGTTTATCGTGAGGTATGTGAGGAAACAGGCATAGAAATCCGTATTTTAGGTTTAGTCGATGTCGTGGACACCATCAGGCACGATAAAAAGGGCAAGGTAAAATATCACTATTCGCTAATCGACTTTGCAGCCATTTGGACATCGGGTGACTTACGGGCTGGTGATGATGCGTCTGACTGTCGCTGGTTTCGCCTTTCCGAAGCAATGAGGGTCATTCAATGGGAGAGGACACGCAATATTATTTTGGCTAGTAGGGCTTTTTTAACAGTTTGATCTATTTTTTATATTCTGTTTCTTGCATTGAGGGGCGTTGGCGGAACTCTTCAAACCACATCGCTAAGTTTTCGCGATAACCACGCCAGTCGCCGATAATACGGGACTGGTCTAGAAATCCTAAGAAACAGCCTATGGCGATTGGGCCGATTGTAAGTCTATCAGCGAAAGAAGGTGCCTCGCTTTCAAGCGCGTTAAGTGTACTTTCCACCGCCTGACGCCAGCGGCCAAGCCAATATGGCGAGCGGCTACCGCTAGGTCGACCCGCTTCATAAGCGAGTTTAACGGCATCATCCATGCCACCATCTCCAAGCGCTTGCTGCCGCAGTGCGGCCCAGCGACTCATACTTTCCTTGGGAAATAAGACCGGTTTGGATGTTAAAGAATCGAGGTATTCGCAAATAACCGGAGAATCGAATAAAGAATTACCGTTATTATCAACTAGTGTCGGGACTTTCAGAAGTGGATTGATTGGTCCCAATTCAGTGGGACGGTTTTGTCTTTCACTTTTAAAAAGCTCTAATTCCTTGGTAAGAGTTTTTTCAAAAGCAACAATACGCACTTTGCGAGCAAAGGGGGATAATGGGGAAAAGAATAGCTTCATCAATTAGACACTCCAAGCCGCTTGGCGTTGGCTTGCTTAGTGGTTGCCTGAAATGATTCGCGGTCACTGATCTCGCAGTACCAAGCCCCAAGCTTCGGGTTTTTATGATGCCAATCAATATTTGGTTGCCGCTCATTGACGTAAGCAAGGCCGCAAGCCAAAGCAATTCCGCCGATTGTCATTGGCCCCTCGACGAGATCAAAGTTTTTTTCTGTCCAGGTTATAATTCGTTCAATAGCATTTGCGTGTTTTATAACCATTTCTTTTGACCGAAATTGCTCTGGGCGAGCTAATTCTTTGTAATGGGATTGAGGCGCCTCGGTCAGCCCATCGCCCAATGCCTGGAGTTTTAGCGCTTTGAAACGCATTTCACCCTCCTGAGGGTGAAATATGGGATCCCCATCCGACCAATCAAGATATTCACATATGACAGGAGAATCAAAAAGAGTTGTGCCATCTTCTAATCTTAGGGCGGGTACCTTTCTCAAGGGATTGTCTTCGTCGATGTCTTGATTTTCTCCATAGAGGTCCGTGCCACTGAGCTCAAGCTTCTCGAATATGCCTTTCTCAAGTGCTACCATCATGCATTTGCGCGCAAATGGTGAGCGCGGTGTAACCCGAAGTGTTAACATTTTTTCCTACCTTTTCTCCAAATCATGGTAGCACGGAACGAGGCTTTTTTCATTAACTACAGAATGTGGTAATATTTTATTGTGTATAATGACGTAGTTTGCTTAAAAAATTTTTACAACAGTCGCATTGGTATTGTTAGCCAACGGCTGATAGGAGCTAAACTGCGTCGGCTTTGGCCCCGTACCAACGGAATGACTGTCCTTGGAATGGGATACGCAATCCCTTATTTGACGCCCTTCCGTAATGGATCTGAATTAGCACTTGCAGCCATGCCAGCACCCCAAGGGGTTACACATTGGCCAAAAAAATCTCCTGGATTGGTTACGTTATCGGCTTTTCATGAGTTACCATTTCCTGATCGCTCGATTGATCGATTGCTAGTCGTGCATGGACTTGAGGATACTGAGAATTTCCCTGCTATTCTGCGCGAATTATGGAGAGTCGTTAAAGATGAGGGGCGCATAATAGCAGTTGTTCCAAATCGCCGAGGACTATGGGCAAAGTTTGAAAAAAGATCGCCATTCGGGCATAGCCGCCCTTTTAACTCGGGGCAAATTTGGCGACTATTACAAGATGGATTATTTGTTCCTTTAAGGGTGGAAAAAGCGCTTTATTTCCCACCAACCCGATTGGAACAAGTTATACGACGCGCATGCGCTATCGAGAAAATCGGGAATTATTTGTTTAGGGACTTGGCCGGCGTTTTGATCATCGAAGCATCAAAACAAATTTATGCAGGCTCCACGGACAAGAAACAGTCGGTTGGTTCCGGACAAAGTTTTGTAAAGGTGCACAACAGTAACGCTGCGTCGCGCGGTTAGGTATTTGTTACAAGGATTCCGATGTCATTTCCATTTCTAATTCTTCAATGCTAATTGCATCGATTACGCGAAGCGCAACATCAACTGAGTAGCCCTGACGCGCAAGAGAGGCTATATCTTTTTCGCGCTGTTTCTCTCGCTCAACTGTACGCCACGGACCAAGACGACGGCGCCGGCAATAGGTAAAGGCTGCTTTGATTTCCGTTGCTGGAGAGTCTTTAAGTTGTTCATCAAGCACCAGGTCGATGGTCTCGTTTTTTACACCCTTTGCCTTCAAGTTGGATCTGATTGCTCTGCCGGAAGCGCCTCTCTGTCTCATACTTGTGGCGCGCGCTGCTGCATATGCAACATCATCAAGTAATTTTGCGTTGCAATATCGCTTTAAAATTTGGTCTACGAAACAGGTGCCTTCCTCGCGGTCAGTACCGTGCGCCCGAGCAGAGCGATCAACTCGGCGCATTAATACGCGGCGCAAGTTTTCAGTAGAAGTTGCGTAACGCTGTAAATAAAAGAGTGCAGCGTTCTCGAGCGACTTTAAAGTAACTTTGCGGGGGAGCTTCTCTCTACGGTGTTCTTTTTTTGACATACTTAAAATTAATACTTTAACCAATATTTAAGTTCATGTGATGGCCATCACTGCATACTTTTCCAAGAATGCCGATAGTTAGGCGTGGAGTCTTGGCCTCAAGCCTACCCTGCCCCTTCCTAATGGCATTGGTTAGGGTTCCAAAACGGCGGCACAGAATTGCCGCCGTTTTCTTTTTGGCCATACAATTCATTTTCGACTTAATAAATTCCTGCTTGTGTGAGGTAAAACTAATTATAGACGACTGAAATCACTTTTCGTAAAATTTGAATAGCAGTTACCACTTGTTAAAGATCGCGCTAAAGTTTTTCCAATGCCGTGCCGTTGAGATTGTTGGTATCTTTATCGATCATCATAGACAATTATAGTGTATTGATATGCAACTATTTCACGTTCGCTCCCTTTAATGAAATAAAGACTTATGGCTGAATTGAAAAAATATCGAGAGCCTCGCACTTTCGGCGCTATAAATTGGCGCGGATTGTGGACCCTTTATACCAAGGAGGTTCGACGGTTTCTCAAGGTTTGGACGCAAACCATTATTGCCCCGGTAATTACATCACTCTTGTTTTTAGCTATATTCGACTTGGCGCTGGGCCGGGCTGCCGCAATGGTTGGAGAAGTAAAATTTTTAGAATTTTTGACGCCAGGCCTCATCATGATGATGATAGCGCAGAATGGTTTTGCTAATACATCATCTTCTATTTTGATAGCAAAAATCCAAGGAAACATTGTTGATTTTCTGATGCCGCCAATTGGTGGGTCAGAGCTGATGTTTGCCTACGTATTCTCTGGTGTTACACGAGGTATAGTGGTTGGTATTGTGACATTGGCAGCTATGTCATGTTTCGTATCAGTCTCCATCTACAACGTTGGTGCCATCATTTTTTTTGCTTTTTCTGCTTCATTTATGATGTCTATGCTGGGTGTTATAGCGGGCCTATGGGCAGAAAAATTCGACCACATGGCAGCGGTAACGAATTTTGTTGTCACCCCGCTTTCTTTTCTTTCTGGGACATTTTACTCAATCGAATTACTACCCGATATTTTCCAAAAAATAGCGATGTTGAACCCTCTTTTTTACATGATAGATGGTTTTCGGTATGGGTTTATAAATTACGCTGACGCTCCACTCTGGCTGGGAGTGGCTGTTCTAATCGGAGTAAATATATTTCTTTGGTGGTTGACCGCGCACCTTTTGGACAAAGGTTATAAGTTGAAGGCTTAGGTTTATACAAATTCGACATGGTATTAGGCTGCCATTCAATAGTTTCGGAAAGTTGACAGCCAAGCCCTGAAATCAGATTATCTAGCCTTCCCGAAATTTTATTTGAACTGGTAAAAATGTCTGTTTCACATAAAAATAAATCAACAGCGGTAATGCCAACATATTCCCGGGCTGATATCTCTTTCGACAGAGGTGATGGTGCATACTTGGTATCAACGGACGGAACCCGCTACCTTGATTTTTGTGCGGGGATAGCCGTTAATGCACTTGGACATAGTGATCCGCGTTTAGTGCGAGTATTGAGTGAGCAGGCCAAGAAGGTCTGGCATACATCTAATCTCTTCCGTATTCCTGACCAAGAAATATTGGCAAATCAGTTGGTGGCACAATCTTTTGCGGACTTAGCTTTTTTCTGTAATTCGGGTGCAGAGGCAGTGGAGGGTGGCATCAAGTTATGCCGAAAGTATCATAGTGCAAATGGTGAGCCAGAGCGTTACAGAGTATTGAGCTTTGACGGTTCATTTCATGGGCGGACTTTGGCAACTCTATCTGCATCCAAAAATGCCGGTCATCTTGAGGGGTTTGGGCCTGAAACAGAAGGATTTGATATTCTGCCATTTGGTAATACCAATGAGCTGAGAGCGGCAGTGACGGAGGAAACAGCAGCTATATTAGTCGAGCCGATTCAAGGTGAGGGCGGGATTAGGCCTGCGGAATATGACTTTTTGAGAGAAGTGCGTTCGATTGCCAATGAATCCGGGCTGCTAGTGTTTTTTGACGAGGTCCAATGCGGTCTTGGGCGTACAGGGAAATTATGGGCCCATGAGTGGGCTGGTGTCGAGCCGGACGTGATGGCTGTTGCGAAGGGTCTCGGGGGGGGGTTCCCTATTGGTGCCGTTTTGGCAACGTCGAAGGCTGCAAAGGGGATGGTTGCTGGCACACATGGTTCGACGTTTGGCGGCAACTATCTCGCTGGTGCTGTGGCTAGAAAAGTTCTGGAGATCGTATCGGATAGGAAGTTTCTGGAGAAAGTGCAGGAGGTAGGCAAGCTGCTGCATCACGAAATTGCGAAACAGTGTGAAATGCATCCGACGGTCTACAAGGGTGTAAGGGGGAAGGGTCTTATGCTTGGCATCAAATGTGGGCCGCCAAATAGCGAGTTAGTTCAGCTCCTCAGAGACGAAGGCTTGTTGACTGTGGGGGCCGGCGACAATATTTTGCGTTTAGTTCCTCCTTTGATTATTGATGAGCACCATGTTGCTGAGGCCGTAAGTATGCTCTCTAAAGTGGCAAAGCATTTAGAGAGGAAAAAAGCTGAGAAAAAGGATTAAAGGGTGCCTCGACATTTTCTTGATTTGGATCGGTTTGACGAGAGCGCTTTGCGGCGGTTTCTTTGTCTCGGGGAAGAGTTTAAGAGGGGAGATAGCCAAAGCCAAGCTCCACTGAGCGGCAAAACTTTGGCTATGGTGTTCGAGCGCCCCTCCACCCGAACTCGGGTAAGTTTTGAGGTGGGTATGCGGCAGTTGGGTGGTGATGTTGTGCTGCTAAGTGAGTCGGAAAGTCAGCTGGGCCGTGGTGAGACGATCGCAGACACTGCTCGTGTGCTATCACGATATGTAGACGGCATAATGTTACGTACAAAATCGGCTGAAAATTTGGAGGAATTGGCACAGCATTCAACCGTTCCCGTCATAAATGGTCTAACAGATCTGACACATCCCTGCCAAATTCTGGCTGACATTATGACTTTTGAACAACACAAGGGCCCAATTATGGGCAGGCGTGTTGCCTGGCTGGGTGACGGGAACAACGTAGCTGCAAGTTGGATTCAAGCTTCAGTTAAACTTGGGTTTCAGCTGCGTCTCGGTTGTCCTCGGGGTTTTGGTCCCGAGGCAACATTGATTGAGTGGGCAAGAAGTGAAGGTGGGGATGTTCTCTTAACCGAGGACCCTGATGAGGCGGTACGTGGGGTCGATTGTATAGTTACGGATGTGTGGGTTTCGATGGGTGATCGTGACCCAAAACGCAGGCACCAGTTATTACAGCCGTACCAGGTAAATCAGCGAATAATGTCGTTAGCCCAGGATAGTGTAATTTTTATGCATTGTCTGCCAGCCCATCGTGGTGAGGAAGTCACTGCTGATGTTATCGATGGTTCGCAATCAGTAGTTTGGGATGAGGCCGAAAATCGACTTCATGCACAGAAGGGTGTATTAGCCTGGTGTATGTCGTAGCCGATGGGGCGGTTGCCCCCAAAAACGATTTTGTCCTCCCTTTTTTGTTAGATGGGCTTGAACTCCATGGACGACTAGTTCGATTGGGTGCCGCCGTTGACGAAATTTTCTTGCTCATGACCATCCTAGGTCGGTAGCTCATTTATTAGCAGAAGCACTGACATTAGCCGCAATGTTAGCGTCGATATTTAAGTATAAAGGCGTGCTAAATTTACAAATAAAAGGAAATGGTCCGGTAGGCTTACTTGTTTGTGACGCAACGGACGGCGGCCAACTTAGAGGTTATGCCTAGTTTGATCACACTTGTTTGCCCACTTCTTGGTTTGAAAAAAGCAATGCAGCCCAATTATTAGGAGAGGGCTATCTTGCTTTTACAGTCGAACATGGTCCGGAAAGAGAGCGTTACCAAGGTATAGTCGAAATAGACGGCAGAACACTTGAACAATGTGCCCATCATTATTTCCAGCAATCGGTTCAATGTGACGCAGTATTGAAATTAGGGGTCTCTCTTAGCGAAGATAAAACCTGGCGGACGGGTGGAATTATGATTCAGCGTCTGCCCAGAAAAGAATCAATGCCCCCTAACGCAAAGATCGATGAGGTATGGAAGCAGCGCCGAGATTTAGTACGGAAAATGGAACCAAGCACTCTACACGGAAGTTGTATTTCACCATTTACAGTACTGTTTGAGCTATTTAATCGTGATAACATTCGTGTATACGAGGCAAAAAAATTGTGTGCAAAATGTAATTGTTCTTATGAACGAGTTGAGTTGGTTCTGGCTGCCCTGCCGAATGAAGAAGTAGAAAGCTGGAAGGTTAACGGAAAAATAGTTGTTACCTATGAATTTTGTAATATTCAGACTATTTTTCGTGAGGATGATTTAACTGAATTGCGCGATAGAGGGAAGCTGGAATGACGAGGAGTATCGCTAATCTAAGATGCTTGTTAGTTTTTTTTTCGGCCTTAATCTTTTTGGGTGCTTGTGAAGTGCCACGGGAGAGACCATTTAACGGTCCGATCTCATTCTCTAAACTTCCAAAAATAAAGCTTAATGTGGCAAATATTGATGTTAAACGTGTTTACAAGGCTCCATTGGGGTTTCCTAACGTAGAACATGAAATGCCAGACCAATTATTAGATGCTGCTGAAAGATGGGCCAAAGATCGTTTGCGTGCGGTAGGCAAATACGGAGTGGCGAGTTTGACGATTGATAGGGCGAGCGTGGTTGAGGTGAAGTTAGAAAAAGCTGGGGGTATTCGTGGTGCTTTTATAATTGATCAAGGTGAGCGTTACGATGTGGTTCTGTCAGTCGGCATAGAAGTGCTTGAGGCGGCAAGTGGAGGGCAAGCGGCAGCTCGAACGACGGTAAGAGCTAGCCGTACTATTTCTGAAAATGCAACACTTGCGGAACGGGAGCGGTTGTGGGAACACATGAACAACGAGGTTATGGGCGAATTCAATCAAGACTTTGAGGCACGCATACGTAGGCACCTGAGTGCTTTTTTAAGATAGAACCCTACTCGCGCCAAAATGAAGGTGCTAACAGCACAAAAATAGTAAATAGTTCAAGCCTGCCGATTAACATCCCAAAAGATAAAAGCCATTTTGCAGAGTCGGGCAGCGTGATGAAGGTTCCAGCAGGACCTATTGTGGAGCCTAAACCGGGCCCTACATTAGAAATTGCTGTAGCAGCCCCTGATATTGCTGTGAGGAAATCAAGTCCTATCAGCCCAAGACCCGTGGCCAAGACAGCAAAGGAGAGGGCATATAGAAAGAAAAATCCCATAACTGAACTTCCAACCGTCTCGTCAATTGGCTTTTTATTATAGTACGAGAGGAACACACCATGAGGCTCGTGTAATTTTCGAATTTGAGTTAGAGCGGTTGCATACAGCACTTGAAAGCGAAAAACCTTGATCCCGCAGGTTGTTGAGCCTGCACAACCTCCAATGAACATAAGAAATAGAAATGAGGCGAGGGCAAACGGGCCCCATGTACTAAAATCCGTGGTGGAATAGCCGGTGCCGGTTATCACTGAGACTACGTTGAAGGCGCTATCCGATACGGCGGTAATGGGATCCTTCCCCTTGGTTTGCCACAAATATATCGCAAGCGCGCCTATGGCTGTAATTACGATAGTAAAAAACCACTGCACCTGGCTGTCACGCCAAAGAGCTCTTAAATTACCACGTAACACTTTCAAATAAAGTACAAAAGGTAAACTTCCAAGCAGCATGAAAACAATAGATATAAGTTCTATCCTTATATCTTCGAAGTAACCTATTGAAAGGTCATGAGTTGAGAATCCTCCAGTTGCAATAGTAGTCATTGCATGCGCAATGGCATCAAAACCAGACATGCCAGTGATCCAGTAGAGAAGTGCACACACTACTGTGAAGGAGAGGTAGATAAAGCCAATATAGGCGATTAACTGTGCTGCGCGGGGCATAATTTTTTCTGACTTGTCTGAAGACTCCATACGGAATAACTGCATGCCGCCAACTTGAAGAAGTGGCATAATTGCGATCGCCATTCCTATAATCCCAATCCCTCCTAGCCATTGGAGGAGGGCCCTCCACAGAAGAATACCTGGCTGGACATTGTCCAAGCCGACTATGACGGTGGAGCCAGTGGTAGTAATCCCTGACATCGCTTCGAAGAAAGCATCAGTATAAGTTAAATTCAGGTCAGCAAAGATCATTGGAAGAGCGCCAAACGCAGGAATAATGACCCATGCAAGGGAGGTTAAAAGAAAAGCTTGGCGAACATTGATGCTTTTTTTACCCTGCTGCGCACTGGAAAAAACAAAAAGCCCACCCACAAAGCCAGTAAATCCCGCGGAGATTGCGAACACCTGCCAATCTTTGTTACTGCTTACTAGATCAGCTATAGCAGGCAAACACATAGCGCCAGCTAGTGTTGATAACAAAACACCTAAAATAAAAAGCACTGGGCGAAAGTCGAGCATGGCAAGAGGCCCACTCAGGTTTAGTTTTTACTACACCGTATACTAGTACACCGTCACGAATTTGCGAAGATTGGTTCGGTAAATAAGTTTAGGCCAATTTAGGTTGAGGAGGTGGGGCCACTCCCCTCTATCAATGAGAGGAATTCACGCCGAGTTTTTGAATCGTCACGGAATGCACCTAACATGTGGCTAGTGATCATTGAGACGCCCGATTTTTTAACCCCACGCGTCGTCATACATTGGTGTTGAGCCTGGACAACTACACCGACGCCCTTAGGCTTTAATACTTCGTCTATCGACTTAGCGATTTCAGCTGTTAGTTTTTCCTGTATTTGTAGGCGTCGAGCAAAGATTTCCACAACACGCGCCAATTTACTTATGCCAATGACTCTGCTTGACGGAAGATAAGCGACATGTACTCTCCCAATTATAGGTACTACGTGGTGTTCGCAGTGCGAAAAGAACTCAATATCCCTGAGGACCACCATTTCATCATAGCCACCCGTTTCTTTGAAAGTGCGTTCTAGAACGTCGACGGGATCTTCATTATAGCCCGAGAAATACTCGTCCCACGCTCTCACAAAACGAGCTGGGGTATCTACGAGCCCTTCCCGGTCAGGATCGTCACCAGCCCATTGAATGAGCGTTCGTACAGCCTTTTCAGCTTGTTCACGGCTGGGCCTTGATTCGGCCGCGTCATTCGCCGTTTGTTGTGCCGTCATTAGTTTCAAACCTCGTTCAGCTCATCGATTATGTATTCATTGGATAGCTATATCTATCTATAGCCTAATGTAGGGTATTTACAGGACAATTCGACTTTTAAAAACACATAGTTTTAGCCCATTAATTTAACTGCATTGGCTGATGCGGGCTATCCAGTGAGAATGCGGGGATCCGAACGTCAAAACATTCTCCATTTGGTGCTTCCATCTGATAGGTGCCCACCATTATGCCTGACGGTGTTTGCAAAGGTGTTCCACTAGTGTATTCAAAATCATCGCCCGGGCCTAAGACAGGTTGTTCGCCCACAACTCCGGGCCCGCGCACCTCCTGCACTCTACCATCCGCATCAGTTATCTGCCAGTAACGTGTTCTCAACTGTACAGTTTGAATCCCGTTATTCTCTATCTTCACATGATAGGCCCACACAAAATGGTTCTCGTCTGGTGCAGATTGGTCTTCAAGAAAGAATGGCTTCACCGTCACATTAATGTCGCGGGTACGTTTCTGATACATTGTCTATTCCTGTGCGCCGCAGCAGTGTTTAGTTTTTAGATTAACCCTCTGTTTGGTTAGTTTGTCAAAGCAAAACCTTGAAATTTTTTCATTATACATTTGGTCCAGAGCTGCACGAGGCTCCGCCGAGGACGCAAAATTTGCTGCAATGAGGATGATTTAACTTTACTGGGTGCTGCGCGCTGGCAAGTGTCGATCCAAAATCGTATGCTTCCTCATATGGCAAAAGGGTGCACGGTGAAACAACTGGAGAGGGATCTCCCTTGCGCTTTAATACCACCCGAGAACGCGAGCACATCAACTCACTTGGAGAAATACCCAAGACATTCCAGCAACTTTCAGTTATTTCTGGCACGTCGATTTGGTCATCCATTTCAGGAAAAAGAACTAAACTGGAAGGATTCGACGCGTCGATGGCAATTTTTTCTTTGGCAAAAAGTGAATAAAAGCCCTTGCGCATAATATCTTCGCTATGCGTCCAACAAGTTCGGCTAGCAACTGAAACTGGGAACCCCTGCTTACATAGCCATTTTAGTCCCTGTAAAGCTGGTTTCCAGGTATTTTTCCCACGAATTCTCTCGTGCCCTTCTCGTGTGAAATGATCTAATGAAATTCGGAATTTGCATTTTTCTCGAGGGTAAAGTGAGAGAACGGCCTCGGAGCACTTCATTAGCGGGCGCATGCCATTCGTAAGTACTAATGCTTTGAAGCCTCGTGAGAGCACATTTTCCAACATGTTTATTAGATCGGGATTCATGAAAGGTTCACCGCCGGTAAACCCTATTTCACTAGTACCAAGTTGGCGATAGATAGCCTCGTGAAGGAACTCATCAACCTCTGACGCGCTAAGGTAAACAAGTCTGTCATTCCTGGGGCTAGACTCTATGTAACAATTATCGCATGAGAGGTTACATAGTGTTCCGGTATTGAACCAAAGGGTCTCTAATTCACCAAGAGGAACTTCCGCACGAGGTTCGCCCCGAGCCGTGTAGTCTGGGTCACGAAATTTTTTCGGGTCGAGCTTTGGACCTAATCCTATGGTGACACTGCTCATAATTACTGCTCTTAAAAACCACACTTTAAAGTGACCAATTACAACTTGGGAGTTTTAACGCGAAGGGTGCGATTGCAACCCTTTTGTCTCTACCTTATAAAACAAATCATCTGCGGGTATGATGTAATGGTAGCCTGTCAGCTTCCCAAGCTGAACGCGTGGGTTCGATTCCCACTATCCGCTCCAAAATTTTTTTTTGGTATCTATTTTTAAAAGAAATACTTAATCACGATTGAAACCTAATTGATGTTGGTAAACTAATGAATCATATTGCTAAACTGTTGATGTTAGGTGAGAGATATTCTTCACAATGGTGTAGCAATCGAGACCCTCTGTGCCACCCTCGCGCCCGTACCCACTTTCTTTTATTCCTCCAAAGGGTGTTTCAGCGACCGAGGCGACAAGGTGATTAAGCGACAAATTTCCGGACTCGACTCTATGGGCCAGTTGTTCTGCAACATGGGCAGAATTCGTAAATGCATACGCTGCAAGGCCGTAAGGTAATTTATTCGCAACATTAATAGCGTCGTCCATCGAGGCCACTTTATTTACAATTGCGAGTGGCCCAAAGGGCTCCTCATTAGCGACTCGAGCATTATCAGGTACATCCGCCAGAACGGTCATCTCATGAAAATATCCTTGATTCCCAATTTGGTGTCCCCCAGCAGCGAGGGTTGCTCCCTTTTCAGTTGCATCACCAATGAACTCTTGCATTGCATCTAGTCGTCGTTCGTTAGCAACTGGCCCCATTTCAATGCCGTCACCAAAACCATCTCCAATTTTAAGCGAATTTGCTTTCTCTACAAACGAATCGAGAAACCTATCGTAAATACGATCGTGAACCAAGAATCGAGTTGGGGATACGCACACTTGTCCGGCATTTCGGGACTTGCCAATGGCACACGTTTTTGCCACTTCTATAGGGTCTACTGCCTCATCAACTAAGACCGGGGCATGACCACCCAATTCCATTATGGTTGGCTTCATCTGTTCTGCAGCAAGGCCAGCTAAATGTTTTCCAACAGGTATCGATCCCGTGAACGTGATGAGACGAGTAATATCACTGTTGATGAGGAACTCAGATATCTCAGACGGAACTCCGAAAATTAAATTAACCACACCCGGTGGTACACCAGCATCATGATAAGCCCGAACGAGCTCAAACGCACCAGCTGGCGTTTCCTCACTCGCTTTCAATATAATTGAGCAGCCGGCTGCAAGAGCACCAGCTACCTTGCGGCCTGGTGAATTTATTGGAAAATTCCATGGTGATAAAGCTGCGACTGGGCCAATTGGCTTCCGCAGTACTGTATGTGTAAGAGGCATTTGTGAAGGTATAACTCGGCCATATGTTCTACGGCCCTCAGAAGCATCCCATTCGATAATTTCACATGCCCTTTGAATTTCTACTTTCGCCTGTGCAACTGGTTTGCCTTGTTCTAGAGTTATAGACTGAGCTATTTCATCGGAGCGATCTCGCAAAATGGAAGCTGCATCCCTCATCAATCCCTCGCGCTTTGCAGGGCTCATTTCTGACCATTCAAGGAAACCTTTTGACGCTGCCTCTACCGACTTTTCCAAGTCTGCGATAGTTGCAAAAGGAACTTCAGCGATGGCCTCACCTGTTGACGGATTAATTACGGGATTTCCGTTTCGAGATATATATTCGCCATTAATTATAAGTTTAAGGTCTGGATAATACCGTTTTGGCATATTTTTATTTTCCTGAGATGTGTTCATAGCAAACATTCCATCCATGTGAGTATCGAAAAACAGCTCTTTATTAACGAACCTTATGATAACAGTAGGATCCTACGAACGCAGCANTATTNNTAAACACTGTTGTGTANTGACAGGTTCCTACGACTGCTCACANAAAATCCATTGATTATTCTTTCGCCAATAANATNANTTAAAGTGTAGCTGGAAGAAAAACATTCCGTAATTGGACTGTTTGTCGCGGTACCAGTCTAAATTTAAGCGTGTGTGGTAAGAACCTTTTAGAATGATTTCTGCTATTCGGTTAACGGAGATTGCTCGCCAATCCCNATGACATTTCAAAATAAAAGNTGAAGAGGTTTAGTTAGTAGCTCTTCAACCCCTATTANAAACACATTCCTGCNGAAACAGCCCACNGCATCGACCAGTGGAGGGAATAATGGTGGGCAACAATGCTGCTANAAAACCTGCCTTATTAGACGTGGAAGGATTCCCCACAACCGCAGCGACCCTTNTCGTTGGGATTACTGAACACAAACCCGGANGTAAATTTATCTTCCTGATAATCCATTTCCGAGCCGACAAGAAACATAGTTGCAGCCGGATCAACGAATATTGTAACCCCTTTATCTTGGATTACTTCCTCGAACTGTTTTTGTTCTTCAGCATACTCGACAAAATATGACATGCCGGAACAGCCCTGTGTCTTAATGCCAACACGAAGTCCTTTTATAGGTTTGTCAGCTTGTGCAATCAAAACCTTCACATGCTCTGCTGCAGAGTCAGTTAGTGTCATCAATTGTGATGTTGACATATTTTCACCCGTATCCGTCGTTTCATTCTCTCTACCACATGTCCAAAGCTAATTTTGCCTCTTCTGTCATTCGTTCTTTGGTCCATGGTGGGTCCCAGACAAGCTCGACCGTTACTTCTCCGAACCCTTTAACGCTTGCAACTGTCTCAGCTACCATCTTGGGCATTTCTCCAGCAACAGGACAACCTGGCGCTGTTAAACTCATTTTTACTTCAACCGATCCATCTTGACCAATGTCATAACCATAAATCAATCCTAATTCAAATATATCAACCGGTATTTCAGGATCATATACGGTTTTAAGCGCGGCGACCAGATCTGCTTCTGAGGCCAAAGCTACTCCCGCCTCTACTGGNGATCCAGCCATAGCTTTAAAATCAGACCCTCCAGGCAAAAAATCTGATAATTCTTTATGAATAGTCATATCCTACTCCGTGGATATTTCTTCCACCCCTTGAACTGCCGCATCTAGAGCATGCCATGCCAGTGTGGCACATTTAACACGAACAGGAAACTGTCGAACTCCTGAAAGCACCTGTAGCCGTTCAATCTCTTCGTCGCCATCTTCGCCTTCGAGATCAAAATCATCAGTTGTGCACATTTTTCTAAAATTATCGAATAAGGCTTTTGCCTCAGCAATTGATTTGCCCTTAACAATCTCTGTCATCATTGAGGCAGATGCAATTGATATTGCGCAGCCTTTACCAAGGAAACTTACATCAACAATACATTCATTTTGATCAACATCCACATAGACCACGAGCTGATCACCACAGAGGGGATTTGTACCAGCAGCCTCGCGTTTGGGCTTGTCGGGGCGACGGAAGTTACGGGGATTTTTCCCATGATCCAAAATTACTTCNTGATAGAGTTCACGAAGCTCGTCCAGCATCAGCCAAAAATCTCCTGTACCGTTTCCAATGCCTGGCATAGCTGGTCAGCATCATTTTGATTATTGTAAAGGCCAAAAGAGGCACGTGCAGTTGCTGGCAGCCCAAGNCGGTCCATCAACGGTTGGGCGCAATGGTGCCCAGCGCGAATTGCAACCCCTGACNTATCNAAAATTGTAGCCATATCGTGGGGGTGAGCACAATCAAGTGTCATTGAGATGACGCTAACCTTATTTGAGGCAGTCCCAATAATTTTAAGACCGTCGATCGCATTAAGTTTTGAAGTTGTGTAATCCAGAAGTTCATTTTCATGCCTAGCAATCGATACAAGCCCGATATCATTAATGTAATCGATCGCAGCACCTAGGCCAATAGCCTGCGCAATAGCTGGCGTTCCAGCTTCGAATTTATTTGGAAGNTCGGCCCATGTGCTTTCTTCGAAAGTAACTGTATTAATCATATCTCCGCCGCCCATATAAGGGGGCATGGCATCTAGAAGTTCTTTTTTACCATAAAGCACTCCAATGCCAGATGGTCCATAGAGCTTGTGTCCGGAAAAGGCATAAAAGTCACAGTCCAGACCTTGAACATCGACAGCCTCATGCATCACGGCCTGACANCCATCAATTAATNCGGCCGCTCCAGCCGAATGGGCAAGTTCAACAATACGTTTNACTGGGAGGACTGTACCCAATACGTTTGATATATGAGGAACAGATACTAACTTCGTTCGACTAGTTAAAAGTTTCTCGAAAATATCCATCCGCAACTCTCCGGCATCTGTTATCGGCACAACTTTTAGTACTAAGTCTTTTTCTGCTTTCAACAATTGCCAAGGCACGATGTTAGAATGATGATCCATCTCAGTAATTATTATTTCGTCACCACAATTCAGTTTGTTGCGTGCGTAACTCGCGGCAACTAAGTTTATTGCTTCGGTTGCATTTCGCGTGAAAATGATTTCACCGCGATGTTCGGCATTAAGAAAGTCCTGCACCTTGTCCCGGGCACCTTCGTAATTATCGGTAACAACTTCACTGAGTTGATAGGCTCCCCTGTGAACATTAGCGTAACCAGAATCATATACGGCGCTTATGGCAGCTATTACTTGGCGGGGTTTCTGTGCTGAGGCAGCGCTATCGAGAAATGCAAACGGTTGCCCGTGCACTTCTGTTNCCAAGATCGGAAAGTCAGAACGAATTTTTTCTATGTCGTAAGTGTTTGAAGGATGATCAGCAATATTAGTCATTACATTTTCCTGCGGACAGCCAACTAGAAATGNTTGCACTCAAAGTTGTTTGAATTGAAGAGTTAGAGATTTCATCCAACGCAGATTTTATGAAGGCCTCGATAAGAAGATTTCGGGCGACCACTTCATTTATTCCGCGCGCCCGCAAGTAAAATAATGAATCTTCATCGAGTTCGCCGGCGGTGGCACCGTGCGAGCATTTTACGTCATCGGCATAAATTTCTAGTTCTGGTTTAGAGTCCACTTCTGTCCCCTTCGACAGAAGAAGTGCTTGATTAAGCTGGTAACCATTGGTTCTCTGGCTTTCTTTGCGGACCAAAATTTTACCTTGAAAAACACCACGGGCGTTATCATCGAGAACCCCCTTGTATATTTCGTGTGAGGTGCTGTCTGGTGCGGCATGGTCTATGGATGTTGTATGATCGCCATGTTGTTTGCCGTTTAACAAGTATACACCCAACAATCGGCAATCAGCGTTACTGCCAGTGATTTGTGCATTAATTTCATTACGTGAAAGCTTCGCCCCAACGGTAACAACAAAATTTTCATANTTAGACCCGTCCGCGAGCCTCACCTCAGAGGCCGCAATGTGAGTGGCATCTTCATGATCATTCTGTACCTTNTAATGATGCAGGGTTGCGTTTGAGAGAAGTTCGATCTCCGCTACGCAGTTACTAAAATAATTACTATTTTGGCCACCAATATGGCTTTCAAAGAACGTTACCTTACTATTCCGACCGGCGTTTATCATGAAGCGAGGATGGAACACTACAGGCTCAGTCGATGTTCCAGCTACCGAAATCAAATGAATAGGTTTGTCAATGCGCGCGTCATCATGAATGTTGAAACACAATGCATCCGTAAATGCCGCGGTATTCAGTGCGGCCATTGGGGTGCGTTCAAAATCTAAAAGTCGAGACAGTTTTTCTTCGCCAATTTCATCGATTGGTTCTAAATCCAAGCCTTCCGGCAAGTCATCAACATCAGACAACGATTTAATCATTGATCCGTTGATTAAAATAATCTTGTAGGCGTCAATTTGGGCTACTTCTTCCGACGAAAGAGTAATTTTTTCGCTGGACGAGATATGAGAAGCTGGGACAAAATTTTCCTGTCGGATTTTGTTTAGGTTGGTATACTTCCAGCGCTCATCTCGAACTGTCGGCAGGCCCAATTCCCCAAAAACGTTGAGGCTATGTTCGCGTAGTGCCTGAAGCCAACTGAGATGACTCCCGGGAAGCTGTCCACGCATCTCATCGTAATGGCTTGCGAAGTTGTGGGCTGTGTTTGGTTTCACTACCATTTTTAAAAGTGCTTATACGTTACGCAGCTTGGCTATCGGCGAACATACTGTAGCCTGATTTTTCGAGTTCGATTGCTAGATCTTTTGCACCAGTAGCGACAATTTTTCCGTTCACTAAAACATGGATTACATCGGGAACTATGTAATTTAAAAGCCTNTGATAATGCGTAATTACAAGCATCGCACGTTTGGGACTTCGAAGCCTATTTACCCCGTCTGCAACGGTTTTAAGTGCATCAATGTCGAGTCCAGAATCTGTTTCGTCGAGTACCGCTAGCTTTGGCTCGAGCATGGCAAGCTGCAATACCTCGTTACGTTTTTTTTCGCCGCCGGAGAACCCCACGTTAACGGGCCGCTTAAGCATTTCATCGGATACAGCAATCTCCTTTGCCTTTTTACGAACGAGCTTCAAGAATTGCATTGCATCTAGCTCGTCTTCGCCACGATATTTTCTTACAGCATTGAGCGCTGTTTTAAGAAAAGTCGAAGTAGCTACACCAGGAATTTCTACTGGGTATTGGAATCCTAAAAAAAGTCCCTCCCCAGCGCGTTCTTCCGGATCCATTTCCAAAAGATTTTTCCCNTCNAATAAGACAGTTCCGTCGGTGACTGTGTATTTATCACTGCCAGCTAGTACATATGACAGTGTGCTCTTACCCGATCCATTAGGCCCCATTATTGCGTACGTTTTACCAGCCTCTAGATTGAGGTCGATACCCCGCAATATTTTGCTGCCATCGATGGACACGTGAAGATTCTTTATTTCGAGCATATCCGTTATACACCTGTCCTAAAAATNAAACNTTAGCCAACGCTACCTTCGAGGCTAATGCCAACGAGCTTTTGCGCCTCAACAGCAAATTCCATCGGCAGTTGCTGTAGTACTTCTTTGCAAAACCCATTTATAATGAGTGCTACTGCTTCCTCATCAGACAGTCCACGCTGCCGACAATAGAAGAGTTGATCTTCACTGATTTTAGCAGTGGTTGCCTCGTGCTCTATTTGAGCAGCAGGATTACGTGACTCGATGTAGGGAACCGTGTGAGCGCCACACTCGTTACCTATAAGGAGACTGTCACACTGCGTGTAATTACGGGCCCCATCTCCACCGGGCATAATCTTGACCTGTCCTCNGTAGGTAGAGTCCGATTTACCTGCAGCAATACCTTTCGCTATTATTGTGGAGCGNGTGTTTTTCCCGAGATGTATCATTTTTGTGCCGGTGTCTGCCTGCTGATAGTTATTTGTTATCGCAACGGAATAAAATTCCCCTACCGANTTATCTCCCTCAAGTATGCAGCTCGGGTATTTCCAGGTGATTGCTGAGCCTGTCTCTACTTGGGTCCATGAAATTTTAGAGTTACGACCGCGGCAGGCACCGCGTTTTGTTACAAAGTTGTAAATACCGCCAACCCCATTTTCATCACCAGGATACCAATTTTGGACGGTAGAATACTTTATTTCTGCGTCATCCAGAGTTACTAGCTCAACTACTGCAGCGTGAAGCTGATTCTCATCACGCATGGGGGCAGTGCACCCCTCAAGATAACTCACATATGAGCTTTCATCTGCAATAATTAAAGTCCGTTCGAACTGGCCAGTATTCTCCGCATTTATTCTGAAATATGTAGAGAGCTCCATCGGACAGCGCACGCCTTTTGGAATATAGACGAATGAACCATCNGTAAACACTGCTGAATTTAAGCACGCATGTTTATTGTCTCCATACGGAACAACCGAACCAAGATATTTCTTAACTAGTTCGGGATGTTTTTGTACAGCCTCCGATATGGAACAAAAAATTACACCCTTTTCTTCCAATTTGGCCTTGTATGTGGTTGCAACAGAAACGCTATCAAAGACGGCATCAACCGCGACGCCTGCAAGCATTTCTTGCTCCTTTAAAGGAATGCCCAATTTTTCATAAGTCTCGAGAAGTTTTGGATCGACTTCATCTAGACTACTCGGTTTANCTACATCTGTTTTCGGAGCTGCATAGTAATAGGCATCTTGATAATCGACTGGTGGAAAATTTACCTTAGCCCATTGAGGCTCCGGCATTTTTAACCAATGAGCGTAGGCTTTTAATCGCCAATTTAAAAGCCACTCAGGTTCACACTTCTTTGCNGAGATAAACCGTACAATGTCCTCGTTGAGTCCTTTTGGAGCAGTTTCAAGCTCAATATCGGTGACAAAGCCAAATTCATACTTGTCACCTAATTCCTTTACTGCTTCAGCTGTTTCTGCGGTTACCGACATTGAATAACACCTCGACGAAACTCATCCGTATCTGAGTTATTTGCTACTTCNGGAAGTNTTGCTGGCATACATAGCTCTTCGAGCGAAATTTCCTCAAGGGCNTTTCGTATTGCTGTATTTACNCGATCCCACCCACCACGCACGGGGCAGAGCGATTCAACATTGCATGAATGTTCGGCTCCTTCCACACAAGCGGTCAAAACAACCGGACCATCAAGAGCTTCAATCATTTCCGCCACCGATATTTGACTGAGCGGGCGACGCTGCGAGTAGCCACCATTTACTCCTCGATGAGAAGTTATTAATCCTTTTTTCGCAAGTTTTTTCAAAATTTTGCTCACCGTAGGCAAAGGTAATCCAGTTGTTGATGACAAATTTGGTGCAGTAGTGATCCGGTCCATGCCTTTACAGACTTGCACAATAATCATTACGCCGTAATCGGTCATTCGGTTCAGCTTAATCATTGGAATCTTCTTAAGTAGATTAAAAAAACTATATTTTATACAAACTGGACCGTTTCAGTACCGTTTTCAAGCGCTCCCTGCAAGCACTTTCGCAGCGCCACAAAAACCCGAATTCATGCACGAATAGAAGAGGAAAATATCTGNTTTTAATTTTAATGATAAATCGCCTACTTTCCCGTCTTGCCAGTTTAGCGTAGAATTTACATATGGCTGATAATGTGACCAAACTTCGCAGGGCGAATGAAATCGAATCGGGCCCTAGTCTCGCTACTTTGCGACAAGAGGCGCAAAGAACAGAACGCAGAGCAAAATTAATACTCCGATTAGGGGTGGGGTTTAGTGGGGCNTGGGCTATAACTTGCCTGTTCTATGTGCACGAGCACTTGGGGTGGGACTTTGCTTTGCAACTCTTGCCTCATGAGATGGGCATGCTNTTTGCTGGGTTTGCTTTGCCGATAGCCATGCTTTGGGCCGGGATTTCATCTTTTCGCAGGGCTCATGATGTTCGCTTTCATACTGAAATGNTGCGCCGTCATCTTGATCTTTTGGGTTATCCTGCCGAAGAATACGAGGGACGTGTCACAACAGTTTCTGATCTTCTGAAAAAACAGGCGGAGGAGTTGACACAAGTAAGTGAATACGCGACGCAACATCTATCTAAATTAGTGGCGGCGATGGAATCTCAAACGACCGGGTTGGGTCAGGCCAGCGATAAGGCCGCAGCCGAAGCGCACCTTATGCGCGACCGCTTAATGGTTGATGTTGAAACACTGCAAGATTTGGTCAAAAAAATTGACCAACAGCGAAGTAAAGTTGAGTCTACCGTGTCTGGCCAAGCCGAAGCCCTTGGGCGCGTTACCCAACAAGCTCTTGAGCATTCTGATCATATAAACGCTGCGTTAAGAATACAGGCAGCTGATTTGAGTGGTGTATCAGATAGGGCAGCCGAACAAGCAAAAAGTCTTGGTGTTTTGTTTGAGCAATACTCCGAAGATCTGCAGGAGGCTAGCCGTAATGCCGAGCAGCAAGCAGCCGACGCGGAAAAACACCTTTCTGAAAGTGCGGAGGACCTCAAGCTAGTTGCGGAAAAGGTTGGGACACGTGCCGCCTCAGTGGCAAGCGAGCTCCATGAGGAAATTGGTCATATGGCTGAAAAATTGAGATCTTCCCTGGAGGAGCAATCTGATGCTGTCGGCGCAATGACTGACCGCACTGGCGAGCGAATTGAGCGCATGGCTGCGGGATTGGCGCGGCAGGCCACGGATGCTACCGGTCACCTTGAGCTTGCGCTTGAAAAACAGTTTAAGGCCGTGGATCATGTTTTGACTACCGCTGAATATCGAATGGATGAACTTAAAAACCAAGTGGACCAGCAAGTGGCGCTCCTCAGCCAGGGNTTGAGAGAGTCAATAAATCATAATGCNGGGCAAATTGGTGTCACAGTAGATAAAGCAAAAGAACAGATTGGCCGGCTCACTTTCGTCATAAACGAACAATCCCAGAATCTTGCAAATGTTACGGAAAAGTCGAGCGTTGAAACTGAAAATATGATTGGCGCCTTAAAAACGCAGGCTAGCGATCTGTCAGAAACAGCAAAGCACATAGCTCATCAAACACAGGTAGTGCAGGACACGGTGAATCAACAATCTGAGCAGCTTAGTAGAGCATCTGATCAGACGGCCGAGCGAATTCAAGCACTCGGTGCTATGTTCCAAGAACAAACCCAATCATTAGGGCAGGCAACCGATCTTGCCGTTGACCGCGCGGACGCTCTGCGGTCTGCACTTGATCGGCAGGCACAAGACCTGCGGGGAGCGTCTGATCATGCCGCGTCGCAAGCCAGAGAGATCGAGGCACTTTTGCAGGCAAAGGCTTCAGAGATTACAGTTGCAGTTAAAGGTAGTGTCAGTGAAATCGGTGAAGCNCTGGGGCCGTCGGTAACAGAAGCNCAAATGATGGCCGCNACCTTGACACAACAGGCAGCTACTTTGCGTGACGCGGCAGACAGGTCTGCAGCTCAAGCAAGCTCCATAGCTGAATTGATGCGCCAAAGAGGGGTTGAACTNAANGAAGCATCCGATCATGTAACGGGAAAAGTAAAAGAAATTCGGGTTGCGCTTAATGAAAATACGAACGACCTCAATCAAGCGGCCACTCACGTTGGCGAGCGTGCCAGCGAGGTCAAAGCTGCGCTGGCTAACGATAGTCGATATTTGTCGGATCTTGCTAACTTCCTGCATGAAAGGTCTCAGCAGATTGATACCCAAATTCAGCACCATGCTGAGACTTTAAAACATTCATCATTGCAAGCTTCAGAACAAGCCGATGAAATATCCGGTGTCTTGCAGCGTCAAGTTGACCGTTTGCTTCAGGCAGCNNGCACGGTGGCCGAAACCCTGGGTGAGGCAGGTCAAAATTTTGACAAAGAAACCTCATCAGTGAATTCTGCCCTTGTNGAGGGGTTGAGGTTAATGAATGATGCAGGTGAACATTTCAATGCCCAAGCTGAGCGGCTCACTTCAGCGTCATTGCAAGCCGGCATGCAAATTAATGACAATAATGAGGCTCTCCAAAACGAAACCAAAGAGATCATGCGGGCGTCTAAAGAAGCGACAGAACGGATGCAACTTGTGGGTGAAGTTTTCACAGAACAGATAACAAAGTTGTATGGGTCAACCGATCAATTATCTTCCCGCATGGCGACTTTAACGGAAGGGCTACGTCAACAGGCTCGCGACATTGGTGAAGCAGGTAATGAGGCGAGTGTCCGCGTGCAGGAAGTTGGCGAAATGCTTGGAAGTCAAACCCAATCGTTGGTGCAGGCGACAGGCGATGCGCGCCTTGAAATAGACGCTCTAACAGAGAGAGTTGATGATCATCGAAGTAATCTTTTGGAGACTACCGACGCTGTTGTTTTGAAAACATCCGAAGCAAGCACACATTTTGATAAACATGCTGCAATTCTTACCAAAGCTGCTGCTTCTGCTGCCGATCAAGCTGAAAAACTGAAAGAGCTAGATCTCTCAGGTCGAAGGAACCTTTTTTTAAAGACGGCTCGATTCATTATCGAAGACTTGCATTCAACAGCCGTTGACCTCATAAGAATTCTTCGGACAGAGGTGCCGGACGCTGATTGGAAGCGCTATGTAAAGGGTGATCGAGGAATATTCACCCGAAAGCTACTCGGTGATAAGCCTTCTGCAACTGTTTCATTGATAGCTCAAAAGGTTCAACGCGACGAGGAAATGCGCCGTTATGCAATGCGCTATTTTGATCACTTTGAAACATTATTGCGAGAGGCAGAAGATGTTGATCCAGAACACCTCTTGCATTCGACATTTATGACTGCCGATGTTGGTAAACTCTATCTACTGCTGTGCAGGGCANTGGGCAGGGATGTAATGTATGACAAATAGGTTTTTTTAANATTGAGATTATGTTCTCAAAAAATNGATTTTTGATTCGCAGTTCAAAAAAACCCCCAATCAATAATGGCAAAAACGCCAAACCCGACGACAACCGCCCCGCCTATACGATTTACTGCCAACATGGTTTTTGGGTTAAGCCCACGCCGAAAACTTGCCGCAGCAGTCGTAANCCCAACCCACCACATGCTNGCACCCAAAAACACACCACCAACAACTGTTATTTTCTGAATAGGATGCNCCGCGCTATCCCCAATTTTGAACCCCCCAAAAACAGCTATGAAGGCGAAAATTGTTGCAGGATTNAATATGGTAATCAAGAAAGCACTTAGCCAGTTCTCGGCAATGTTTCGTAGTTGTAAAGCAGAAGTTTTTTTATNGGCATTGATNGATTTTTCAAAATAAATCAATGTGCCCAAAATGATTAAAATTATTCCACACGCTGGTTGAAACCAATTCGTTCGATCAAATACCTTTGCTAAAGCGATTGATAGCCCAAAAATAGAAATCGCAGCTAATAAGGCGTCGGCAGCGGCAGCGCCTAGCCCTGTGAAGAAGCCTGGCCACCATCCATATTTGAGACTTCGTTGAACGCACATCATTGCAATAGGTCCAACCGGCGCTGCTATCGCAATTCCAATACCTATGGCCTTTGAAAGTAGGATGAGATCCAATTTAGGCTTCCTTGTTTCGGAAAGTCATAGGACGACCTAATACCATAGTTCTTGTTTCCAAGATCTAAATAAAAAAATTGCTTTTTGTAAATGAAAATTAATAAAATACGTAAAATAAATTGAATTTGTAAAAATATGAACGAAAAAACATTTCATATAGTAAAATTATTGGTGGCTAATGCCCGATTATCCTTTAATGCCTTAGCCAAACGGGTCGATTTGTCACCGCCGGCAGTAGCAGAACGGGTTCGCCGTCTAGAAAACACTGGAGTTCTACTTGGCTATCATGCAAAGCTNGAGCGTAGTGCAGTGGGTCTGCCGGTCACCGCATTTGTACGGTTGAGATGCAAAGGCGCTAAATTTCAAGCAGTGAGGCGTTTGGCTATAGAATTGCCGCAGGTNTTGGAATGCCATCATATTACTGGCGAAGCATGCTTCCTTATAAAGCTCGCTGCTCCCTCTATTTTGGCGCTCGAAGGTTTGATTGAACGCTTTCGGGGGTACGGGCAGGCCGATAGCTCAGTTGTTTTGTCTTCAGTGGTAGAGCAGAAGCCGGTATTTGGGGTTCAGGAAGGTGAATGGGGGTAAGGACGGATGGCTATTAATGCGAAACCGGACTCATCACGGAGTAACGCCAAAGGTCGTTTTGACTATAAAATCCGGGTTGCGGACCCCGATGATGCTGAAGCTTTATTTCACTTTGGGCGCGAACTCTTGTCCGAAACAGATTTTTTCCTGCGTAGTCCCACGGAACGAGCCAGCTCTATAGATGAAATGCGGATGATCATCGGTCGTTTTCAAGAATTACCGAGGCATTTACTTCTCAATGCGTGGAAAGGAAANTTTCCCGTTGGCGAGGCCGTAATAATGGGAGGTGAACTNGAGCGTAATCGTTTTACCGCTACGGTGGGTGTCGGTGTATTACAGGAGCATACAGGCAAGAGGTTAGGAAGAACGCTGATGGAGGGTCTTGAGCATTTTGCGCGTCATGCCGGCATTCATAGATTGGAGCTGACAGTCATGAGCCACAACGCGCGAGCTCTGCGTCTTTATGAACAAATGCAATATCGAGTTGAAGGTATGCGCAGGGAGTCATTACATGTGAATGGGGCTTATGTGAATGAGTTTTGCATGTCGAAATTGCTCGGCGACAGGTCTTGACGCCATATGCTAAGTACACGCTTAATAATTTTTTGAATATGTTAACGGATTGGCAGATCTCGTAAGCACGCTAGTTGAAAGTTAATTTTCTCTCCTGGATCATTCATTTAAAATAAATGGTTTTTATGTTCTTGGAGGATGAGTCAAGTCGCTTTATTTGAANNTTTTACGCTAATCTTCATAATTTCATTAGTCCACGGTCTGAGGACATTAAGTGGGATAAAAGAGGTGAATGAATGCTTTATGAAGGAGTGATTTCAGGCGATAGGCGGGCATTGGCCCAAGCGATCACATTATTNGAGTCTAGTAACCCCGATCACGAAACAGCGGCATCCGAACTTTTGGGCAAGCTNACACCCCACTCCGGCAAGTCGATGCGCATTGGCATATCAGGAGCGCCAGGAGCCGGAAAATCNACTTTTATCGAAAGCTTGGGGCTTCACGTGCTTGCACGAGAACACAAGCTAGCAGTTTTAGCCGTTGATCCTACTTCAAAACGGAGTGGAGGCTCCATCCTTGGTGATAAGACGCGTATGGAGGAACTATCCAGACACGATAATGCTTTTATACGGCCATCGCCAGCGGCAGGGGCACTTGGTGGAATTGGGAATCGTAGTCGCGAGGCATTAGTAGCTTGTGAGGCTGCTGGGTTTGATGTGATTTTCGTTGAGACAGTAGGAGTAGGCCAGTCAGAGACTGCAGTTGCAGATATAACCGATCTTTTTTTGCTACTTCTCTCCCCGGCAGGTGGGGATGAGTTGCAAGGCATGAAAAAGGGTATTGTTGAAATTGCAGATATCGTGCTTGTGAATAAGGCTGATGGAGATTTCGAAAAAGCTGCACGTATTGCTGCTTCCAATTATCAGAGTGCAATTAGGATGCTGCGGCCAATTTCAAATAATTGGCAGGTGCCAGTCCTCACTTGTTCTGCCTTGAGTAAAACTGGTATCGATGAGGTATGGAAAGTTATTGAAAAATGGCGGAGCGTGACGATGGCAGATGGCACATTCGCGCGGGTCCGACGAAAACAAGCGGGAGTTTGGCTTTGGGATTCCATTCGTGAACGGTTTGAACATGAACTTCGCTCTGATTTGGATAACGGTGATCAGCTGAATATGTTAGGTGCTAAGGTTGCTAACGGAGAAATGACGGCGCCTCACGCGGCCTCAGCCTTGGTCCGTCGCTTTCGTAAGGGAAAACCAACTTGACTGGCTGGTTCCACTACCCTAAAACGTCGTTNAACCTGCAAAAAAAATCCGCATATTCCACTCAATTTATGGTGAAATAATAAATGTCACGCCGTTGTATGATACTGGGAAAAGGCGTTCAGGCTGGCAATAATGTAAGCCANGCGCATAATAAAACGAGGCGTCGGTATTTGCCAAATCTGCAAAATAGTTCTGTGCTAAGCGATATTCTTGGCGAAACTGTGCGTTTGCGTGTTACACCAGCGGCGATTCGCACCATCGAGCACAAAGGCGGACTAGATGCTTTCTTGTTAGGTACCCCCAATCGTAAATTAACGCCGGAAGCAAAAAGGCTGAAAAAACGATTGGAAAGAGCTGTTGCAAAACAAGCTAGGGATTAACTCGCTTTTCTCTAGTTGCAAAATCAAATTTGAGCGGGCAAAAACCTGCATTAAGCTAAAACTGGTGAAGAGTGTCGCCCGAAAATATTGATTATAATGGATTCGGCTTCAGGGTCACAGCGACTGACAAGCATACTCGTGCAAGATTGGGGCACCTAACCACGCCACACGGGCAGTTAATGACCCCTGCCTTTATTTTTTGTGCAACTAAAGCTGCGATACGTGCCGCGAGTCCGCGTGACCTCAAGTCCGCTAATGTCGAGATGATTCTCGCCAATACCTATCATCTTTTAGTACAGCCCGGCCCAGAACTTGTCGCGAAGGCAGGTGGGCTTCACAAATTTATGGGATGGAACGGCCCTCTTTTGACTGATAGTGGTGGTTTTCAGATTTTTAGTCTCGGCAGCGGTGTCGGTAGCTCAGAAATCAAAAGCAACAGAAGTGGGTCGGGGAGTGTCAGAACGAACAAACTTCTTTTAAAGCTCGATGAGGAGGGCGCCGTATTCCGTTCGCCTAAAGATGGAGCAAAACACACATTAACACCAGAATCCGTAATTAAAATTCAGCGTCAATTAGGTCCTGATATTGCTGTTGTTTTAGATGAATGCACTCCCGCCAATGTTGAGCGCAAATACACTGAAAAATCGCTAAACCTTACACACAAATGGGCCGAGCGGAGCCTGGCTGAATTTGATCGTTATCATGATGGCACGCAAGCTCTTTATGGTGTTGTGCAGGGTGGGGTCTACAAAGATTTAAGGCGTGAGGGAGCAGAATTTATAGCTTCGCTACCATTTTTTGGGCAAGCGGTCGGAGGTTGTTTGGGGGAGCACAAGGAGGCTATGTATGAAATCATTGAATTCTCGATGGGACCGCTCGCGGCTGCTTCTCGGGTACGCCCCACACATTTGCTCGGTATAGGAGGAGTGCGAGACATTTGGGAAGGTGTCGGCATGGGGATTGATACTTTTGACTGTGTGACCCCCACTAGAATAGCCCGGCACGGGTGGGCATTGAAGAAGACACCGGAGAAATTTCGAATCAATATCCGTAATGCAAGGTTTCGTGAGGACCAACGACCACTTGAGAATGATTGTAGCTGTTACACTTGTATGAATTTTTCCCGTTCTTACATACATCATCTTATAAAGGCTAATGAGATACTTGGGCTACAATTATTAACTGAGCACAACATTACCTTCATGAACCGCCTGATGGAGGCAATTCGAACTTCAATATCGCAAGGAAAGTTTTTGGAAGTTAAAAAGGAATGGCTTGGGAAATGACGTCAGGTATTTAATTTCTGCTCTTAATCAGTTTTAAAATTTCTGCTGCTGCGGAGGGAATGTTTGTGCCTGGCCCGAAGATCGCCGCAGCTCCTGCCTTGTATAAGAAATCATAATCTTGAGGAGGAATGACACCACCGCAAATTACTAGAATGTCGTCTCCCCCAGTTTTTCGAAGGATTTTGATCAGCTGAGGCACCAGTGTTTTGTGGCCAGCAGCTTGCGAAGACACACCAATTATATGAACGTCATTTTCAATTGCTTGACGGGCAGCTTCCTCAGGAGTTTGAAAAAGCGGGCCTACATCTACATCAAAACCAATATCTGCGAAAGCGGTAGCAATCACCTTAGCTCCTCGGTCATGCCCATCTTGGCCCATTTTAATCATTAATATTCGGGGGCGGCGTCCTTCACTAGTTTGAAAAGATTCAATCTGGGACTGTATTTTTGCAAAGTTCTTATCGCCAGCGTAAGCAGAACCGTAAACACCGGAGATCGAACGGACCGCGGCGCGATGACGAGAAAATACTTTTTCACAGGCCTGAGAGATTTCACCAACCGTAGCTCGTGCACGCGCAGCTTCAATTGCTGAGGCGAGGAGATTGCCCTTTCTGCTTTTTGCCACTTCTGTAAGTCTATCGAGCGCGGTCTGGCAGGCACTATTATCGCGATCGATACGAACACGCTCTAGACGCTTTATTTGAGAGTCTCTAACTGTAGTATCATCAACATCTAATAACTCGACGGGATCCTCGCGGTCGGGTTTGTATTTGTTCACTCCAACGATTACCTCCTCACCGCGATCAATCCGAGCTTGGCGCGCTGCAGCTGCTTCTTCAATGCGTAGTTTGGGCATGCCGGCCTCAATCGCCATCGTCATTCCGCCCAAATTCTCTACCTCTTCGATCAATTTACGTGCATGTGAGGCTACACTGGCAGTTAATGCTTCAACATAATAACTCCCTGCCAGTGGATCTATCACTTTAGTAATTCCAGTTTCCTCCTGTAAAACTAGTTGGGTATTGCGGGCAATTCTAGATGAAAATTCGCTCGGCAATGCCATTGCCTCATCAAAGCTATTGGTATGAAGAGATTGAGTTCCACCAAGTGCGCCGGCCATCGCCTCAATAGTTGTGCGGATAATATTATTGTAAGGATCCTGTTCGGTAAGGGTCACGCCGGATGTTTGGCAGTGAGTTCGGAGCATCAACGATTGTTCGGTCTTAGGTTGAAAATGTTTCTGCATTTGTTCTGCCCAGAGTAGCCGCGCTGCACGAAGCTTAGCAATTTCCATAAAAAAGTTCATCCCAAGACAAAAAAAGAAAGAAAGCCTTGGCGCAAATGCATCCACTTCCAGCCCTTTGTTTATGGCCGCCCGCACGTACTCTAACCCGTCTGCGATTGTAAAAGCTAGCTCTTGCACACACGTGGCTCCAGCTTCTTGCATATGGTAGCCAGAAATGGAAACGGAATTGAAACGCGGCATGGTGTTTGAGGTATATTCAATTATATCGGCAACTATCTGCATGGATGGGGATGGTGGATAAATGTACGTGTTTCGGACCATAAACTCTTTCAAAATATCATTTTGAATAGTTCCGGACAGCTGTGCTGGTGCGATGCCCTGCTCTTCTCCGGCAACTATAAAACTAGCAAGTACGGGAAGTACTGCGCCATTCATCGTCATCGAAACGCTCATCTTCTCAAGTGGAATACCATCAAACAGGATCTTCATGTCCTCCACCGAGTCAATTGCAACACCTGCTTTTCCGACGTCGCCAACGACCCGTGGATGATCGGAGTCGTAGCCACGGTGAGTAGCGAGATCAAATGCTATAGATAAACCCATTTGTCCTGCAGCAAGACATTTATGGTAAAACTGATTGGAGTCTTCCGCCGTTGAAAAGCCTGCATACTGTCGAATTGTCCAAGGTTTTCCTGTATACATCGTCGCCCGGGGTCCCCGAGTGAATGGCGGAAATCCAGGCATTGAATCTAGGTGATCAAGTGAGTCAAGATCTGCAGCTGTGTAGAGAGATTTGATTGGCACACCCTCGGGGGTAGCCCAGCTCAACGCCTCTCTTGCGCCGTCGCCCAATTCTTTTTGAGCGCGGTTTTCCCAATCATCTTGCCCGTAACTTCTAAATGTATCGCTAGGTTTGGTCATATCTAACCGTTTGGTGGTGCATTGCAAAGTTTAGTGATTCTAAACTAAAAGGTGGAGTGTGGTATTTTAAATGAACGTCTTTCATTACACTTCTGAAAATTTACATAGCTTTTTATGTTTATCTATCCCGCCATCCTCGCGCTAACTCGTATTTACATAAATCGCGTTCCCCAGAAAGTGGGCGTTATTCCGGTTCTTGAGCAAAGACTATCAACATCTTTCTGATTAGCTTTTGAACCGGGAACTGTTTTGAGCTCAAAAGCATGAATGCCACTGGTAATTAGAACTGAGTCAATACCTGCATTATTCGCTCCCGCTATATCGTGATGAAGTGAATCTCCAATCGCCAAAATCTTCTTAGTGTTTGGTGCAAGTTCGAAGCATTTTTTATAAACACTTAGATTTGGTTTTCCATGAATTTTTACAGATCCTCCTAACTTGGTGTATGCATCTCCAACTTGCCCGGGGCACGGGCTTAGCTCTCCGTTGGCATCTATGCTGAACATATCAGGATTAAGTATTACCATTGTTAAATCACGTGCTCTGGCATCATTAAGAACTGGCGTTAATTGTTCGATAGGTCCTTGTGGCAAATCACCAACTAATAAAAAATCTGCCGACTTTACGCACCTAACTGGATTGAGACCAAGGCCATCAAGGAAGTCCTCGCGCCGATCATTGCCGATTATAAAACACTTGGCTCCTAGTCGCCGATAAAAAGGGTCGGTCTGATTTTTAATGGCCTCCCACGCTAGTTCACCCGAGGTGAGTATGTGATCATATAGGTCCGCAGTTATTCCAAATCTTGTTAAACCATCTACACTAGCGGAAACCCTTCTTGAGGAATTAGAAACTAAAATAATTTTTTTCCCGGCTGATTTTATATTGGCCATTGCATCTGCTGCACCTTGGTGCGCATTGGCACCATTATGTAAAACACCCCATTGATCAAGAATAAATAAGTCATATTTCCACCTCAGGTCTGACACGACTTTTATATATCGGGGTTGGATCATTGTGATGTGAAGTGCACTGGGTTAAATTCGTTCATACTAAACCACACGTAGTTCCGGAGGTTTGGTATCATCGCTTGGATCTTTACTCATACGGGGCTCGCCGAAAAGATAGCCTTGTCCTAGATCAATATTAAAATCGAGTAATTCAATCAGCTCTTGTTCTGTCTCTATGCCATCAATGATAAGATCGACACCGGCTTCATCAAGGGATAATTTTATGTTTGAGATGGACTCGGGTGTAGGCATTGTATTTTTTTTCAGCAAGTGGCTTACATGTATTTTTACGAATCGGAATCCAAGCCGGGCTAGACCAGTAGGATCAAAGTTTAGATCGGTAACCTCATTCATACATAGTCTGTAGCCAACATCTACTAATCGCTGAAGGTCCGGGCCCGTGTCATCTGCGCGGCTGGCCAGATCAGACTGGGAAAGCTGAAAGACCACACACGGAGCCATGTTCCGATTAATCTCAAGATACTCGATGAAGTCTGACAAAAATTTTTGATCACCAAACGTGTCAGCCGAAATATTGCAAAAAAATGCAGTTGAGTAATTTCGTTTGTGGGCGTTCTGCAGTAACTGCACGCTTCGAAAAAGAAGCATGTTATCAATCGCAAGGCTAAGATTTTTTTCCTTTGCCGCTCCTTCATATTGCAGCGGAGAAATAACTTCGCCGTCAGCTGATCGGATATATATAAAGCTTTCGAAAAACCGCAGCTTACGTTGTGGTAGAGTGACAATGGGCTGAAGATGCAGGTCCACTCGATTATGCCGAAGGGCATCGCGCATGATTTCTACTAAAAGATCGCGGCTTATGTCATTCACATCCCGAGCCCCGACGCTGGGTGATTTAAATCCCTGCTCTGCAGAAGGGTCAACATCAAGTGATTCTGCCGTAATTGGTCGGGTATCAGTTTTGCCAGAGGAATAGAGCTGCTCGACGAGCCCGTGGAGAACCCTTACCTCGGATGCAACTTCCTCAATATCGCCCGGTGTCTGTGAGGCATCACCTTTTGATTTGAAATTTTCTAGCACTTCGTAAACTCGCCTGAGTTCGTCTCTATTACGCTCCAAATCTTTTTGATTTTGGTTGTACGCTTTTCGCAGTACGATGAGACGCCTCACAGCCTGTCGCTCATTAGCAGTGCGAGAAGATATTTCCTGGATAAGAATTCCGGCGAAGATAAATAGCAACCCGAAAAGTATAGAGGTGGAATGACTAAGACCGTGAACATATTTTGGTAAAACGAACATGGCAACAACCGATGCNGCGGAATAGCAACTAAAGATAAGAGCGTGAAACTGGATCGACATGCGTAGATGCTTCTTGGTTGGTTATGACTACTACAGAATCACTTAGAGGTTACGCAGCGATTGGGTTGGGGGCAAGTGCTGTAGTTTATTTTGCTTGGCTGCCGACTGCATCAGCTACGCAACTAAAGCCATCCTGCTTGAGCGCAGTAGCAAGATCATCTTTAATTCGGCGCACTAATTTGGGGCCGTGGTAAATAAGCCCCGTGTAAAGCTGGACAAGTGATGCGCCAGCGCAAATCTTTTCATATGCGTCACTACCCGAAGTTATGCCGCCTACCCCGATCAAGGCAATTTTACCTTTTGTCTGAACATACATTTCTGACAGCAATTCTGTTGAGGGGCCCAATAATGGTCTTCCACTGAGCCCTCCCGTTTCTGCTTTAAGAGGATTTTTTAAACCGGCATCGCGTTTTATGGTCGTGTTAGAGACAATTAATCCCGCAATGCCAGAATTAATAGCAACATCTGCGATATCGCTTCTTTCCACTTTAGTGAGATCAGGTGCTATTTTCACAAAGACCGGTTTGTTTTTTTTGTTTATAGCCTTTAATACTACTTCGATCAGGCGATGTAACTTTTCTTTGTTTTGCAATGATCTAAGGCCCGGTGTATTTGGGGAGGATACATTGATGGTAAGGTAATCGCAGAATGGAGACACCGCCTCGGCACCGGTAATATAATCGGAGATGGGGTCTGTCGAAACCTTATTGTGCCCGATATTAACACCTACGATNCCAATATTAAGTTTGTGCGCCTGNAGNCGTTTTGTAAAAGGCGTTAGTCCCTGATTATTGAAGCCGAGTCGGTTGATGATCGCTTCGTCTTCGGGAAGCCGAAAAACACGAGGTTTGGTATTACCCTTCTGTGGTTTTGGCGTAACTGTACCTGTTTCGACAAATCCAAACCCTGCTTTTAGCATCGGGCTAATAACTTCTGCATTTTTGTCAAATCCGGCCGCTAAGCCTATTGGATTTTCAAAGGAGAGGCCAGCAACTTCGATTGCAAGGGACNTTTGATCTGCATAAGGATCAGAAGATCCAAAACCTATTTTTAAGGCGCCAAGGGTNAGACGGTGAGCATGTTCCGGGTCTATCCGACGCAGAAATGGCATGATTGTGGATGGCAGGTCCATTTTAAATCACTCCAAAGTAGGGAATATGTGCAAGCCGTTTTTTCCCAAACGCAGTGGTTTGACCCATTCTACATCAGATGGGTCTAAATACGCATATAGATGAGGAAAAAATTTTCCCTCGCGAGATCTCTCCCACTTTAGCGCTGTTCCCAGTTTGCAGTCAAAAACCGCAATCAACAGCAGATCTGCCATGCCCTGGTAATACAATTCTGCACTCGCTCTTATCTCTTTGGCGTTAGAAAAGTGAATGAAACCTTCTTTGTCGAATGTGTCTCCTCCTTTGTAGAAGCCTAAACCTTGTGCAGNCCGCCAATCAGGCTCACGAGCGATGTGATAAATGATTGTCATACGCGCATGAACAAAATGATTCGTCCTAAAAGCCTAGGTCACATTTCTACTTCGATGTAAAATTGCGTCTATAAACTACAACTATTAACCGAAAATCATATAGAGAAATAGATGCCTGGTGACTTTGATTTACCTTTAGAGAAACTAATTCCTAAGATAACTAATAATCCTTCTCTGAAAGACAGAATGATTGAAACTGCGTCCTCTCGCTACAGTGAACATGAAGANAGATTGCGTGCCTATCGTCATTGGTCACCAGTGACAAACGACAATGCGGGNATTTTAAGCGGGATTCCGGTTTCAATTAAAGATCTGTTTGGTTTGAATGGCTTTGAAACGTATGCCGGCACACCCCATCCGCTGCCTAAGAAATGGTGTTCTGAAGGGGAAGTGATTCAAAGTTTGAGGAATGCTGGCGCCGTGTTTATGGGTAAAACACATATGGTTGAATTTGCATTCGGTGGTTTGGGTACAAACCCTCATTGGCCAACACCTGTGAATCCATGGAGTATTGATGAACCCCACGTATCAGGGGGTTCGAGCTCTGGATCTGGTGTCAGCATACAAGAAGGTTCCGCATTAGCCGCGTTAGGAAGTGACACAGCTGGGTCTGTGCGAGTGCCAGCTAGTTTTACGGGGACCGTTGGATTAAAGACCACAAAAAATCGTTGGTCGACTAGAGGTATAGTTCCGCTAAGTCATTCTTTNGATACCCCTGGAATAATAACTCGATCAGTTTCTGACGCAGTGGTGATGTTTTCGGTCATTGACCCGGAGNCCAATATTCCGTTTGACCAATTCTTGACGAACTTGCGCTTGCAAGACGTGTCGGGGTTGAAGATGGGCATATGCAGTTGGTTTTTTGATTGTTGTGAAACGAACATAGCGGAAGTAGCGGTTAGAGCGATGCGTGCTGTCGAAAAGAAGGGAGCAAAGTTATCAGAAGTAACTTGTTATGCAGTTTCTGAGGCAGGACAGATCTTCTCTAAGGGCGGGCTTGCTGCACCGGAATTTGCGACGTTGATTAACAAGGAATTTCCTGATTGGAAAAAAACGCTGGATCCAAACGTAAAGTCTCGGTTTGAGCGCATGGAGAACATCTCAGCCTCTGATTACGATCATCGGTTGCAACGACTAACAATGCTTGCAAAAGAAGTAGAGCAGGTCTTATCGGACGTCGATGTTTTGGTGGGGCCCACAGTTCCAATAAGTCCACCAACAATCCGTGAGGTGTCAGAGCCACATTTGTATCGACAATTGAACATGATTGCGCTGCGCAATACCTCCATAGTCAACTTGTTAAATTTGTGTGCGATCACAATACCTGCAGGGTTAGACTCCACTGGTTTCCCCGTGGGACTTCAATTTATCGGCCGTAAAGGAGAAGACAAAACGCTTCTTGCAGCAGCGTTAGCAGTTGAACGTACACTTGGATCAGCTAATGAACAACTAGGGAAAGCGCCTTTGGTCACATATTAGTTTTTTCTTAGGTTGCGTCTGTCTCAGCCAACACTTCGCGAATCAAATTGACTGTCTCAGAAACGCCGTACAGCGCTATAAAGGATCCCATGCGTGGGCCCTGCTCTTGTCCGAAAAGCACTTCGTAGCAAGCTTTAAACCAATGTCGCAGATTTTCGAAACCGCTTTCTTTACCCGCTTGGAATACTTTATTCTGCAGATCTTTTGCAGACGTACCTGGGCCTACGCTCTCTAGCATGTTTGCCAGTTTAATAAGGGCCGCACGTTCTTGCTCTGAAGGGCTTCGAAATTTCTTGGCAGGTTTGACAAAATCTTTGTAGTAGCGAATTGAATATTCCACTAGTGAATCTAAAGTGGGATTCATTTCAGGGCTGGCATTTGGCGCGTAACGAGTAATGAAACCCCATAAAACAGTCTTGTCTTCTGTATTACACACACTCGCCAAGTTTAATAGGATCGCGAAGGTTAAGGGGGAATCATTTTCTGGAGGGGCTCCGTCATGGATATGCCATGCGGGGTTTTCAATTTGTTGGCTTGGTGTTTCTGAGGGGAATTTATTAAGGAAATTGAAATATTCGTCTACATTGCGAGGAATTATATCAAAATGAAGTCGCTTTGCAGATTTGGGCTTCTGATACATGAATAGAGAGAGAGATTCCTGGGGAGCGTAGGTCAGCCATTCGTCAATCGTTAGGCCGTTGCCACGTGATTTTGAGATTTTTTCCCCATGCTCATCAAGAAATAGTTCATAAGTCAGGTTTTGGGGAGGTTTGCCGCCCAATTCTCTTGTTATTCGACCCGATTGCTGAACCGAGTTTAATAAGTCTTTACCTGACATTTCATAGTCAACTTCAAATGCATACCACCTCATTGCCCAGTCTGGTTTCCATTGCAGCTTGCATTTTCCACCTGTTACCTCAGTTTCGATTTTTTTTCCATCAGCTCGAAGATATACAATTGAGTTCCTACTGGGGTTGGTCTCGAGAACAGGAACTTGCAACACGTGATCGGTTTCGGGGCAAATTGGCAGAAATGGGCTATAAGTTTTTTTTCGTTCTTCTCCAAGTGTTGGCAGCATAATGCCCATCACCTTGTCATAGACCTCCAGCATGCGGCATAGGGCGGCATCAAACTCTCCCGTGCAGTAACTCTTGGTTGCACTCTTGAATTCGTAGTCAAAACCAAAATGATCCAGAAACTCCCGTAGTTTGTTGTTATTGTGGTGGGCAAAACTCTCGTGCGTACCGAATGGATCTGGAACTTTTGTCAGCGATTTATTTAGGTGTTCTCGTAGCATTTCCTTTTTTGGCAGATTTTCCGGCACCTTACGAAATCCATCCATATCATCTGAGAAAGCAATAAGCTTCGTTGGAATGTCTGAAATTTGTTGAAAAGCTTGTCGTACCATTGCTGTGCGCTGCACCTCTCCAAACGTACCAATATGTGGTAAGCCAGATGGTCCGTAGCCAGTTTCGAAAAGGACATAGCCTTTTTTAGGCGTTTTTTTCTTAATACGTTTAAGAAGACGGCGTGCCTCGTCGAAAGGCCATGCCTTGGCTTTTTCTGAAATTTCTTTATCAAGGATCATGCTTTACTCCACTATGTACTGGACAGTATGGAGGAGACGTGCTGGCGTCAATGTGGTTTCGGTTTTTAAATATTTGCGAATTTTCGCTATAATAATATTAATGGTTACGAATAACCCTTCCCGATTAGAAGAAGCACCAATTCTTGTTGCTGGAGTGGCCTCTGCAGTGTGGCTTACACAGGACGGCGAAATTCAGGAACTGTCTTTGAAGGTTGCAAGATCACGAATAATTGAGGGCAAACGACCAATCTTGTGTCATATGCCTGTTGTAGCAGGTCGGTTAGGCCTCAATCTATTCGAAGCCTTCGATGTTCTTGAATTATTCGCATTTGTTCTACCTGCTACATTTACGATCCCGACCCCATCCGGCTTGGCCAAGACACTAAAACTACCTTTGCCAAAATCGCTAACGGAAGAGGCCTCTATTTTGCGCAGGGTGACTCTGAATTTGTTGAGGCAATTTTCGGAGTTGCCTAGTTCCAACATCTCCGAACTAATTGGCACAATGGCCATAGGTGGTTGGTCTTGGGGGGAACCACTATTTGAAACGTTGAAAGCTGAAAACAAAACAAAAAAATCAGGTGCAGGGCTAAAAATCTGGACACAGCTTTCCGAGTGGTCGGAATATGCGCCAACGGTTCCTCCTGGCGACAACGGCGTTGATCCCATTGAGGCGCGCGAGCGATTAAGGCAATTGGTAGGAGTTGAGTCAGAGGATCGCCCGAGTCAAGCTGACTATGCCTCTGCTGTATCTGCTGCGTTTCAACCCAGCGTAAACGGAGGTGCTCCGAATATGATATTGGCAGAAGCTGGAACTGGTGTTGGAAAAACCCTAGGCTATTTGGCACCGGCCAGTCTCTGGGCTGAAAAAAATGAAACCCCTGTTTGGATCTCAACGTATACCCGTAATCTCCAGCATCAAATTGATCAAGAGCTACGTAAGCTCTTCCCTAACAGCTCGGAGAGAGCGCGGCACGTTGTCGTTCGTAAAGGGAGAGAAAACTATCTTTGTCTATTAAACTTTGAGGATTCAGTAAAACAAGTAACCATTCGCAAAAGAGATGCAATCGGCCTCGGTTTATTAGCGCGCTGGGCTTTGGCAAGCCGAGATGGGAGTATGACCGGTGGAGACTTTCCAGCTTGGCTCATAGACCTTGTGGGACGCCAGCATACTCTCGACCTTGCCGATCGGCGGGGTGAGTGTGTATACGGAAGTTGCACCCATTATGGGAAATGTTTCATTGAGAAAAATATTCGGGAAGCTCGTCGGGCAACTTTGGTGATCGCCAACCATGCGCTTGTAATGGCAAATGCGACCCGTGGTCGGTTCTCTGGTCCTGGATCTCCAACGCGGATGGTCTTTGATGAAGGGCATCATGTTTTCGATGCAGCGGACAGTGCGTTTTCCGCCTATTTAAGCGGCCGCGAAACAGCCGAGCTCCGACGATGGCTTCGAGGTGCCGAATTGGGAACACGGAGCCGGGCGCGGGGGTTGAAGCGACGCATCGAGGGCCTGATAGTGGATGATGATGAATTGATTGCGTGTCTTGGAAAGGTATTAAAAGCTGCGCGATCTCTGCCGGGAGAGGGTTGGCATCAACGCTGTGCTGATGCGCGCCCGGTTGGCTCTGCCGAAGCATTTTTATGTCAAATACGATCTTATGTTTACAGTCGTAGCCTGGATTCAGGAAGTCCATATAGTCTCGAATGCGACACAAAAGAGTTGCCAGACAATTTCCTCGAAGCTGCGTCAAAGCTTGAGGGCGAGCTGTATCTATTAGAGAGGCCACTGAGAGAACTTCGACGTAGTCTCGAGTCAAAGCTCGATGATCAAGCAAGTGAGCTGGACACAAAAAGTCGCAATAGGATTGAGGGATTGGTGCAATCGATCATCAACCGTGGTGAACAGCCTTTATCCGCATGGCGCGACATGCTTGCATCCCTCAACTTTGAGCTGGAAAATATTAGCGAGGGATTTGCCGATTGGCTCAGTGTTGAAAGATACGATGGGCGTGATTTTGATGTGGGTATGCACCGCCATTGGATTGACCCAACAATACCTTTCGCCGAACAAGTTGTGGGGCCAGCACACGGAGTCTTGGTAACCTCTGCAACTCTTCGCGATGGCACAGGTGACGTTGACTTTGATTGGCGAACTGCGGAGATGCGAACTGGTGCGTGCCACAATCTCGAACCGGCAATCAGAGCGGAGGTTCCCTCCCCATTTGATTACGGTGCATTGACACGAGTTTTTATTGTGAAAGATGTTCGGAAGGATAAGCTTGATCAGGTGGCGGCAGCTTATCGAGAACTATTCCTTGCTGCAGGGGGGGGGGGACTTGGCTTATTCACGGCTATTAGCCGGTTGCGAGCAGTTCATAAACGCATCATAGGAGCACTCGATGCTGAAGGTCTAGCTTTGTATTCTCAGCATGTAGATCGGTCGAATCTTTCCACATTAGTGGATATTTTCCGTGCAGAAAAAAATTCATGCTTGCTTGGTACTGATGCGGTGCGCGACGGCGTGGATGTGCCGGGGGAGAGCCTGCGGATGATTGTTTTTGATAGGGTGCCTTGGCCACGTCCCACGATACTTCATCGTGCCCGGCGAAGCTTTTTCGGGAAGAAACAATACGACGATATGATTACACGATTACGTTTGAAGCAAGCCTATGGCCGTTTGGTACGTAGGGCTGACGACCGTGGTGTATTTGTCATGCTTGACCCGATGACGCCGTCTCGGTTGTTGGGAGCGTTCCCAAGCGGCGTTGAAGTGCAGCCAGTTGGATTAGCGGAAGCAGTGGCAGAAACACGAAAGTTTTTTAAAAATAACAGAATACTTTCGGTACACGCTTGACGCGCAAATTAGTTGGCCGGAACTCTCCGACGCGGACGCTCTCCCAAGAGCATCGTCAGAGCGTCGGCAAATTCACCAGTCCTTTCGCCAAGTCCAGTGAAAAACCCAAGATCTGTTGCAAGCATCTTTGGAAGGGCCTCATGCAACAAATTTTTTCCTCTTTCTGTGAGGGTTAATTGGATCGCCCGCCCATCTCTCTTATGTTTGTCGCGTTTCAGAAGTTTGCGTTTTTCCAACGACCGAACAACTTGTGACGTCATCATAGCATCAGCTCCGCAATGATGGGCTAATTCGGATTGCTTAATTGGTTCAGAATCTGATGACATCTCCTCTAATCCCGCTAAAAGTAAAACCTGAACCGGAGTTATGTTGTGGGTTGCTAGAACAGATTTTTGTTCTTTTTGCCATTTGTTTACCACTCGCCAGAGTAGAAATCCGATACTTTGGGCTGCCATAATTTTATGACCCGATGTCGACAAATGTTCCATTTTATCACTTTATAAGTGCGCATGGCTTTTGGCTAGCACCAAATGCGGCTTTTTTATTCTGGTGCTGGTTAAGATCTTAAACGCGCCCTCCCTTGTAGGTAGCCAAATATTTTTTCCAGAGTTCTTATGCCACTTGGCATTTTAAAAAAGTTATTAGATGCAGTTGGCAAGAGTATTTTTGAATGCNATATCTTATTTATATATGGTGCTCCGACATAAAAACTAAGTGTGAAGATGTTGAAAAGGTTTTCAANCCTAAGAATGATTTACGTCATGCTAAAAAACGTGCCTCCCTGTAAAGTGACGTGGATAACTTCCGGGCGTTCATTTATGGAGAGTAGTTAATGGATACAGCCGTGAAACCGATAGCTTCCTGGCTTTACGTTTGCGCAGCAATGGTGGTCGCCATGATGTTGATCGGTGCTGCTACAAGGTTNACAGAATCTGGCCTTTCAATGGTCGAATGGCGCCCGCTGTTTGGATTGTTACCCCCAATGACTGCGGCAGAGTGGAATCGTATTTTTGAGCTTTATCGTCAAACNTCTGAATATCGTATCCAGCACTTTGGGATGGATCTGTCAGCCTTTAAAACGATTTTTTGGTGGGAATACATACACAGAGTCTGGGGTCGACTGATTGGCTTAGTATTCGTCTTACCCCTTTTGTGGTTCGCAGTGAAACGCCAGCTACCACGGCATCTTACCCCGCACTTAATNTTGCTTCTTTTGCTNGGCGGCTTGCAAGGTTTTGTTGGTTGGTGGATGGTGAAAAGTGGTTTTGTAGACCGAGAAGACGTTAGTCAGTATCGACTTGTAGCTCACTTGTCTGTGGCCTTATTAATTTTAGCCTACCTCCTTTGGTTAGCCGTNGGGCTAAACTTTAATAAGANGCCGCAAAAGGAGCTCAGCAGGAAATGGCCGGTATGGGTGATTTTGACTATTTTTCTTTTAACCATTATATCCGGTGGTTTTGTTGCCGGACTTAATGCAGGGGTTATCTACTCGGATTGGCCATCTATGGGCGGCACGTTTATGCCNTCAGACTACAATACATCCAAATTTTGGTGGCTCAATGCGCTTGAAAACCCGGCCGCCGCCCAATTTCACCATCGTTTATTAGCATATTGCAGTGTCGCCGCTGCATTGTGGTTTTGTTGGATTATACATAGACAAGAAATCGATCCAAACTGGTTGAAATTAGCTAAAGTTGTGGCAGGGGTCGCTGTTCTCCAACTCATTGTTGGGATTGTGACTCTGTTGTCTGTGGTGCCAACTGGGTTAGGTGTTATTCATCAGTTGGGTGCTATTACACTATTTTGCCTTGCCGTTCTGAGCCTGCGATTAGCTTATCTCTAATCGCTAAAAAAACCAAAATCATCACCCAACCAAAGCATTGGTATAAATGTTTAGTTTGAGTACAGCACTGCTGTGCTGAAAACAAAAAAAATTTTGGAACCTGTTTCACTCTATNATTTTTAGGTGGGTTAGCAGTAATTAATTTGATGGGGTAGGTGCGAACGGTTTGGTGTCATAATTAGGTCAATTTAATCGTGCAGAACCAGCCTGTGATTTACGTATTTGGCTCCAATTTGTCTTCTGAAAAATATCCGGCTTACCCTCGCCTAAGCTTTTTGTTTGTTGGCATCAAACGTTTGTATTTTTAAACTGACTGCCAAGCGCTGTCGTGCAACCGGCAGGCTGATGTTGTCGATGTCATTGTCTGTTTTCGGACAGTGATTTGTGTTTGGAGATTACGACAGGTTCGGCCTTGCTTATCTACGAATTCTTGAGTCGGTACAAAACTACCGTGATTGCCTGTCTCGTTGTCACGCCAGAATACCGTCTCTCCTATGGATGCATTCTCTAAACTTCGATAGGCGGCATCATTCAAAGCTTGTTTTTCCTCTGGAAGTAATTCTTGAGCCAGGTAGTAGCCTGCGGCTGCTCCCGCTGAACCAAGCAAAAACATAGCAAGTGCTCCGCCAGTGCCCACCCCGTAGAGCTCGGCCGCGAGTAATGCTCCGGCACCTGAGCCAACAATCGTAGCCCCGGCAACTTTGTTATCGCGATCGGTGAGAACTTGGCAGCCGGAAATGGATAGTGCAATCGTGCCGGCGGCAATAATGGATTTTATTGGTTTCACATCGGAGCTCCAAAGTGGAAACAATTCGAAGGTTTTAAGATGCAGAAGTCGTGCCACTTGTCTTTAATTCTTATATTTTAAATTATTTTTAATCATTCAAGAGAAAATTTCTGGGTTTTGAATAGTTTTTTGCCATCAATAGTAATGGTAAATGTGCAGAAATATTGTTATTCGATTGCAAGAATTTCCATGAGCTATGTAAGCGCACGAGGAGTTGTAGACTGCAGACTTCATTAATAATCTTCAAGGCTCGCAACTCAGAGAACCTCCGGTCAATTAATGGGTGATTTAGTGCCAAACAAACCCCACAAATTTCAATTTGATAAATCTACCCGCGAACTAGCAGAAAGATTGATCAAAAATTATTTAAGTGCCCACATAGGGAAAATTACATTAGCAGTATCTTTTATGTTAGTTGTGGCCATTGCAACAGGTGTGCAGGTTAAAATGCTTGAACCCGCCATCAACGAGGTTTTGGGAAAAGGAAATAAAGACCTCGCAATTCTACTTCCAGTCCTATTCTTTGTTATATCAGTGGTAAAAGGGTTTGCTAGTTATGGTCAGACCATTTTGATGCAAAAGACCGGCCTTAGGGTGGTCGTAGCCTTGCAAAACCAAATGTTCCACCGGATTGTTGATGCTGACCTAGCTTTTATTAACAGAGGGGCTACTGGAAAGTTAATCTCGCGCTTTACTATTGATTTACTTTTCCTTCGAGATGCTGTGACTAAGGCTTTTACTGGTATAGGGCGTGATCTGATAAAGGTATTAGTTCTAGTAGCGGTGATGATACATACCAACTGGCAACTTGCCTTAATGGTGATATTTGTATTCCCAGCTAGCATCTGGCCGATTGTTTATATTGGCAAGAGAATGAGGAGTATTTCTGATCAGACTCAGCAACGACTTGGAGGTATCACCAGCTTTCTTGATGAGGTCTTTAAGGGCATGCGTCAGGTCAAAGCCGACGGAATGGAGGGGTTTGAGCGTCGTAGGGCATCAGAGGAATTTGAGACGGTTTTTGCGCTTCACTACAAGGCCGGCAAAACGAGATCACGAACCTACCCGATTATGGAGATTATGATTGGTATAGCTGGCTCAGGCATTCTTGGATACGCTGGTTACAGAGTCATCGCTGGAGATAATGACATTGTTATGGATATAAATGCTGGCCAGTTTGTAACTTTTTTTCTTGCTATGGTGGTTGCATATCAGCCGGTAAGAGGGCTCGCAAACCTAAATGCGAGTCTTCAGCAAGGCATGGCGGCGGCTGAACGGGTTTTTTCTATGATTGACTATAAACCGGAAATTGTCAGTAAGTCTGAGGCGATTGTGCTTGAAGTAAAAAAAGGTGAGGTGTGTTTCGAAAACATAAGCTTTGCATATGAGGAAGGTAAACAAGCTCTGTCTTCTATCAATTTATTAGCACCGCCGGGGCAAACTGTAGCCTTGGTCGGTCCTTCTGGAGCGGGGAAGTCAACCATTCTCAATTTGATCCCGCGATTTTATGATGCAGATCAGGGGCAAATAAATATTGATGGTGTCAATGTGTGTGACGTGACTCTCGACTCGTTGAGGGCACAAATATCTCTTGTCAGTCAGGAAGTGATTCTTTTCAATGATACGGTGCGCGCTAATATTGCCTACGGCTGTCCGGGCGCAAAGGAATCTGAAATAATTGACGTGGCAAAAGCGGCTGCTGCGCATGAGTTTATATCAGAGCTCGCTGAAGGGTACGATACAGAGGTCGGTGAGCGGGGAGTAAGGCTCTCCGGCGGGCAACGCCAACGCATCTCAATTGCCCGCGCAATGCTGCGCAATACACCAATACTGCTGCTGGATGAGGCTACTTCAGCCCTCGACTCAGCCTCAGAGCGTAAGGTGCAGGAGGCACTTGGGCGCTTGATTGATGGCAGAACTACGATTGTTATAGCGCATCGTTTGTCCACGGTGACTAATGCAGATGTGATCTACGTCCTCAATGAAGGCAAGATTGTCGAACAAGGAACGCATTCGTCCTTACTAGCGGAAGACGGTCTTTATGCTCAATTGTGCCGTATCCAGTTTGAAGATAATGCTGCTTTGGGAAGTGATAGTGCTACGAGCCAGGAACTTACCCCCACTAATACCAACAAGGCCTAAGATGGGATTGATTAAAACAGCCACACGGTCGTTTGTGGTGCAGAGCATTATATGCTGGATAATGTTTATATACATGCGGCTGCTAGCATGGACCGGCCGGTGGCAGGTTATCGGTCAAGAACTTCCCGAGCATTGGGTGGAGAAGGGAAAGCCTTTCATCGTGGCCTTTTGGCATGGTCGATTATTGATGATGTTCTTGGCATGGCGGTATCCGGACAGGATCCATATCTTGATATCGGGACATCGTGATGGTCGCCTCATTAGTCGAACAATTGGCCACTTTGGCACCAGAACTATAGTCGGATCGCGTCGGCATGGTGGGACGAGCGCTGCATTAGGGATTGCGCGGTTGCTTAAGAAAGGGAAGGTTGTGGGTGTAACGCCGGATGGACCCAGGGGGCCGCGGATGCGAGTAAAAGAAGGGATTATTACTTTAGCTACCATGTGCGGTGTTCCTATTATTCCTCTCACTTATGCATGTCGACCGCGTAAAGTTTTTGGAAGTTGGGATAGATTCAACTTGCCTCTTCCGTTCTGTCGGGGCGTCTTGATGTGGGGCGCACCCATGGAAATACCCGGCGATGCAGACGCTGGGTTAAAAGAATGTTTGCGTCTTGAACTTGAGACTAAGCTTCAAGAAATTACAGACTTGGCAGATGAAATGTTGGGCAACCCGAGGACGTCGCCAGGTGATGCAAATGAGGCTGAATTGTCACGGGAAACTGATAGGGCAGTATGAGGACTCTCACCATTTACCGTGTCATGACATTGTTGGCAACGCCGCTTGCTTGTTTGTTGCTTAAGTTTCGTTGTGCAAAGGGTAAAGAAGACCTCCTCCGTCTTAAAGAGCGCAAAGGGATTGCTCCATTCTCGAGGCCTCCCGGGTCTCTCGCCTGGTTGCATGCCGCAAGCGTAGGAGAAGCTCAGTCTGCTTTGGTGCTAATTAACCGTTTACTGGACGAATATCCCTGTCTGCAAATTCTAGTGACTACTGGAACAGTTTCATCCGCAGATTATCTTGAGGAACGATTACCTTCAGGAGCTTTCCACCAATACCTACCCCTCGACTGTCCGCATTGGGTAAGCCGTTTCCTTGCTCACTGGACCCCCGACATAGCATTTTGGATAGAGTCCGAATTTTGGCCTAATTTGGTCACTGAAACTGTGCAGCGCAATATACCAGCCGTTCTCGTGAATGCCCGAATGTCTGCAAGTGCATTTCGTGCTTGGCAACGGTTAGGAGGCATTGCTTTTCGCCTGGTTTCAGGTTTTAAAATTTGTCTAGCCCAAAATGAGCAACAAGCTGACCGGCTTCGCAAGCTGGGTGCAAAAAATGTCCTATCTCTTGGGAATCTAAAGTATTCGGCCCAACCTCTCGGTTTCGACGCTGCTCGATTAGAATCGCTACAGAATGATATNGGTGGGCGCTCCGTATTAGTGGCTGCNAGTACTCATGCTGGTGAAGAGGTGATGGTATCAAATGCACACACCGCATTACTTTCCAAGGTCCCAGACTTGTTGACGATAATAGTCCCACGCCATCCGGGAAGGGCACTCAAAATTGAAACTGAATTAGCACGTCGTGGCCATCACTGTGTACGGCGCTCAACCGGGGAAAAGATTACAACTGACACAGCGATTTATATTGCTGATACCCTCGGCGAACTCGGTCTCTTTTACCGGCTCTGTAGGATAGCTTTTATCGGGGGAAGTATGGCGCGTCATGGCGGTCATAATCCACTTGAGGCGGCTCAGCTCGGCTGCGCTATCGTGCAAGGGCCTGATATGGGCAATTTTCAAGGCGTAGCTGATGCATTGTTGGCTGACGGGGGTGCAGTAACAGTTCACGATGCCAAGGATTTGGCCACAGTTGTAGGACAAATGTTTGAGGATCGCGATCTTTGGTTAAAAAGGGCTGAGGCAGCAGAGATGGTTGCAAAGGGCAACAGTGACGTGATTGATCGANTTTGTGATGTGATCAGACCGATCGTCACGGCAGCACTTAGGAATGAAATTGATGCAGATGCCTAATTTTTGGAATGAGAAGGGTATTTTATCAGGTTGTTTGANTCCGGTAAGTTGGATTATTACTTCGATAGGNAGGCATCGTCAGCAGATGGGGCTTCCGACACCCGCCCCTGTGCCCGTAATATGTGTTGGAAATCTTACGCTTGGTGGGGCAGGAAAGACCCCAGTTGCAATTGATATAGGCTCTCGTTTGCAGGCTAGGGGTGTGCGCAGTCATTTTCTGACCCGGGGTTATAAGGGCCAATTAAAGGGCCCTGTGANGGTAGATATGAGGCTGCATACCTACGAGGACGTTGGTGATGAACCATTGCTTCTTGCCCGATGCGCGCCGTGTCTTGTTTCCACTGACCGACCGGCGGGCGCTCGGGCTGCTGCTGCTAACGGAGCGCAGGTAATTGTTATGGATGATGGTTTCCAAAATCCAAGCATACAGAAAGCGCTCTCACTCGTTGTTGTTGATGGAGGGTACGGGTTCGGAAATTGCAGAGTAATACCGGCAGGCCCCTTGCGCGAACCAATCAAAGATGGCCTGAAGAGAGCGGATGCTATTATATCGATTGGGCCACCATTTTTAGAAATAGACACAGAAAAACCTGTTTTGCGGGCCAAAATGCTGCCTGTTTGCAGGGATGAAATTGCAGAAAAAAGGGTCATTGCTTTTGCTGGGATAGGTAGGCCAGAAAAATTTTTTGAAAGTCTTCGGCAACTGGGTGCCGAGGTAATATCGACTCATTCTTTTCCTGATCACCACCCTTACAGCATCCGCGAGATTGAAACAATTTTGGCCAAAAAGACACGCGATGAGGATCTCATTGTTACAACAGAGAAAGACATGGTGCGACTACCACCCATGACCTNAAAGTCGATTATTGCAATTCCTGTAGAAATAAAATGGGAGAACGAAGAGTTAATCGAGGCACTGCTTGGTGAAGTTACTTAGTTCCTAGTTCTAGACCCAGGATGCATCAAAAGTTCGGGGTCCAACCGTCGTTTGAATAGGTTAATACGCCAATCTAAATGTGGCCCNGTAGCCCTGCCNCTAGCTCCTATTGTGCCNATTACGTCGCCTCGCGTGACACGTTGGCCTTCTTTCACGGCGATGGACTCTAGGTGTAACAATGCGGACGAAACACCGTGGCCATGGTCTATTATCACTGTGCCTCCGGACAAATACATATCGTCGTGTACCATTCGTATTATACCGGAATTGGGGCTCACAACCNTTGTGCCTGCTGGTGCAGCTATGTCGATGCCGTAATGAGGTCTTTTAGGTAAACCATTAAGAACTCGTTGACTGCCATATACACCACTTATTCTCCCTTTAGCGGGCCATACCCAGTCTTGAAGGAAATGGATTTCTGGCGTATCCATCTTGCGTGCCTTAGATACAAGCCTAGCCTCAAGTTTTATCCTAGTTAGCACTTTATTGGGAGGCGACACCTTTGCAGAGGGTAACCCTATTATCTTCTCGATTTTATACTTCCGTTCGGCAATTGATAGAGTCCTGTGAAGGACTTGACCATTTTTATGTATTAGTTTGAGGTGTGCGATTGGTTTTGCATCGCGAGTGAATCCTATGACGAAAATCCCGTTTGGTGAGACACGAATTTTTTTTTCATTGAAAATAACTAGCGTCTTTGCTGTGGTACGACCGATTACAAGACCACCCTGGGTGAAGTGGCCATTGAGTGTAAGAGCTTCCGCCGCAGAAGGGAAAAATAGGATGGGAAATACCCAACAGATAATACGGTTCAAAGCAGCTCTCCTTGATTTTCGTTGGGATCAGGTGAGACACTGGGTCTTTTTTCTTTGTTTTGGAGGCTATCATTGATAACTGCATTTTTTTTTCCGTCGGCGAACTCCACAACGACCTGCATACCCGCAATGGCTGCAGAGGCTGAAGTTATTGGGCTGCCATTTCTATCCCATATTACTGTATAGCCGCGATCAATGATGCTCTTGAAGGAAACACTTTCCAGAAGCTCTCCGGATGCTTTAAGCTTTTGAACTCGTTGCTGTATTAAGTGACATCCTGCTTGGCGCAGCATTTCAGTTTCTCGCGATAACCTTTTTGTGTCATTGTCAATGATTTGCTGTGGCGGCTTATTATGGCGACCTAATGACGATAAAGACTCCTGGAGCCTTTTTACAAGTCGGATACTACCTTGTTCGAGCCGCTCAATTGCAATATCTAGCCTTTGATTATGGCCTGCTAGTAACATTTTCAGGTCTGGAAGACCGCGGCAGAACCCCTCAAGTAAGATGCGATTTTCGTTACTCTTTCGAATCATGGCTGAGAGATGGCGACGACCCAAATTCATAACTGTTACCTTAAGCTCGTTCCGTACAGGTACGGCTATCTCTGCTGCTGCCGTAGGTGTCGGCGCCCGCTGATCTGCGGCATAATCCAATAGCGTCGTATCAGTTTCGTGACCTACCGCAGAAATTAATGGTATCTTGGACTCTGAGGCTGCTCGAACTACGACTTCTTCATTGAAGGGCCACATATCTTCAAGGCTGCCCCCGCCCCGTGCTACAATCAAAAGATCAATAGGTGAAAGCTGGCCGTCATGATTCAAAGCATTGAAACCATTGATTGCATCGGCTATTTGCTTAGCTGCTTTGCCTCCCTGCACTAGCACTGGCCAGAGAAGAATGTCACGCGGGAATCGATCATCTATTCTATGTAATATATCGCGGATAACTGCTCCTGTTGGGGAAGTAATTACGCCAATCCGATTTGGCAAAAAAGGCAAAGGTTGTTTTTTTTCTTTATCAAATAAACCTTCTTGAGCAAGCTTTTTTCGACGGTTTTCAAGTAGTTTGAGGAGGGCACCCTCGCCTGCAACCTCTATCTGCTCTACGACTATTTGGTATTTTGACTGCTGAGCATAGGTAGTAACCTTTCCCGTAGCTATTATTTCGAGCCCATCCTCAGGTTTAGCATTTAAGCGGCTAACCACACCGCGCCAGCAGACGCCACTTATTACGGCGTTGTCATCTTTCAAAGTCATATAGATGTGGCCAGAGGCGGCACGTTTTAAGCCAGATATTTCTCCCCGCACCCGCACATAGCCGTACGAAGACTCGACAGTGCGTTTGAGTGCTGTAGAAAGTTCCGAGACGGAATATTCCGCTTTATTTGAAACAATGTTATCGTTCATATTTTACATCGGGAAAAGTAATCCATGGTTGCATTTTATATGATATGTAGAATGCAGGTATTTTGCAAAGGCAGAACATTCAAATGAAGCTTTTGGTTGTAGGTTCAGGAGGGCGTGAACACTCACTATGTTGGGCGTTGTCGGGCTCACCATTGAGCGAAGTAATATATTGTGCTCCCGGTAACGCTGGAATAGCAGAAGTGGCTGAATGTATTGACATAAGTCCGGATGACATTGACTCCTTGGTCAATTTCACGAAGACAAATCATATTGACTTTGTCGTAGTTGGCCCGGAAGCGCCGTTGGTAAATGGATTGGTAGACCGCCTAAAAAATATTGGAGTGAGATGTTTTGGACCAACTGCGTCTGCAGCTCAGTTAGAAGGATCAAAGAGGTTTACAAAAGTGCTTTGCGANAAGTACAGCATCCCAACAGGGTCTTACTGTCACTTCAGCTCAATCGAAGATGCTCGCTCGTATATCAACGAGAAGGGCGCCCCTATAGTCGTTAAAGCTGATGGCTTAGCTGCCGGCAAGGGCGTGACAGTAGCCATGAATGTTGAAGAAGCATTAGCCGCAGCAGAAGATGCTCTTGTTGGGGATCGTTTCGGAAATGCTGGAGAATCAATTGTAGTTGAAGAATATCTTTCCGGAGAAGAAATCAGTATTTTTGCTCTCTGCGATGGTGACAACGTTTTGATGCTCGCTTCTGCTCAAGATCACAAGGCCGTTGGCGATGGAGACACGGGCCCCAACACCGGTGGGATGGGAGCATATAGTCCGGCGCCTATTATGACAGATGTGCTTCAGGCCGAAATAGAGGAAAAAATTATCTCCCGTACGGTCTCTGCNATGAAATCAGAGGGAATACCTTATACGGGGGTTCTGTTTGCTGGGATAATGATTACTGACAGTGGACCTAAACTTATTGAATTTAATGTTCGCTTTGGGGACCCAGAGTGCCAAGTGCTTATGATGCGTTTGAAGTCAGACTTATTACCAGCGCTTATTGCGGCAGCTGATGGCGAGCTTAAAGATTTTGATCTTCGCTGGCATCACCAAGTAGCGCTNACGGTTGTACTAGCTNCTAAGGGTTATCCAAATACTTTTAAACAGCCGACAGAGATTGGGAATCTCGAAAGTATCTCAATGATGGAGGGTGTGAAGTTGTTCCATGCCGGCACAGCCCTTGACCCAAGCGGAAAGCTGCAGGCAGTCGGCGGAAGAGCCTTAAACGTTACTTCTGTTGGCGAGACCGTCACTGAAGCACAACAAAAAGCATATAAAGCGGCTAATGCTATTGATTGGCCTAATGGGTTTTATAGGCACGATATTGGATGGCGTGCGGTAGAACGTGAAACAAAAAAAATTTAGATCACCGTTTACTTTGAAAAAATGCTTTTAGTAATTTATTCGACGCAGGTTCCTGTATTCCCCCGTAGATCTCAGGCACGTGGTGGCAGGTCGAATGTTCGAAAAATTTAACCCCATTTTCTACTGCACCACCCTTAATATCCATAGCACCAAAATAAAGTCGACGAAGACGTGCGAGTGAAATTGCGCCGGCGCACATAGTGCACGGTTCAAGTGTCACGTAGATATCGCAACCTTCTAATCGGTTTTGCCCTAGTGCTGCACAAGCCTTGCGAATCGCTATTATTTCAGCATGCGCGGTTGGATCATGCAACTCTTCGACACGGTTGCCGGCCCGGGCGATGATTTCCCCCGTATTTCCGTCTACAATAACTGCTCCAACCGGCACTTCATCGCGAGATACTGCTTTTCTAGCCTCGCAAAGTGCAATCCTCATATTCAAAGAATAAAGTCTTTTCATTACTGGAATTTGCCTTCATTACGAGTACATGGTCAAGCAAGCTTATCCATTGCGTCTACACAAATAACGCCATAAGGTTCCCGTTACATGGAAAAAATGATGAAGTGGAACGGCAAGCCCGCGCGAATTGCCAAAGTTATCGCAAGGTCTGGATTGTGTTCGCGCCGCGAAGCGGAGCGCTGGATCAAGGCTGGGCGCGTCTCGATTAACGGTAAAGTATGGAAAAACCCAGCATTCAACATTGACACTGCTGAAGGGGTGGAAGTTGATGGTATTGCATTACCCGTTAATGAGCCGATGCGTGTTTGGCGGTATCATAAGCCAGTTGGTTTGCTTACAACGGAAAGAGATCCGGAAAAACGAAAAACAATTTTTGATCTTTTACCATCTGGCTTGCCCAGAGTTATATCNGTTGGCCGGCTCGATGTGAATTCNGAAGGTTTGTTGTTGCTCACAAATGATGGAGAGTTATCACGCCAATTTGAATTACCTGGTATGGGCTGGGAAAGGCACTACCGCGTGAGAGTATTTGGGCGGCCACAGAAGGACTCATTGAGAGCGTTAGCGAATGGTATATCCGTGGCAGGTATTCGTTATGCTCCTATAGATGTCAAATTAGAGGATCAGTCTGGCGCAAATGGATGGCTTACAATGACTTTAAGGGAAGGCAAAAATCGCGAAATCCGAAAGGTTTGTGAGTATTTTGGGTGGCGGGTTAACCGCTTAATCAGGATAGGTTATGGGCCGTTTGAGTTAGGTAACTTGAAACGTGGCGAAGTAGAGGAAGTGCATTTCAGGGAGTTGGCAGAGTGCATTGGGCCGAAAATTATTTCGCCTATCCAGAAAGCCGAGAACAGAACAAGTCGGAACGATAAAAAAGGTAGGTGAATTTAATGCGCCTCGTGGCAGGAAAACATAAAGGAAGGGCTTTAGTTGCCCCTTCTGGAATAAGCGTGCGTCCGACGAGCGATAAGGTACGGGAGTCTTTGTTTAATGTTCTTGCACATGGTGGTTACCGTGCCGGAAAGCAGTCAGTGTTAGAAAATGCAAGGGTACTTGATGCCTTCGCTGGTAGTGGAGCTTTGGGTTTTGAGTCTCTGAGTAGGGGAGCCGCTGAATGCATTTTCATGGAAAAGGCTGAGGCCGCTTTAGACGCGATCAAAAAAAATTCTTTCGAATTGGGTGAAGCCTCCCGTGTTCGTATCCTGCGTACTGATGTGACAAATCCACCTTCCAACACGGAACCGGTGGATTTGTTATTTATCGATCCTCCATATAAAGAGCTTCTATTACTGTCGGCTCTCAAGGGCCTCTTAGCTGCAAACTGGGTTGGAGTGGACACAGTTTGTTGCGCAGAACTGGATGCATATGATGAGTATAGTATCCCATCCAAAATGGAGTTACTTCTGGAGCGTCGATACGGGCGAACTCGCATAATAATTCTAAAGGTTGCTTGTTAGCGTCTCCCAAATAATTTCTCGATATCTGACAATTGAAGNTTTATGTGAGTAGGCCGGCCATGATTACATTGGCCGGAGTGAGGTGTAATTTCCATCTCCCGCAAAAGCGCATTCATCTCTGAAGCATTGAGAATGCGACCCGCACGAACGCTGCCATGGCAAGCCATCGTACTGCATACCTGCTCGAGTTTTTCCTTGAGCGTAAATGNTTCGCCAAGTTCACTGAGTTCGTCGGCTAGATCCTTGACCAATTCCTTTATGTTCATTTGGCCTAATAACTCTGGAACTTCACGTACGAGAACAGCGCTCTCGCCAAATGCTTCCAATGTCAAACCAAACTCTGCCAACTCTGATGAACGGTCNGTAAGCAGAGCGACTTCCGATGAATTGAGTTCAACTACCTCAGGAATTAAGAGGCCCTGCCGCGCCACGCCACTACTTGCCAAGTCTTTTTTTAANCGCTCATAAACTAATCTCTCATGTGCAGCATGCTGATCGACTATCACAATTCCGTCATGTGTTTCAGCAACAACATAAGTTGTATGGAACTGAGCGCGCGCCGCTCCCAAAGGATANTTTAAAGCTATGGATGAGGTGTCTGGTTCTGGCGCTCTTGCGGCAGGCCTTAACCCTATTCCTTCTNCGAGATCTGNTTGAGATTCGAAAGTGTCTCTATCAAGAGCTTGGGCTGATAATGTGGGATAACTCNGTTGGTCGTNGGGAGAAGACTTCGGAGAGAGAAAAGTATNGACTGCTGCGTAGCTATTGGAAGTAGATGCCTGATGTCCTGATTCTAAAAGTGCGTGCTTCAACGCTCCAACAATTAAACTGCGCACCGATTTTGGATCCTGAAATCGAACCTCGGATTTTGCGGGGTGTACGTTTATGTCTACAAAGAGTGGGTCAATTTGAAGATATAAGGCTACCAGGGGATGACGGTTTCGAACCAGAAAATCTGCGTAGGACCCNCGTACTGCTCCAACTAAAAGTCGGTCAATGACGGGTCGATTGTTAACAAAAAGATACTGCATTGCTGCATTGGCACGGTTTAAAGTTGGCACTCCAGCGAATCCAGTCACCTGCAGTCCAGTCCTTTGAGCGTCAATTGATAGTGCATTTTCAGCAAATTCAGTACCCATCACTGCTTTCAGCCGCGCCAAACGTATACTCACTAGGTCACCCTGCCCAGCTACATATCGTAATCTAGGCCGGCCATCGACCGTGAGTCGGAATCCCACCGCTGGGTGCGACATAGCAATGCGTTTAACAACTTCGACAATTCGTTGAGACTCAGTTCTTTCAGTGCGAAGAAATTTGAGACGCGCAGGAGTCGCATAAAACAAATCGCGTACGACTGCCGTCGTGCCGCACAAATGAGATGTAGGAGTTGGGCTTTTTACGACACCAGCATCTACGTTGATCGCCCAAGCTGCATTGTCTTGGCTGGCGCGGGATTGCAAAGAAAAGCGGCTTACAGCACCAATAGACGGTAGAGCTTCNCCTCGGAACCCAAGCGTTGTGATTGTTTGTAAATTATTATTCGGAAGTTTCGAAGTTGCATGACGTTCTATCGCGAGTTCGAGGTCTTGGCGGGACATTCCAACACCATTGTCAACGACTGACAACAGTGATTTTCCACCGTCCCTAACAGTTATTTCGATGTCACTCGCGCCTGCATCAATACTGTTTTCGATTAATTCCTTTGCCGCAGAGGCGGGTCTCTCAATCACTTCACCGGCGGCGATACGATTGATAGTTTGTTCAGGTAAGCGCTTGATTAACATTTGTCTGTAAAATTTTTAAGGTATTGTTTTGTTCGCTTTTTACCGTTTTCGACTGCAGGCTGGTTGAACGGGTCAACCTCTAACAAGTCAGCAGCAATTATCGTTTCCAGCATAAAATGCATCATGAGGGCACCTAGTGTGGCCTCATTCAACTCACCTGTGGCTATCGTTCGAACCGGACGATTTGCAGCTACAAGTGCGTCTACGGTTCCACGCTGGCTAGCGTTAATTAAATCCCCTAGAGTCCTCTGTTCTAGCGTGCCGAGGTCAACGCCACCGGTTACAGAAGCGTTAATCGACATCCCGGAGCCCTTATAATCGTGCATTATCGTAGAAAACAATTTGTCTGACGGACCATCAAGGTAGAGCTGTAGTTGGCTATGCTGGTCAACTGTGCCCATAAAAGGTACGGGAGTCGCGCCGTACCCGTCCTTGCCGATACTCTCAGCCCATAGTTGTCGATACCATTGACCAAACCAAAATAATTTGTCGCTGTAAAACATCAGAATGTTTGNAGATAATTTTGCGTGCTTTGCCGCGGCGACCTTAAGTGCGGCGCCCTGGGCTGGTGCNCTTTTGTGACGCTTTTTTCGGGTATGAATAAGAGTGGTGGCGGCGCCTTNGCGGAGCGAACTAACGTCGATACCGGCAATTAACGCTGGTAGAACTCCAACNAGCGAAAATGCTGAAAAACGGCCGCCGATATTCGGATCGTGATTTAGAATATCGAAGTTTTTTTTGTGACCGATCTCTCTCAAAGTACTGCTGNGTTGTTGTGTGATGATTTTTACCCGGCCAGAAACCTGGCTCGGGGTCAAGCGCTCCTGAAGCCACTGTAAAAATAAGTTGAATTGGGCCAGCGTTTCCGAAGTTTCACCAGACTTTGATATTACAAGCAAACCCGTGGTGACAGGGTTAAGAACTGTAAAAAGTTCGGCAAATGTCTCAGGGTCAATATTGTCGACGAAATGGAGATTAGGCTTATCGCTCCTAGCAAATGCACAAATACATTTTCCCCCTAAACTTGATCCACCGGTGCCAAGAATGACAACGTCGGCGAATTTATTTTGGAAAGCATTAGCTATTTTCCTTAATTCTGGAAGATCATCTTCACGCTCGGCAACTCTCAAAGCCGTCGGAATTTCTAATCCACCGTCCCCACATATACGCGCAATACTCTCCTCTAGAAGCATATTACATTTCTCGGTTAAGGAGCGCTTTAACCCGTTAAATGTGTAGCAATTTGAGACATTTTGATTATAGAGCATCATCACCCTCTATACTGCCCTGACCATGAGATCGTGTGCAACAAGGTCTTCGAATCGGGACCAGCAGCNAATAAGAGACTATAAGAATCTATATTATTGCAGGAAAGTAAGCGAATCGCACCTACCTTGTTCACTGNTAAGGGCAAATATCATCAATAAGAGCTAGGTATATTGTTGTTCCCTGTTGACAGAACGAGGTCTCAGAGGGAGGGCCGCAAACGCATACGCGATCACCCGGGCCGAAACCTCGCAATGGTCCCCCCAGGGTCAGTAAGCGTCCGTCATTTGTGCGCATGGCTTGGCAGGTGACACCCTCTTTTGTAAGTATTCCTTCATAACAGTTATTTGAGGTCGGTGGTGGCAGTGTTTTGCTTGCGCCAAATAATCGATACAACCAAGAGCCTTTCTTTTTTGTAGCGGCGGGGGGGGCGTAGCTCGGCACAGTATCACCTCTGTGCAAATTGAGCTGTTGGCGGTAATATTGATCAACCGACAACGGTGTCTTTTCAGAGACCCTCGATTTTAATTCGCTAGGAATTCTTGCAGTGCGTTTGTGACCGCCTGAGTCAAGTTTGTTATGATGGCTTAAATCTGTGCTTTTGGTTTTTGGGATTGATCGCGTGGTATTTTGCTTTGCTGCATAACGATTATCTGCCGGCGGATTTGTGTGTGTACTTTTGGGTTCGTTTTTAAAGTCGGGTCGGAATATCGAATTAGGATTGGTCATACAACCAGATAGCAAAAATAAAATAACGAACGCTTGGGATACGAACTTCATGCGGTAATCGCCTCCCCGAGTTTGAGATACTTATTCCTGCGTTGGGCACAGATCTCGCTGCTATTTCGTAACTTTAAATTTTCGAGAGCTGTTTCGATTGCATTTCCCACTGCATTGATAGTACCGGTTTTGTCCCGGTGTGCCCCTCCCAAAGGTTCATTCACGACCATATCTATTAGACCGTGTTTTTTTAGGTCTGTGGCTGTTAGGCACAGTGCTTCTGCTGCTGTTTGAGCCGCGCCTGCGTCTCTCCATAATATCGAAGCACATCCTTCAGGCGAAATAACTGAGTAAATGCTGTGTTCTAACATAAGAACTTGATCTCCCGCTGCAATTGCTATCGCACCTCCAGAACCTCCTTCCCCTATTATTATGCTAATGAATGGGACCTTTACGGTAAGACAGGTTTCGATACACTTAGCAATGGCCTCTGCCTGCCCACGCTCTTCAGCGCCGATGCCGGGGTACGCGCCCGGAGTATCTACAAAACTAATAATTGGGAGTCGAAAGTGATCTGCCATACGCATAAGTCTATATGCTTTTCGGTATCCTTCCGGCCGGGGCATGCCAAAGTTGTACTCCACTCTTTCGCTTGTGTTAGCCCCTTTCTCTTGGCCTATCACCATGCAGCTATGGTCCCGAAACTTACCCAAACCGCTTGTTATCGCTTTGTCATCGCCGAACTGGCGGTCACCAGCAAGTGGTGTAAAATCGCTTATCAGTTCGGTTATGTAGTCGACACAGTGTGGACGTTCTGGGTGCCTTGCGACTTGAACTTTTTGCCACGGTGAGAGATTGTCGTACGTTTGGAATAATAGCTTCTGTGACTTTTCTTTTAGCCGCCCCACCTCCTCTGTGATGTTGATATCATCATTGTTGGACAAATGGCGTAATTCTTCAATCTTGCCCTCTAAGTCGGCTATCGGCTGTTCAAAATCCAAGAATGTTTTCATATCAATAAATTCGATTTTTTTGTTGGTAATTTCCTAGCACAGGCTCACTAAAACAACTAGCGAGTGGTTTCATTCTCATAGAAAGTTTCAGAAACTTGTCTGCGTCAGAGGGTGAAAGTCTTTAACAACTTTAGTGAGGCGTTCGTCCAATACATGAGTATATATTTGTGTAGTCGTTAGATCTGAATGCCCAAGCATTTGCTGAACAGCTCTGAGATCAGCGCCGTTTGCGAGCAAGTGGCTAGCAAAAGCATGGCGTAGTACGTGCGGACTTACTTTCGTCGGATCAATTCCAGCTTTGAGTGCCAATTCTTTCAACTGTTGACCTAGACGCTGCCGGGTCATGTGACCGGTTTTTGAATTTGAGGGAAATAACCAAGAGGATTTACTTAATCCATTCAGGAAATTTCCGCGAACCGTTTTATAGGCGTTAACTGCTTGCTTCGCTGGTCTTCCTATTGGCACCATTCGCTCTTTGTTCCCTTTTCCTTGAACAATTAGAACGTCCCTGTCATCCATAACTGATATCAATGGAAGTGAGATCAATTCACTTACCCTTAGACCAGTAGCGTATAGCACTTCAAGTAAAGCAGTCAGCCGCAAACCTTTTGGGCTTTTATCCACAGCAGCGGTTTCGAGTAAAAGTGTAACCTGTTCCTCAGATAGTATTTTCGGCAGATGCTGTGCTTTTTTTGGACTCCGTAATATGGTGCTTGGATCATCTTTTCGTACAGTCTCTGCATGTAAGAATTTATAATATTGTTTCAGTGCTGACAGCCGTCGGGCTTGCGTAGAGGCGGACATGCCGTCGCCACCCAACTTACTCATGTAAAGGCTTAAATCCTGGGCTGTAGCATCCACTACTTTTATTCCCCGACTGTCACAGAAGTCAGCAAAATCAGTCAAATCGCGTTTGTATGCTTCAATAGTATTTGCTGAAAGACCCCGTTCGGCAACTAGCATCTCTAGGAACGTTTCAACGAAGCAGGACTGAAAAACTTTTGTCATTGGGTCACTGTGCACAACGATAAGCCATTTCTACCTTTGAAACCGTTTATTATCAATTACTTGTTCTACAGATTTTGAGGGTGGCGGGAACTCTCCTGTTGCAAGAAAGACTGCTGCCCCAATAACTGTTAAAATAAGTAAAGTTACTATTAATTTTGTTAAACGAGCCATCTTGTCTTATATCTCGCAGTTGTTTTAACGTTTAGAAATTATTGGCCTTAACAAACTTGGCCCTCTACGTACACTAATTATTGAAATCAATGTAATTAGTGTAAAGAAATATTTTTAAGCACACGAGTGCTTATGGCTATGAATTAATATAAATGGACAAAATTGAAATAATAAGATCTGCCTTGGTTGAGCTTTCGAAGCCATTGGTTCTTGTTGGCCTGATGGGGGCTGGGAAAACCGCGATTGGGAAGCGTTTGGCGCTGCGTCTAAACTTACCTTTTAAGGATGTAGATCAGGAAATAGAGATGGCTGCAGGATGTTCGGTGGTCGATTTTTTTGAAAAATATGGAGAAGCAGAATTTCGTCATGGTGAACGCCGGGTGCTCTCTCGTTTGTTATGTGAGGGAGCGGGTATCCTTGCCACTGGCGGAGGTGCATTTATGGATGCAGATACCCGGACTGAAATATTGGAACAGGGTATATCAATTTGGCTTAAAGCCGACATTGAGACTTTATGGAAACGAGTTTGTCGGCGGGAAACAAGACCGTTGTTGAAAACTTCTTGTCCACGGCAAACTCTTTCTCAGCTGTTAGTCAAACGATATCCAGTGTATGCGGAAGCAGATATAACAATTATTAGCACAGATAGCTCTTTGGAATCGACGGTTGATGATGTCATCGTAAATGTTGCAGCAATTTTTGATGAAAGAAGACACGGACAATGAAGAATGAAACGGTTTCGGTTGAACTCGGTGAACGAAGTTACGACATCGTGGTCGGCGAAAACCTACTACAAGATGGTGGCAACATCATTGCGCCTCTGCTGCGCCAACCGCGAGTGATAATTATAAGCGACTCAAATGTTGCACCAATTTATAATGATGTGCTGGTAGATTCTCTCGTATCCGAGGGTATACACCACGAGAGCCTTGTTCTTCCAGCCGGAGAAAGCACAAAAAGTTTTAAATATTTTGCGGAGCTCGTGAATAGTATTTTAGCATTAGGTATTGAGCGTAGCACATGCCTTGTGGCGCTTGGTGGGGGCGTAATTGGAGATTTAGTTGGATACGCGGCAGCCTCGGTACTTCGAGGCATAGATTTTGTTCAGATCCCAACATCATTGCTGGCTCAAGTTGATAGTTCGGTCGGAGGTAAAACTGGAATCAATACTGTTCATGGGAAAAATCTTGTGGGTGCTTTTCATCAGCCACGTTTGGTTCTCTGTGATGTTGGTGTTTTAGATACGCTCCCCGAACGTGAGTTGAAGGCTGGATATGCGGAAGTTGTAAAATATGGGCTGATAGGAGATGAACAGTTTTTCAACTGGCTGGAGTGTCACGGCTCGGACGTTTGTGAAGGTAACAAGGTGAGCCGACAACGCGCTGTCGTTAAAAGCTGCAAAGCTAAGGCAAAAATAGTGGTGGAAGATGAGCAAGAAGCAGGGCGCAGAGCATTGCTAAACTTTGGTCACACATTTGGTCATGCATTAGAGGCGGAAGCAGGCTTTAGTGATTTGCTATTGCACGGTGAGGCTGTTTCAATAGGAATGGTGATGGCGCTCACGCTTTCGACCAAGCTCGGTCATTGCAAATCAAAAACACAGGTTGCTGCCCGCGACCACCTTCGCAACGTTGGGCTGCCTGTCTCGATCGCTGACAGGCCAGCCGTGAATTGGGATACAGAAGCTCTTATCAACCATATGGCGAAGGATAAAAAAGTCACAAACGGCGTGATGACATTTGTATTAGCGCGTGGCATTGGGCAGGCCTTTCTGAGCCGTGATGTGGAGCGCGAGGACTTAATTGAAGTTTTGAATAGCGGAGGTGAGCTATGAGTGCGGAGTATTTTCTGGTCACCGAGCACATGGTGGTTATTGGGTTCATAGCACTGTTGATTGTGGTCTCTGGTTTTTTCTCTGGATCAGAGACTGCACTAACAGCGGCATCCAACCCCCGCATGCATGAACTCGTTCGTAACCAGAGTCGGCGTGCCGAGGTTGTGCTGTCTCTTTTACAACGAAAAGAACGTCTTATCGGGTCTATTTTATTAGGCAACAATCTTGTCAATATTTTTGCTTCGGCATTGGCAACTAGCTTGTTCTTAGACGCTTTTGGAGAGGCAGGAATTCTATATGCCACTGGTGCTATGACTTTAGTTGTCGTCATTTTTGCTGAAGTTTTACCGAAAACTTACGCTCTTAGCCATGCTGATAGGATGGCTTTAGCCGTTGCGCCAACGATGCGGTTAATAGTGAACTTGTTAAGACCTTTTGCTGCTAGCATTAATTTCCTGGTTAAACACTCGCTTAAAATTCTTGGGGTACAGCTCTCCAATGCCCAAGTTGAGCAAGAGCGCGAGGAAGAACTGCGAGGTGCGATTGCTCTTCATACCGGTGAACCAGATTTGCGACAGGAGCAGCAGATGTTGCGGGGTATTCTTGATCTTGATGAAGTGGAAGTAGACGAGGTAATGACACATAGACGAAATGTGGAAATGCTTGACTCAGAAACCACAAATGAAAGCTTGATTGAAGCTGTCCTTGAAAGCCATTTCACGAGACTTCCGTTATTTAAAGGCGAGCCGGAAAACATTGTCGGTGTTGTGCATGAAAAAGCACTTCTTCGCGCCGAGCACTCCAGCGGTTCGGGGTTTTCCGAACTCAGGATAACAGAAATAGCTGGTGACCCATGGTTTATTCCAAACACTACAACCTTGCTTGAACAGCTTCAGGCGTTTCGGGAAAGGCGCGAGCACTTTGCGCTTGTTGTTGATGAATACGGTGCTTTTCTTGGGATTGTAACTCTTGAAGATATTTTAGAGGAGATCGTTGGTGAGATTGAGGACGAGCATGATCGTGCGTTCCACGGAGTTAAGCCTCAATCAGACGGAACTTTCATTGTGAGTGGATCGGTGACACTTCGTGATTTGTCGCGCGATTTTGATTGGAGATTGCCAGACGAACAAGCTGCAACTATTGCCGGATTGGTACTTTATGAAGCACGGTCAATCCCAAAAGCGGGGCAAGTATTTCAATTTCACGGTTTTCGTTTTGAAGTTCTGAGACGTCAACGCCACCAAATCACATTGTTGCGGGTGACTCCACCTCAATTACAGACCAACTCGGCTTCTAATCAGGATTAGACCGATCCAACACCGCGCGGTTTCCATAGTGCCTGGTCAGGGTTGAAGATTCTCAGATTGAAGAAAGCCTCACAATTGTAATCTCAATTAATGCGGGTAATGCGGGACACCGTTTAGTTGACCGCAGCTGCAGGTCACTCCGCATAATCAGAAAAGCGGTTCCAATATAATTGAGATAGTGGAGTCAGTAGGTATTGTTCTTATGGTACTTTTTATTTGATAAACGCAGGTATTTTTTTATCACTGATGTAAAAACCAATTATGCTTTTTGGGTATTCTATAGAAAACAGCTATGTTGCCTGCTCTGCTTCGTCTGGTGTTAATGTTGAGAGTGACAAAGCATGAACAGGCCCAGCTAGTTCATCCGCTAGTATCTCGTAAACTTTCCGTTGACGAGTTACTTGGTTTTGGCCCTCAAACGCAGCCGCTGCAACTGTAACGTGAAAATGGCTTTCTCCACCCTTTGGTGCATGTGCATGACCTGCGTGAAGGTGTGATTCGTCGACTATTTCAAGCCGGACTGGTTGAAGTGCTGCCGCTAGTTTCTTTTCGATTGATGCTGCTACTGACATTTTCCTCATCCTACTCTGTATTCAGATACCTACGGGTTTGTCGCTTGTCACATTTAGTTTGACTATCCATATTAGAGTAATGAAGCGGAAAAATAAAAGGATAGAGATTGACGGCCAAGCTGCCGAGCGGATCTGTGATCATCCGGATTGCATTGAGTTAGGTGAGTATAGAGCACCCAAGTCCCCTAGCAGGCTTAGTGATTTTTATTGGTTTTGCCTCGAGCACGTGCGTGATTACAATCTAGAATGGAATTACTATAAGGGTATGCAGGAGCCCGAAATTGAGGCTGAAATTCGCAACGATACTGTTTGGCGGCGGCCCACATGGCCTATGGGTAGTAGCATTGGAGCCGGCCGCAATCGATCCCAACGGCTTAAATTTGACGATTCATTTGGTGTTTTTCGGGAAGACCGATATGAAGCCAAAACTTCGGCTGAAGGTACAACATATGACGCCGAATCCCATCATAGCTTCGAAGTAATGGAAATAAGGCCACCGACAACCTTGACCCAATTGAAATCCCGCTATAAGGAACTCGTAAAGAAGCTGCATCCGGATGTTAATGGTGGCGATCCTGCTGCCGAGGAGAGGCTGAAGGACATTAACCAAGCTTACGCAAAGCTGAAAAAAGTAGTCCTTTCTTAGGATAAATTTTCAGAGATATCTGTGGCTTGATAATCAGAAAGCGAATATCGAAATGGCTGATTCAAATTTAGAAGATCGCGCACGAGCGCATGAATTGGATACACCGGATACCGAGCTCTCGGTCAAAAAAACCTTTGGCCTTGATAGCCCAATGAAAGTGCCCGCCTTTTCTGTCGGATCTGAATATGTTCCCGACATCGATGAAGCGTATGTTTTTGATTATGAAACTACAATGGCAATTCTAGCAGGGTTCTCGCACAATAGGCGGGTCATGATACAGGGGTATCATGGCACTGGTAAATCGACACATATAGAACAGGTAGCTGCACGGCTCAATTGGCCCTGTGTTCGGGTAAACTTGGACAGTCACATCAGCAGGATTGATTTAATAGGCAAAGACGCGATTGTAGTGAGAAGCGGTAAGCAAGTGACAGAATTTCGCGAAGGCATACTTCCATGGTGTCTTCAGAATCCATGTGCAATTTGTTTCGACGAATACGATGCGGGTCGCCCCGATGTAATGTTTGTGATTCAAAGAGTACTCGAGGTTGATGGAAAACTAACCCTGCTTGATCAGAGTAAAGTTGTGAGACCTAATAAATATTTCCGACTTTTTGCAACAGCGAACACTGTTGGTCTAGGTGATACAACTGGGCTCTATCATGGTACCCAACAAATAAATCAAGGACAAATGGATCGCTGGAATATTGTAACAACATTAAATTACCTGCCGCATGAACAGGAAGTAGACATAATATTAGCGAAGTCGCCCAGCTACAATAATAAAGTTGGTAAGGAGAAGATAGGGGCGATGGTTGCTTGCGCCGAACTCACTCGTTCGGGTTTTATGAATGGCGATATTTCAACTGTGATGTCGCCGCGGACTGTGATTACTTGGGCTGAGAACGCAGAAATATTTTCTGATATTGCGCTTGGTTTTCGGATGACATTCCTGAACAAGTGTGACGAGACTGAACGGCCCATGGTGGCTGAGTATTATCAACGCTGTTTTGGTACAGAGTTGCCAGAAAGCACAGTATCAGCAACCATATCGTAATTTCGGCGTAGGACGCGTTATGGCTGATAGTGATTCTCCAGTTGAGCAGTTTAAGTATGCGACCGGCGCAGCCTTACGGGCAATTGCCGAAAAAGAAGATATAGAGGTCACCTATTCAAATGAACCACCTGGGTTAACTGGTGAGCGAGCGAGACTGCCCTTTCCAAGCCGTGATCTGCCGCCTGAGGAGGTTGCCCATGTGCGTGGGGAAGCAGACTCGATGGCGCTTAAGATACGCCATCATAATCCTGAGACACATGCGAAAAATATGCCTGGTGGGGATGTTGCTCCCATGCTTTATGAAGCATTAGAGGAAGCGCGATGTGAAGCTCTCGGCGCTCGTAAAATGCCGGGTCTAGGAGAGAATTTGTCGGCAATGTTAGAAGAACGTTATCGGCGTTTAGGGCTTCATCGAATAAATGACCGCACCGAGGCAACTATGCCTGAAGCCCTCAGAATGATGGTGCGCGAGCACCTTACCGGTGCGCCACCACCGCGCGCAGCCCAAAAGGTCTGCGAACTCTGGGAACCGTGGCTTCGTGAGCGTGTTGGCAAGATCATGAATGAGCTTGAAGATCGTATAAACGATCAAACAAGCTACGGTAAAACGGTGCGCCAATTAATCAAGGACCTTGAAATCGATGTAGAAGCTGAGGCTCCTGATGATGGGGAGCCTGACCCTGCAGAAGACGAACAAGAGAGTGATAGTGATTCTGACCCTGGGCAAGACTCAGAGGGCGAGGCTGATGAAAATGCAGAAGCCATGGCTGATGCGACAGAGCAGACGGGAGGGGAGGAAGATTTCTCAGACATGATGCCCGACGACTTTGAGGAGGACTCACAACCAGCGGATGGAGGGGATGAGGATGGCGAGCCTGGCACCCCATGGAGGCCGCAGCATGATCTCTCAAATGTACCCCGCGAACCGTTTTATAAGGCTTTCACCGAGAGTTATGATGAGCTTATAGCGGCAGATGAACTCTGTGACCCCGATGAACTCGTCCGTCTAAGGCAAATGCTAGATCAGCAATTGTTGAATCTGCAAGGTGTCATTGGTAAACTTGCGAATAGGTTGCAAAGGAGATTAATGGCAAAACAAATGAGGTCTTGGGAGTTTGATCTTGAAGAGGGGCTTCTTGATACGGCTCGGCTTGATCGGGTGGTGACTAATCCACTATATCCGTTGTCATTCAAGATGGAGCACGATACGGAGTTCCGGGACACTGTTGTTACGTTATTGATAGATAATTCTGGCTCGATGCGTGGTCGCCCAATCACTATTGCAGCGATGAGCGCCGATATTTTAGCCCGGACCTTAGAGCGTTGCGGCGTAAAGGTTGAGATATTGGGTTTCACCACTCGTGCTTGGAAGGGTGGCCAAAGCCGTGAGAGGTGGATCCAGGATGGTAAGGCCGCAAATCCTGGTAGGCTTAATGACCTCCGGCATATCGTTTACAAAGCTGCTGATGCGCCATGGCGGCGGGCGCGTAAAAATTTGGGTTTGATGCTCCGTGAAGGCTTGCTTAAAGAAAATATAGATGGAGAGGCACTCCTATGGGCGCATGAACGGCTTCTTGGACGATCGGAGCAGCGACGGATATTGATGGTAATATCAGATGGGGCTCCAGTCGATGACTCTACGTTATCGGTAAATCCTGGCAATTATCTCGAACGCCATCTACGCGACATGATTGAGTTTATAGAGCAGCGTTCGCCCGTTGAACTCGTCGCTATAGGCATTGGTCACGATGTTACGCGCTATTACAAACGTGCAGTGACAATCGTAGATGTTGATCAATTGGGAGGTACGATGATGGAACAGTTAGCGGATTTGTTTGACGATGACACTCGCGAACCACAAAATAAACGCCCACGAAGAAAAATCAGCGCATGAAATCACTACTCATGGTGCACCTCAGAGATCTCGATATTTAACTATTCTGGTTTTTCTGACGTCGAAAAAACCTGCCCAAAAGCCAACTGAAAAACCACCCCAAAAAAGCCCCTAGTGAAAAATAATATGCACCNTCGACTGTAATTGGTATAGCTGGCCGAAAGGAGTCTAAAGTAGGGATAGCTATTTCGTTGTTGAAATGGTGCGCAAACCGCACCGATCTCCATAATGGATTAGAGCTGTTTAGGTCGTCAAAGGTACGTTGTAATTTGATTTGTTTTCCTAGCAATCGAGCAAGATTATCACCCTCATTCTGTACAATAGGATCGTCATTTTCTAAAAGGCGACGAATGTATTCAAAACGATTCTTCTGGNCTGACTCNGCACGTTGATCCAAATCAGTTATTTCAAGTCGAATCCCGTCCAACTGGCCGCCTAACCGCTGAAGGTATTGCTGATAGAATTCAGGAAATTGCGATAAAAGGGAGCCAAACAGNAANGCTGTTATAATGGTAAATANTNATTTCATGTTAAAAGTATAGCGTGACTCTCCCTCTACGTCTCGAAAGAGTTTTCAAATGTTAAATGGTCTAGTAATTGAAAATTTAACCCGCCCAGGTTTGCATCCTACATCTCTCCGAGTGGACAAGGGAACGTGTGTTGTACTACATGGGCCATCTGGCTCCGGAAAGAGCCTCCTTTTAAGAGCCGTGGCGGACTTAGATCCAAACAATGGGCAAATTTGTCTTAATGGGGAGTCGCGGTCGAAAATGTCAGCACCCGAGTGGCGAAAAAAAGCGGCCTACTTGCAACCAGAGTCAGCATGGTGGCATGATATAGTGGGAGAACATTTTAACCATTTAAACGCAGCAAAGATATTGGCAGAGGCATTNGGGCTCCAGGAGGAAATTTTTGGGTGGCCAACCACTCGNCTTTCATCTGGTGAGAGACAACGCCTTTCACTAGCTATGGTGTTGGCATCAAAACCGCCCTTGCTTTTGTTGGATGAGCCCACTTCGGCTCTGGACCCTGAAAACACAAATGCAGTTGAGCTGGAATTACAAAAACAACTGGATGGGGGCTCCATTATTCTTATGGCGACCCACGATAGGGCCCAAATGTATCGGATGGCATCAGTTACCTTGACCTTTTGTAGTGGTAAGACAACTATGGAAAAATTGTGAGCACTGAAACAATATTTCTTACGTATACANACCTTGCTGTTGCCGCATCTCTGCTGCTTGTAAATGCCATTTTGTCTCTCTGTTTTGGCCTTGGCCTCGAAAAACGNTTGTTAATCGCTACTGTCCGTATGATCGCCCAGTTCGCTTTAATAGGCCTGGTGCTTGTTTGGCTTTTTAATAACGTATCTCTGTTATTCACCGGTTTAGCGGCTTCAATAATGATAATATTCGCAGGCAGGGAAGCTGTTGCGCGACAAGATAGGCGCTTTGTTGGATGGTGGGGCCTTGGTATCGGTGTTAGTTCAATGGCTTTAGCTGGAATATTAGTAACAATCTTCGCGTTGGCCCAGATACGACCAGATCCTTGGTATCATCCGCAGTATGCCATTCCTCTACTCGGACTGATTTTAGGTAATGCTATGAATGGAGTTAGCCTTGGGCTGAATAATCTCACGAACGGCGCTGCGCGAGAAAAGTTAGCAATCGAAACAAGGCTCAGTCTTGGTCAGNCACGAGATGAGGCACTCCGTCCAATAGTNCGCGAGGCACTCCGTACTGCCATGCTGCCCATTATAAATTCGATGGCGGCGGCAGGGATTGTGTTTTTGCCAGGTATGATGACTGGACAGATACTCGCTGGCGTTGATCCGGAGGAGGCTGTTAAATACCAATTGCTGATTATGTTTATGGTTGGGGGGGGTACCGCTTTTGGCTCTCTTTGCGCGATATTAGGCGGCGCAAGACTTTTGAGCGACTCCCGACATCGACTTCGACTTGACCGATTAAAGACATTCAAAAGTATCTGAACATAATATTGAAAATTTTTCACTTAGATTGGATAGCTGCCTTAGTATTAGGAAGGAAAAGCACAGCACAAAAGATTATTGATGCTCCAATCCCCATTAAAATAAATAAGCGGGTGAAGCCCCCATTTGCGTGGATATAGGATAAAGCTGGTATCGTTGTCGCCATCACCGCAAAGGTTACGATGTAGCGCGCCGAAAATGCTCTCGCTCTCCATTCACTTTTAGCAACACGGCCAACCAGAACATCATTTATCGGAATTTGCCCAAAGACAACAAGCATAAAGCATACTGCTACAATAAGTGCTTGCACACCCTCAAGATTCAACATTAATCCAAAAAAGACTGCCTGTGATGAAGCAACTATCGCAAAAACTAGGCGTGCAGAATAGCGGTCTATGGTATATCCCACGATCAATTGGGCAAAAGAGGCAATTGCAAATACTGCGAAGGACCACCAGCCTATTTCTCGGCCACTTGCAGCAAACCCTGCGAGCCGTTCGTCAAATATTTTGGGAAGTGCGAAAGTTGTACTTTGAAATATAAAACTGCCTATTGCTGCTGTGAGAAAAATTATTGCAAAGACACGAAAAAGAAGAATTCGATCTAAATTGAGAATAGAGGCGTCTACCGAGGCTTTTTTTTCTGCTGAAACCACTCCCGGATCAGGCCCCGCACGCAAAAATAAGGCATACGCAATGCCAACGGTAAAACAAGTAGCTCCTGGAATGAAGAAAGCGGCTCGCCAACCGTAATATTCAATTAAAAAGAGGGTTACCAAAGGAGCAGCTGCAACACCAAGATTGCCAAATATGCCATTAACCGCCAAAGGAACGCCCGTATTGACCCTTCCCTGAACCACGAGTGCCAGCCCAACTGGGTGGTATATAGCGCCCATAACGCCGATAAGGAATACCGCACCACCAAGCTGAATGGGCGTTTGTGCAAGCGCTGCCAGCATCGAAGCCAGGCCCATGCCGAAAAAAAATACCCCTATCATACCAGATCGGCTCCACTTATCGGCGACCCAAGCTGCAGGGATAGAGAACAATCCGAAAGCTATAAAACCAGCAGTGGCGAAAGGAATAAACTCTGAATAAGTAAGACCCCAATCAGTTGTAATCCCGGGAATATCAATTCGGCGGTCTACAGCCAGCGCCACGGCTACAGTTGCAAAGATCAATATCAAGAAATGATCAAAGAAATGGCCAAGATTTAGGAAAAAGAAATTTATTTTTTCGCGTGTCATGGCATGTTTATTCCAAGAGATTAGAGGGGGTTATCTCAATTCATTTTTTGAATATTTTCAAAATCAAAACTGCTGTTATTAATTAGGCACCCCAGTAATAGGGGGGTATGCGCAATCAAAAATTTCAATTTACAAAAACTTTTCATGTGTAGTTCACAAATAAGTTATAGGACACTATTATTCTGACTTTAATCATTTGTGGTTTCTCAAAAAATTATCTTGAACTTAATGTTTGTAAATTGAGTGAACTTTTTGCCAAAGCCTAGCAAAATACCTTTATCTTCATGTAAAGCAAACGGTAATACAACATCACCCTGCATTGGTGTTTGCCACATTGATGGCAAAACCGGTTTTTGTCTTGGGTGCTATCGAACTCTTCCGGAAATAGCGCAGTGGCATAAGAAGACCGATAGTGAGCGTTGTAATGTTATTGATGAAGCTAAAAACCGAAAAAAGTTAAGTGAGAAAGAATAAATAAAATTGGAAAATGTTTGCTAGGCTTCATGATTGCTGGAAAAGAGCAACAAAGATATATTGCAGCGCACAAAACGTACCAAAATTATACACGAGTAAAAGAGGTGCCCAAGATGGAATCAGGAGTATCGAAAATAGATTTACACGGTTACTTTATTGAGGATCTGACGGTAGGCATGTCAGCGTCTTATGCTAAGACCATTACTGAGGCAGATATTGTTATTTTTGCGGGCATCTCGGGCGACAATAATCCGCTGCATCTAAATGAAGAATTCGCTAAAGAGTCGATTTTTAAGGGGCGTATAGCTCATGGCATGTTGACTGCAGTTTTTATCTCGACTGTGCTTGGCACCAAGCTTCCCGGTCCGGGCTGTGTGTACATGAATCAGGAGGTCAAATTCCGAGCACCAGTACGGCCGGGTGATACAGTAACTACCACTGTCACCATCTCTGATGTTATCGTCGATAAGAAGCGTGTCATAGCCCAATCGGCATGTAAAGTTCGTGATAAGATTGTTGTTGAGGGAAGATCTGTTTTATTAGTGCCCTCTCGTAAAGATAGTTAGTACACTGAGTTACCATTTAATATTGGAATACACTGAACAAGGACGTTTCAGTGTTTTTCTGTCATGGATTGTTTGTTTAATGGGAAAAGCGATGAAAATTTACCGTAGTGTCTTGGAAGTGCCAGAGCAATACCGTGGTGCGACAGTGGTGTTAGGTAACTTCGATGGTCTGCATCGTGGGCACCAGGCGGTAATTGGTGCAGCTGTAGCGAAGGATAAACCACTGGGTGTGGTCACCTTTGATCCTCATCCTCGTAAATACTTCCGCCCTCATGACGCACCATTTTATCTTACTGGTACCGATGAAAAAGCACGATTTATGGCCGCTATAGGAGTTGATTTCCTATTAGTACTTACCTTCGATCAGGTTCTTTCGAGCCAGTCGCCAAAAGAATTTGTTCGCCAGGTTTTGGTCGATGGGCTTGCGGCGCGGCATGTCTCCGTTGGATATAACTTCAGATTCGGATGCAAGCGCAGTGGTGATGGTGCTTTGTTAAAAAGATTGGGCGAGACATATGGATTTAATGTATCTTTGGTAGAGGCGGTGGCAGCTCCCGGAGGAGGAATATACTCTTCGACCCGTATCCGCGAGAATTTAGTCTCGGGTAAGCCAGCGCTCGCTGCTGCTTTACTTGGTCGGCCATTTGAAATCGTGGGCCCTGTAATCAAAGGAGACCAGCGGGGCCGCGACCTCGGTTTTCCGACTGCAAATATCGATCTCGGAAACTATCTCCGTCCAGCTTTCGGAGGCTATATTGTTCGTGCAGGTTTGAATATTGAAAATGAAAGTGAAAATACCCGTTGGTTAAATGGCGTGGCCAACATTGGCAATCGTCCAACATTAGACGGGACACGTGTATTTTTAGAAACACACATTTTTAATTTTTCGCAAAATATCTACGGAGAAATATTACGCGTTGCACTTATCGAATTCTTGCGCCCTGAGCAGAAATTCGATGATGTTGATGCACTCAAGGAGCGTATTGAGATTGATAGTGCTATTGCCAAACGGACCCTCGAAATTCGTTCCGCTGGTGCACGTTGAGCTGTGCTTGATAAAAAAGCTGCGGCATATAGGATGACTTTGTATTTGAGAATTTTGCGGCACCTGCCGGGCAAAGATGTGAATTGATGACAACAGACTATAAAAAGACACTCTTACTACCAAAAACAAATTTCCCTATGAAAGCTGGGCTTCCAAAACGGGAACCGGAATTGTTAGAAAGATGGCAAAAACTTGACTTATGGTCGCAATTACGCTCCCAGGCACACGGTCGTGAAAGGTTTATACTTCACGACGGCCCACCTTATGCAAATGGAAATCTGCATATTGGGCATGCATTAAATAAAATCTTGAAAGATGTTATAAATCGCTCCCAACAAATGCTCGGTAAAGATGCGGTTTATGTTCCGGGCTGGGACTGTCATGGTCTTCCAATTGAATGGAAAATTGAAGAAAAATATCGGGCGAAGGGACTAAGTAAAGACGCGGTTTCAGTTCCGGAATTTCGTGCTGAGTGCAGAGAGTTTGCAAGCAAATGGGTTGATATTCAGCGTGAGGAATTCAAGCGGCTTGGCATTCTTGGTGACTGGGGCCACCCCTATCTGACTATGGCCTATGAGGCCCAATCTTGCATTGCAGGCGAAATCTGCAAGTTTCTGATGAATGGAACCCTTTACAAGGGGTCAAAACCAGTAATGTGGTCTGTGGTGGAAAAAACTGCTCTTGCGGAAGCCGAGGTAGAGTACGAAGATTTTGAGAGTGATCAAATTTGGGTCAAGTTCCCTATCATAGAGCTGCCCGAAGAAAAAAATCCTAGTAGTATTCCTCAGATGCTGGATGCCTCTATTGTGATTTGGACGACAACCCCGTGGACTATTCCTGGCAATAGAGCGATCTGTTTTTCAGACCGCATCTCATATGGTCTTTATCAAGTGACCTCAGCACCAAGTGAGAACTGGGTCGGAGAAGGCGAAAAACTTGTGTTGGCAGATAGCTTAGCGGATGGGTTTTTTGAACAAGCACGCGTCGATGGCTTCAAGCGTACCGATAATTTTTCGACGACACTGTTGAAAGACACCTTATGTGCTCATCCTTTGAGGTCTTTAGGATACCACTTTTCCGTGCCGTTATTAGTTGGTGATCATGTCACTGAGGATACTGGAACAGGGTTTGTGCACACAGCACCCGGCCACGGTGTAGATGATTTTGAAGTGTGGGTGGCAAATAGAAGAATTTTGGAAGGAAAGGGTATCAATCCAGATATTCCCTCGACAGTTGATGGAGACGGTTTTCTGACCAGTGAGGCCTATGGTTTTACAGGTAAGCGTGTACTCACTGAAAAGGGTAAGAGAGGTGATGCTAATGAAGCAGTGATTGCAGCTCTTGTTGAAAATGCTGCGATCACTGCGCGGTCCCGGCTCAAGCATCAATATCCCCATTCATGGAGGTCGAAAAAACCCATCATATTCCGGAACACTCCTCAATGGTTTATTTCAATGGACAAAGATATTGATAGCGAGGGGGACACATTACGGTCCCGCGCGCTTTCAGAAATAAAGAAGACTGAGTGGCATCCGCAGAGTGCTCAAAATCGTATCGGAAGTATGATAGAAGGGCGGCCAGACTGGGTAATTTCGCGTCAACGAGCATGGGGCGTCCCTATTCCAGTTTTTGTTAAGAAGATAAATGGCGAGCCATTACGTGACCAGAACGTGGTAGACCGCATTGTTAATATTTTTAAAAAAGAAGGAGCCGACGCGTGGTATTTGAGTGATCCGGAGCGGTTTCTTGGTGACGATTATAACTCTGACGATTACGACCAAGTCATGGATGTTGTGGATGTCTGGTTTGACTCTGGGTCTACACATAGTTTTGTGTTAGAGGGCCGAGAAAACTTGGAATGGCCCGCGGCGCTTTACTTGGAAGGGTCTGACCAACATCGTGGATGGTTTCACTCATCATTGCTGGAATCTTGTGGTACTCGTGGGTTGGCGCCCTACAAGGAGGTGCTGACTCATGGATTTGTCCTTGCCGAAGATGGTCGGAAAATGTCCAAATCACTTGGTAACATTGTTTCACCTCAACAGGTTATACAAAACAATGGAGCAGAAACCCTAAGGCTTTGGGTGGCCGCTTCAGATTATTCGGAAGACCTTCGCATTGGTCCCGAAATAATTAAACAATTAACTGACTCATACCGACGGCTAAGGAATACATTACGATATCTGCTAGGCAATTTGGATGGATTTAACGATGCCGAACAAGTAGAGCATGAACAGATGCCTGAACTTGAAAAATGGATACTTCATCGACTTTGGGAAATTGATATTGAGGTCCGTAACGGTTACGGCGCCTACGATTTTCACCGGCTATTTCGTACGCTTCATGATTTCTGTGCAAATGATCTCTCTGCTTTTTACTTCGATGTTCGCAAAGATTGCCTATATTGCGATTTAAAAACTAGCTTGGTTCGTCGTGCGGCACGCAGTGTTCTTGATCATTTATTTTCTTGCCTAACCGCATGGCTTGCCCCAATTCTTTGTTTTACCGCTGAAGAAGCTTGGCTAATCCGACACGATGTGAAGTCTGAAAACGGCCGTGAGGATAGTGTCCATTTGCGGCAATTCCCTGATATACCGCCAACATGGCGGGATGAAGAGCTGGCTGAGAAGTGGTCGCACGTGCGGCTAATTCGGCGTGCTATATTGGGCGCTCTTGAGATAGAAAGAGTAGAAAAACGCATCGGTTCAAGCCTGCAATCAGCACCTGAAGTATATTTGTCCAACAAATATAAAAGCCTGATAGAAGATATAGATATTGCCGATTTAGCGATTGTCTCTTCAATTAATTTATGCAGTCAACCAGCTCCGGATGGCGCCTTTTGCCTGCCGGATTGTGATGATATTGCGGTGGTTTGCAAGCCGGCAGTTGGGCAAAAGTGTGAGCGATGCTGGAAGATATTGCCCGAAGTTGGCAAACCTATTCCGAACCTCTGCAATCGTTGTGCAACCGCAGTCGAAAATTGTCAATTGGAATCAGCTTAATGATAAAAGCTGGCATATGGACAGCGGCATTTGTTACTGCTTCTGATCAACTAAGCAAGTTGATGATTTTGGCTATTGTTATGCAGCCTCCCCGTGTGATTGAAATTACAGCATTTTTTAATCTAGTTCTGGTTTGGAATCGTGGGGTCAGTTTTGGCATGCTACAAAGCGATTCTATTTGGGGGCCAATACTATTGGGAGTAGTGACTGTTGGTATAATTGTTTTGCTCTTTTTTTGGCTCCGCGAAGCAAGGACAAGGCTTTCTGTTATTGCTCTGGGTTTGGTCATTGGTGGAGCGCTGGGTAATTTAATAGATAGGATTCTGCATCAAGCAGTTGTCGACTTTTTAGATTTCCATATAAGTGGTTATCATTGGCCAGCTTTTAATGTTGCTGACTCCGCAATTACTATTGGAGTGATTTGTATAATTTACGAAAGCTTGTTTGAACGGACCAAAAAATCTGGGTAATATTGGTTTAGAAATATCGTGAAATGTAACTTAAAAATGATTAAAAGGTCGCGAGAAGCCCTGGTGGTCGTAATTTTATTGGGTTTCTCAATGATTAACTCCTCTGGCTGTGTGCTTTTCGATCACAGTCGTAATTCAGGGCCCGACGAATTCGGCGTTGTTTCTCGCGCGCCCTTAGCGCAGCCACCAGACTTTTCTTTGAGGCCGCCCAGGGCTGGCGCAAAGCGGCCGAACGAAGTCGAAACTCGAGAGCAAGCGCGCCGTAGACTTTTTGGCAGATCCGTACAAGGACGTGGCGTTATGCCAGAACGGGAGCCCACTGATAGTCGTTCAGAGGGTGAGCGAGCACTACTTTTCAAGGCCAACGCGCTGGATGTTGATCCCTCAATTCGAGACGCTGTTGAACGTGAAAGTGGCATTGTTGAAGAAGATCCAACTTTTGTTGAGTCATTACTTTTCTGGAAACCGACAAAAGGACAAAACTCAGTGGTGGATCCTTCTAGTGAATCAGAGCGGCTCAGGCGCAATGAGGCTTTAGGTAAAAAACCGACCGACGGGTCAACTCTTACCAAGAAAAAATAAGCTATATTGGGGCTTGGTGGTGCTCATGCATCGATGGATATTTGTTAAACAGGTTTGTGTTTTAATCGGTCTAACGTTATTTTTTTGCGTTGGGATAACCCGAGCGGAGGTATTCAAACCACAGCTGTTCAAGCTTGCCAATGGGTTGAAAGTTGTTGTGATTTCAAACCACCGTGCTCCGCTGGTTACCCAACTTGTAATGTACAAGGTTGGCGCCATGGATGAGCCTCCTGGCCAGACGGGGATTGCTCATTTTCTTGAGCATCTGATGTTTAAGGGTACGAAAAATCTTTTGCCGGGAGAGTTTTCAAAAATTGTGGCACGGAATGGCGGGCAAGAAAATGCGTTCACTGGTAGGGACTATACTGGCTATCACCAGTCATTCGCATCTGACCGGCTTGAGATTATGATGCAAATAGAATCGGACAGAATGAGTAATCTTATTTTGACTCAGGAAGATATTGGGCCAGAACGTCAAGTGGTTTTAGAAGAGCGGAATACACGGGTTGAAAATAATCCAAGTGCATTACTCAGCGAAGAAGTTAATGCAGCTTTTTACTTAAATCATCCATACCGAAGACCCATAATTGGCTGGAGGCATGAGATAGAGTCAATTTCTCGATCCAACCTATTGGCTTTCTACAACAAGTGGTATGCCCCCAATAATGCTATCTTGGTTATTGCTGGTGATGTAAATGTTCGTGATGTACTCGGTTTAGTAAAAAAATACTACGGCGGTATTCCATCAAAGGAATTACCGCCACGAGTCAAATGGGTTGAGCCACGACACCAGAGTGATCGTCGAATAACACTGAGGCATAAACAGGTCAGGCAGCCCCAGTTGTTCAAAAAATTTATTGCGCCAGGAGTTATGCAGGATGCCCCTAAATCGCGAGCACTGGAAATACTTGCAGAGATTATTGGAGGCGGCACTTCGAGCCGAATTTATCAGTCCATTGTTGTTGAACAGAAAATCGCTGCCAGTGCTGGAGCTTGGTATGATGGGGAAACACGTGGCCCGGGTACATTTTCATTTTTTGCCACACCTCTCCCAGGAAAATCAATTCTCGATGTTGAGAGAGCGATAGAGAAGTTCATTGCAGATTTAATCGAGAAAGGGGTTGCAAGAAAAGAAGTAGCTGTGGCGGCTACGCGCCTGCAAGATGCAGCAATCTTTGCTCGAGACGGCTTGTATGGACCGGCTGTTATCCTTGGAAGAGCGCTCGCCATAGGGCTAAGTGTAGATTATGTTGAGCAGTGGCCTAAACGAATTTCTTCGGTAACGAATGATGATGTGAATCGCGCAATCAGAGTAGTCTTTGGTCGAGGTGGTTCAGTGACTGGCTTGCTTCTCCCAGAAAAAAAAGAGTGAGGCAAGACGGGTGTTTTTACGATTACTTTTCTTCGTATCGATGGCTCTCATTAATGTTCATGGTAATGGGAATGCCATGGCTATTGAGAAAATCACCAGTGCGAGTGGAATTAAGGCATGGCTTGTAAGAGATCATTCGATCCCTCTAACAGCTGTCCGGTTCATTTTCCGAGGTTCGGGGGCTATTTCTGACCCGCATGGTAAGGCTGGTCGTGCAAGCATGGTTTCAGCTTTACTTGATGAAGGGGCAGGCACACTCCATAGTCAAGTTTTTCAGAAAGAATTGCAGGATAGATCGATCGTATTGTCTTTTATTGCCGACAAAGATTTTTTTGGTGGCACTCTCAAGGTACTCAATAAATATCGAGCGAAGGGCGTCGAACTTGCGAACTTAGCACTTGCAGCTCCGCGCTTTGATCCAACAGCTGTCAATCGCATACGAGCGCAAATCGTTACACGTCTTAAGGCGCAGGCGGCTCGGCCAGATTATAAAGCCAGACGCGCTTGGTCGCGAGTGATCTATAACAGCCATCCTTACGCCCGCCCAGTCATGGGAACCAAAAAGTCAGTAACCAACATAAGAAATAGTGATTTACAATCTTTTGTTAGGGACAATCTAGCTCTAGATCGTTTGCTTGTCAGCATTGTTGGTGACATCAGTGTTGAAGAAGGTAAATCTCTACTCGACAAAATGTTTGAGAATCTACCAAAAGGAGGCAAGCAACTTAAAGTGGGGTTTGCACGGATTCCCGACAAAGGAGCGGTGCATGTTTTCTCCAAGGCTGTACCCCAAAGTGTAGTGCTATTCGGGCACAGAGGTGTCAGTCGGGAAGATCCAAACTTTTACACCGCCTATGTAATTAATCATATTCTGGGTGGTGGTAGTTTCACATCCCGACTTTACAATTCGGTGCGCGAGGAACGCGGGCTCGCATATTCAGTAAGCACCCATTTAAGTGTGCGCCGTAATGCACCATTAATAATTGGGCAACTTTCAACTTCCAATGACAAAGTTGCGGAGTCATTGCGCTTAGTTCGTTCTGAATGGCGGAAAATGGCTTCAAATGGCGTCGGGCAAGAGACACTGAAAAACGCAAAAAGGTTCATTAACGGATCATTTGCTCTTCAGTTTTCAAGCTCAGATAGAATTGCAAATCTGCTTACAATTCTGCAATACTATGATCTAAGTCCCTCTTACTTGCGGAAGCGAAGGGATTATATAAACTCAGTGAGCCGAAACGATATACAAAAGTTTGCTCAAAGCTTCTTAAATGTTGATGCATTGACGTTCATTGTAGTTGGGCAACCAACTGGCCTTGACAATACTAATGCGCCTTTTGTAGGAGGATTTTAACAAAATAGTCTAATCGCCCATTATAGCTTTCCACAACACTGCTTATATTTCTTTCCCGACCCGCATGGGCAAAGAGCGTTGCGTGGTACCTTGCCCCATGTTTCTGGGTTTTTTGGATCAATATTTTCTGCTGCCTTACGACTTCGTACTGTTGTAGCAGTAATTGGCGCGACTGCCATGTTATCAATGTCTCCGGAACTGTAAGGCTCTTCTCGACCCTCTAGGGTCTCTGTTGGTTTGTTGTGTTTTAACTCAACTGTGGGGGTTTGCGCTTGCATCTCGAGGTGAGCGAGAACAGAAGTGACCGACTCACGTATTCTACCCAACAAATCCTCAAATAGCTCAAAGGCTTCCTTCTTGTATTCGTTTAGAGGATCACGCTGTCCGTAAGCGCGCAGCCCGATGCCCTGCCGCAAGTGATCCAGTTGAAGTAAGTGGTCTTTCCAATTTTGATCAAGAATCTGTAATAATAAACTTTTTTCCGCCAGACGCATCATATCCGGCCCATAGTTGGCAGATTTCTCGGCCATCTTAGTGTCTAAAGAGTCACAAATTCTTTGACAGATCTCCTGTTCGGCGATCCCTTCCTCTCCAGCCCAATCAGAGATTGGAAGATCCATATTGAAAAGACGGCTACAATCGTCACGCAATTCGTCCATTGTCCACTGTTCAGGCATTGCAGACTCTGGAATGTGTCGTGCGACTATATCTTGAATAAGGTCGTGCCGCATTTCTACAATAGTTACACTTACGTCCTCAGTGCGCATTAATTCTTTTCTTTGCTCATAGATAACTTTGCGCTGGTCGTTCATTACATCATCGAAACGCAATAACTGTTTGCGTATCTCAAAATTTCGCTCTTCAACTTTTTCCTGTGCTTTGGCGAGTGCTTTGTTGATCCACGGGTGGATTATGGCCTCACCCTCCTCTAAACCGAGCTTGCGAAGCATATTGTCCATACGCTCCGAGCCAAAAATACGCATCAAGTCATCCTCCAAGCTTACGAAAAACTTTGATGCTCCAAGGTCTCCTTGTCGGCCTGAACGGCCCCGAAGCTGATTGTCGATGCGGCGCGATTCGTGTCGCTCGGTGCCAAGAACAAACACCCCGCCATTGTCTAGCACAATACGTTTATTTGCTTGGATATCAGCTGTAATTGAATCCTTTTTTTTCTGGTCCAACTCACCACCGTTTGTGGATACAATCTCTTTTGCCATACGCATTTCCAAATTTCCACCAAGCTGGATATCGGTTCCACGACCAGCCATGTTAGTTGCTATAGTGACTGCCCCGGGAGTGCCAGCTTCTGCTATAATGTATGCCTCCTGTTCGTGATTCCGTGCATTAAGCACATTGTGTTTAATCTTATTCTTTTTTAAAAATGCTGATAATTCCTCAGATTTCTCAATACTAACGGTACCAACTAAAACAGGCTGATTAAGCTCCGAGCATGTTTTAATTTGTGCAAGGATAGCATCATTTTTCTCGCGCGCCGTACTGTATACTTCATCATCCATATCTTCACGGATCATGTCTTGGTTGGTAGGTACCTCAATAACTTCCAGCGCATAAATCTCACCAAATTCGCTCGCCTCTGTTATTGCGGTGCCTGTCATTCCTGCCAGTTTGGGATAAATGCGGAAATAATTTTGAAAAGTTATTGAGGCTAGAGTTTGATTTTCCTGCTGCACATCTACCCCCTCCTTGGCTTCGAGGGCTTGGTGGAGCCCATCGGAGTACCGTCTTCCTTCCATCATCCTGCCAGTAAACTCGTCGATAATGATTACTTTGTTATCTTTAACGATGTAATCAGTGTCACGCTGAAATAGAGTGTGCGCTCGGAGGGCTTGGTTTGCGTGGTGAACAAGTGAGACATTCTGAATATCGTACATACTGCCTTCGACCAACAAGTCTGCGTCTCTGAGCAATATCTCTATTTTTTCTTGCCCCTCTTCGGTCAAATTAACGGTACGTTGTTTTTCGTCTTTTTGATAATCTACAGCTGAAAGTTTTGGTATGAGGGCATCAACTTTACGATATTCCTCTGCAAGATCATCAGTGGGACCCGAAATAATCAGTGGTGTTCGCGCTTCATCGATTAAGATCGAATCCACCTCATCTACGATGGCAAAGTTAAAATCTCGTTGAACCATATCATCGAGATCAAACTTCATATTATCACGCAAATAATCAAACCCATATTCGTTGTTAGTGCCGTAAGTGATATCTGCCATGTATTGAGTTTTGCGCTCTTTGTCATCAAGGCCGTGTGCAATACAGCCAACAGTCATTCCCAAATAATTGTAAATTTGCCCCATCCATGCCGAATCACGTTTTGCCAAATAATCATTTACGGTAACTACGTGAACACCTTTTCCTTCGAGTGCGTTTAGATAAATTGGCAATGTTGATACCAATGTTTTGCCCTCACCAGTCTTCATTTCAGCGATTTTGCCCTGATGCAGGACCATGCCGCCCAGAAGCTGTACGTCGTAGTGACGTTGGCCGAGTGTTCTCTTGACTGCTTCCCGTACTGTTGCGAAAGCCTCAACGAGCATCGTGTCAAGTGGCTCGCCACGGCTGAGCCTCTCACGAAACCATGGAGTACGCGCTTGCAACGCCTCTGAATTCAGCTTTTCTAATTCTGATTCAAGATCGTTTATGGCACTAACATGCGGTTGCATGTTTCGCAAAATCCGTTCATTTACGGAACCGAAAATAGTTTTGAGCAATCCGCCTAACATCAATCCCTCAACAACTTGGAAATACAGAGGCAGCAATAACTAAAAAATGCGCCGACCTGTGAGATAGTTATGCCTTGTGTCGCTGTCAATCAAACTTTGAAAGCTTGTGCCTGCTCTTGAGGTGTGCAATATGCCTCAAGTCCTCTATTTTGCCTAAATAAAAGATTGTTTTGACCTTTTTTTTGTAACAACCATCTGTAATTAAGGATATCTTGATGAATCGTTTAGTTATTCCGGGTTTGACGGTTTTTCTATTTGTTTTATTTTCCGTTGAACATAGTGTAGGCGGCGAACGTCAACCAATGCTAGCGCAAGCTAAAAAAAACCCTACTCCTCAAGGGGTAGTTGTAGCGAAAGTTGTAGGGCAACCAATATATCAGGAGGAAATAACAGCGGCCTTTCGGGCTCTCCCGCCACGTGCACGACGAGCTGGTTTACAGCGTCATTACAACAACCTTTTAGAAAATCTGGTTGTTTCCAAAATGCTCACAATTTATGGCCGCAGGCTAAAGCTTGAGGATACACCAATCGTTAAAAGACAACTTAAGCGGGCGGAAGATACGTTGGTGAGGGATGCATACTTGGGGGATTTAGTGCGCAAACAAATGACTGATGAAGCTCTCAAGAAAGAGTACAGGACTTTGGCAAAAAAGAATAAAGGTTTAGAAGAAGTTCGAGCGCGTCATATACTCGTACAGACGCAGAAAAAAGCCAAAAAACTCATAAAACTTGTCAATACCGGTCAGAACTTTGCTGAACTTGCGAAAAAGAACTCGGTTGGGCGAACCGCTCGGCGGGGTGGTGATCTTGGTTGGTTCGCACGTAGCGAAATGACTAAGCCTGTTTCAGATGCAGCATTTAAATTGAAGGTGGGTCAAGTAACGAAGGACCCCATTAAATCAGATTTTGGTTGGCATGTAATAAAACTTGAAGAAAAACGGAAGCGCAAGATCCCTCCCTTCGATAAGGTACGCGTGATGATACAGGCGAGGGTGGGGCAAAGGCTTAGCGGTGAGATTGTATCAGAATTAATGCGTCAAACAAAAGTTGAACGTTTTTCTTTTGATGGCAAGCAACCGATTGCAGCCCCCCGTGTAAAAGGGTCAACGCAAAAGTCTAAACCCAAGAAAAAACCTAAATAATTTGTTGGGATTATTTTGAAACGTTCACCTCTTGCCCCACCGTCATTTCCCGATTTGCCCACTGTAAGAGGGATTCGTATTGGGGGCGTGTCGGCAGGGCTCAAGCGAGCTGACAAACGCGATTTATTAATTGCGGAGATGAGGCCTAGTGCAACAATAGCTGGCAAGTTTACAAGCTCCAAATGTCCTTCAGCACCAGTCGATTGGTGCCGGAAGGCGCTTAAGGGCGGTAAGGCAAGAGTAATTATTGCAAATTCTGGCAATGCTAATGCTTTTACAGGCAGCAGTGGCAACCGAACTGTTCAGGAAGTGACAACGGCTGCCGCGAAAGAGTTTCAATGTCGTAATAACGAAATTTTTGTTGCATCGACAGGCGTCATTGGCCAGCAACTTGATCCGATCCCCATTTGTAGATGTTTGGATGGGGCCGCAAAAACCCTAAGTCCGGGAAATTGGCTAGAGGCTGCAGATGCAATCAGAACTACTGATACCTTCCCTAAGGGTGCGATGCGCATTGCTGATATAGGTGGTGAAAAAATACAAATTGTTGGTATTGCGAAAGGATCTGGCATGATCGCGCCCGATATGGCAACCATGCTCGGTTTCATTTTCACGGATGCAAAAATGCCTGCATCAATATTACAGAAATTGTTGGATCATAGCACAGAGCGCAGTTTTAATAGTATTACTGTTGATAGCGATATGTCGACTAGTGACACAGTCCTGCTGGTGGCCAGCGGTTCTGTCAAGCATCCCAGAATAACCTCGGCCAAAGACCCAAAATTAATTCGTTTTCGACAGGCTCTGACTGAGGTTATGGTTGATCTTGCGACCCAAATAGTTCGTGATGGTGAGGGTGCCAGAAAATTTATCACCATTGATATTTCTGGTGCTACTTCGGCGCAATCAGCAAAACGGATTGGCCTTGCAATTGCGAATTCACCACTAGTTAAAACTGCGCTGGCTGGTGAGGATGCTAACTGGGGCAGGATCGTAATGGCTGTTGGAAAAGCGGGCGAAAGAGCAAACCGCGATAAACTATCAATCTCCATTGGTGGAATACCTATAACCTCGGATGGGCAAGTTATAAATGATTATGATGAGCAACCTGTGGCTGAACACCTTAAAAAATCTGAAGTGGTCCTTGCAGTTGATGTTGGTATTGGGAGAGGTAAAGCACGGGTGTGGACCTGCGACCTCACCCACGATTATATCAGTATTAACGCCGATTATCGGAGCTAGAGAATGGTTGACCCAACTACTGGTTGCTGGGGAGTGGTTGAAAAAAAGTCTTTGAAGGAGATGTTGCTCGTTGCCGCTGTAGCGCTCATAGATGTTGATGGCCGCGTGCTAATTTCGAAGAGACCTGACAATAAGGCGATGGGGGGAATGTGGGAGTTTCCAGGTGGCAAAGTTGAGAATGGTGAGACGCCGGAAATTGCATTAGTGCGTGAGCTCGAAGAAGAACTTGGAATCGATACTCAGACCAGTTGCTTGGCTCCGTTTTCCTTCGCAAGTCACGGATACGATGATTTTCATCTTGTTATGCCACTTTTTTTATGCCGAGTTTGGCGGGGAATTCCGAGGCCGTTAGAGGGACAATCCCTCAAGTGGGTGCGTCCGTCGCATCTCTCTGAGTATAATATGCCGCCCGCCGATATACATTTGATTTCCATGCTTCGAGATTTTTTGTAGCAAATTATCCTATCCGCCAAGTCTCAATATGCCGCCGTTGTTGATAATTTTTTATAAGCAATGGAAAGCGCTGTAATTTCGGCAGCAAGGGCTAGGTATTTCGTAAAACCTAAAGCCAGTCCCAGTATAAAATGACCTGTTAAATGCGACTGAATTCCGAGTCCGACGATAACTGACACCACTAGCGATAGGGCAAATGAGATTAGAAAGACTAATGGAAGCATGGCGCCGATGGTGATTGCTACAAGGCTCCAGCCGTTACTTTTCCCTAATGACCATACGCTAACGATTGTGTGTTTTTCGTCAACAGCAGTTGCAGGGAGCCACAATGACAGTCTTGTGAAGATCAGCATCCAGATTGATATGGCAGCTATTGTTAAGAGCGCAATTAAAGGACGTAAGCCGATGCCAATATTCCCCGCAATGGTCGACAAGACGGTAAGTTTGCTTTGGTCGGTTAATAATATAATAAATATTGGAAACGCAGCTGCAGTAGCGCAAAAGGCTGCTGCGATGAACCGAATAAAGAAAAGTGTTTTGCGTGAATCCCATCTAAGCGCTTCCCAGAACGTTATTTGTTCGGTTTCACGCAGGAAACGACGATGCCATGCAACGCCAAACATTGCGTAAAGAAAAACTGCTGCAGTTTCACGCACTGCAACGGCATTGATTGATGGGGTGGGGCCTTGTTGAGGGAAGACGGAAAAAGCAGCAGTATGCACTAAGGCCAGTATGAAGACAGGAAGAGCAGACATGAGTACAAAGTCTGAACGATTAGTCCACAGGAATTCATAGGCTTCACTGATACAACTCAGTATGGGAAGTCGAGGGGATTTTTTTTCATTATACATTTATCACCTACTCAAGATTTCGTCCCGGGTTTTGCCTTTTCTCCGCCGGCTATTTCACGAGAATTCAACGCATCTGCCAGAAGATTTTTTGCGCTTCCGGGTTTGAGCGCTTTTTGCTGCGATGGGTCTGGACCCCACCCATGCAGATATAGAATCTGAAATGTCGCAGTGACTCTGCCGTTTGAATTTGCATATCGTTGCTGGTACAAAGATGCAGCTTTTGGAAATAGAGCCCGTGCCGGCACAGAATTTGGTGTGCAGGTTAGCGCATTTGTCTCGCCCATGCCACGCAGTTCCTTCATTAAAACAAATGCATTTTCATATGTAACGTTAATGGTGTCGATGTCTGTCACTGGTAAGGCGAAACCTGCTCTTTGCAATAAGGCACCCGCGTCGCGGATATCGACAAAAGGTGAAACGCGTGGGGCCGCTCCACCGGCAATTTCAAGTTCTGCTTGCGTTAATGAAGCGCGCAATTCTTTTAATGTTTCTCCACCAAGCATTGCAGCTAGAAACAATCCGTCTGGTTTCAATGTTTTGCGAATTTGAAGTAATGCTCCTGGTAAGTCGTTAGTCCAATGAAGACATAAATTGCTAATTATGAGATCGAGCGTGGCTGGAGTAAACGCTAAGAATTCTTCATCCATCGAAGCAAATAATTTTTTTCCTTTGCCAAGTGTAGGATCGATATCTACTGTTATAGACGCTTTATTCCCCAACACCGGGTAGCGAGCGCCAAGTTCAAGCGAAGCGTGAAAATCTCTGTCAATATCCTTTAGTCTTTCGCGTAAACGAGCAGCGGTTTCTTGGAATAAAAAATCATGATCAGAAAAAGTGGCTGCTGCGCGACGGCGGTGGCGGATCAGACGCTTACGATCAAAAATGCTTATTAAGTCAGTCATCGTATTACTATGCAGATGTTTCTACCTAACGAAAAGCCGAAACATCGTTTGAAGATGTTTTACCAAAACTTAGAAGGTATTGGCAGGGGCAAAAATATTCTTTTAAAATTGTATTGTTGTGTTCCGAACTCAGACTGGACTTGAGAGGTTCGCCTTTTCTGCTCAACTTGAGTGGATCGGTATCAACAAGCCACTATAAGTTCGACTTGGATTAAGATAGGAAAACAATCATAAGTTTTCTGAGTTAGTTGTTTTTGTGAGATAAGTTATTTGTCGTAGAAGGAGGGGCCTCTCAAATGGCTAAAATTGAAATTTATACTAGTCGACTTTGTGGATTTTGTGCCCGTGCCAAATCCTTGCTCGAGCAAAAAGGTCTTTTATACGAAGAAATCGATATTGGCGATTCCCCTGGCCAAAAAGAGCTCATGGTTGATCGTGCCAACGGTGCGCAAACGGTGCCACAAATATTCATTAATGATGTTCACATCGGGGGATGTGATGATCTGTATGGTCTGGAAGCTGACTCAAAACTTGAAACTCTGCTGGAAGAATGAAATGAACAGGTTTTTGAACGTGGCATGTGTGCAAACCTGCTCAACAACGAATGTTGATGAGAATATAGCAGCATCCAGCGCAATAATACGAGAGGCAGCGGCAAAAGGCGCCCTATTAGTGACGTTACCCGAGGTGGTTAATGTTTGCCAGCGTCGGGGTGTTTTGGCAAAAGAGGCTGCTCGCTTAGAAGTTGAAGACCTCGCTCTCGCCGCATATCGCGAACTCGCGAAAGAATTAAAAATATGGATTTTAATAGGTTCGTTGGCGATAAAGAGTAAGCGCGAAGACCGTCTTGTTAACCGCTCTTATTTATTGAATGAATTTGGTTCTGTGGTGGCGCATTACGACAAAATCCACATGTTTGACGTGGTTCTCCCCAATGGAGATTCTTTTAAAGAGTCAGAAAGCTATCGACCGGGTAAAAGGGCGGTGATAGCTAATTCGCCTTGGGGTTCTATTGGGCTCACGGTTTGTTATGATGTGCGGTTCCCATACCTCTACCGAGCATTGGCACAAGCTGGGGCAAATATACTTGCCGTTCCCTCAGCATTTACGCGGAGAACCGGTTCTGCGCACTGGCATATTTTGCTGCGTTCACGCGCAATAGAGACGGGTTCTTTTGTTGTGGCACCTGCCCAATGCGGGGATCATGAAGACGGTCGGAAAAGCTTCGGTCACTCGCTTATAGTTGACCCATGGGGAGAGGTTCTAGCTGATGGAGGCGAAGAGGTTGGATTTGTAAGTGCTATTTTAGATCTCGAAAGGGTGGTTGAGGTCCGTAAAATGATCCCCTCATTGAGACACGATCGGTCATTGGCTAACTTGTCGTCTTCGCCCTGAAAATGAATGTTCAAGTTTTTGTTGTAATTGATCTCTCTCAAAAGGTCAGCCCACAGCCCATGTGTCCTCCGCTTATTAAAGTATTCCAGTAGGCCTGCCGTACCGATTCTTTATGTAATTAAGCGTTTGCGTGAATGTTCCAGAAGAGCCGTGAGGGTGGCATGTTAATGGTGAAATATATTGATTATCTTGGCTAATGTGCTCTGGCCTGGGTATGAAGCGAAGTAAGTGAGCGACTCGAGATACCTTTAAATATTTGGATCCAAGCCAAACAGAAATCGCTTGTTTTTGTCCGTTTCAATCCCATGTATTTAGATGTAGGATTTGCTAGCCGGTGTCAAAACGCAACGTAGACGGGACTGATATTCGCATGATTTTATACAACCTTCGATGCACAAATGATCATGAGTTTGAAGCGTGGTTCAAAGACAGTTGTACATATGAGGAGCAAGTAGCAGCCTCTGAAATTGCTTGCCCAGTTTGTGGTATTAAAGGCATTGAAAAGGCGCCAATGGCCCCTCGTATTGGCAGCGGAGCGCAGAAAGAGCAAACTAACCAGACTGTTGAGCATTCAAAGTTTGCCAACGTGCGCGAAGTGTTGAAAAAGGTGAGGGCTGAGATTGAAAATAATTGCGACTATGTTGGTCCTGACTTTGCTGAGGAAGCTCGCAAGATACATTACGATGAAGCTGACCCGCGCAATATCTATGGCGAAACGTCTCAGGATGAGGCTAGGGCGCTGAAAGAAGAGGGCGTAGATTTCACCCGAGTGCCGTGGTTGCCAAGAAATGACAGCTAAAAATAGTGGCAGTCTATAGACAACTTACTACTTCAGCAAAAAATTGCTCCAACTTATGTGCCCGAAATACTTTCTCTGCGTTTTATGACGGCCATATAGTTAACCGCGACATCTCGTTCTTCTATATTCCATGAGCCGGTGAAGGGATTATATCGAAGGCCGCAAAGTTTTGCGAGATCGAGTGCATTCTTCCTACAAAGTCCAGCTAGCTCCGAAGGGCGAATGAACTTGCGCCAATCATGTGTGCCGCGCGGTAACCAGCGGAGAAAGTATTCAGCGCCGATTATGGCCAGTGCGTATGATTGTGCCGTTCTATTTAGTGTTGCTAAAATCATTAATCCATTTGGCTTAATCAAGGACGCGCAGTCTTTCATAAATTCGTCAACATCGGCTACATGCTCGATGACTTCGAGATTAACTACTGCGTCAAATTGGTAACCAGATCGAACAAGATCAGAAGCGGCGGCAGCTTTGTATTCAATTTCTAGCCCCATCTTATTTGCATGCAGCTTAGCTACTTCAATATTGCGCTCGGAGGCGTCTAAACCAGTTACGTTGGCGCCGAGCCGGGTGAGTGGCTCGGCAATGAGGCCGCCTCCGCATCCTATGTCGAGAATATTGAGGCCGGAGAGTGGAGCAAGATCTAGGGGATTGCGACTGAAATGTGCAGCTATATGGTCTTTCAAAAAAGCCATGCGGAGCGGATTTAACCTGTGTAATGGCTTAAACTTTCCGTCTTCGTCCCACCATTCCTCGGCCATCGCGGCAAATTTGTCAATTTCACCGGCATCTATTGTTCTGTCGATTATTGTTCTGTCGATTTGGGAGAGTATTTCTTTTGTCATTTTTGTATAACCCCGTATTTTGTGTACATGCTTGCGCGGCTCCCGCTAAATGAGTATGGATACGCCGCGTTGCAAGAGCAATGACTGCAATGTCACACTGACAGTTATTCGCATATTGAAAGTTTTTTTAACATGTCTTTGGTTGTGATGAAATTTGGGGGCACGTCGGTCGCGGATTTAGAATGCATCCGAAATGTTGCTGATCGAATCGAAGAGGAGCGTGCCTCTGGAACCGACCTTGTAGTTACAGTGTCTGCTATGGCGGGTACGACCAACGAGTTGGTCGAATATGCAACCGGGTTTGCAAGAATACCTGATGGTCCGGAATATGACACAGTCGTTTCTGCCGGAGAGCAAATCACTTGTGGTCTGTTGGCTCTTGCACTTCAAAAAAGAGGCATTCCTGCGCGTTCATGGCTTGCCTGGCAAATCCCTATAGAAACTGATGAGGCGCACACTAAGGCACGGATTAGAAACATCGATCCGTCTAAGCTAAAGGCTTGCCTGGCGAACGGTCAGGTGCCGGTCGTGGCGGGGTTCCAGGGATTAGCGCCGGACGGCCGTGTAACTACCCTGGGGCGCGGTGGATCAGATACTAGCGCTGTTGCATTAGCGGCGGCACTTGAAGCTGTTCGCTGTGATATTTTTACTGATGTGGAAGGTGTTTACACGAGTGATCCTCGTATTGTTTCTCAAGCCAGAAAGTTGGAGAAAATTACTTATGAGGAGATGCTTGAGATGGCGTCTTTGGGTGCAAAGGTGCTGCAGACGAGATCGGTTGAGCTTGCAATGAATCAATCTGTTCGGTTGCAGGTAAGGTCGAGTTTTAAAAATTTACCAGGGACAATGGTTGTAAATGAGGACGAAATTTTGGAAAAACAGGTTGTAAGCGGTATTGCATATAGTCGTGATGAGGCCAAAATAACCTTGGTCGATGTGCGCGATCGGCCCGGTGTGGCAGCAGCTATTTTCGGGCCCTTAGCCAAAGCAAATGTTAATGTTGATATGATTGTCCAAAGTACGGCAGCTAATGGGAAAAGTACTGACATAACCTTTACGGTTGCTAAAAACGATTTTGAACGTGCGCTCGAAGTCATTGATAATTCGGGTGAAAAATTAAAATATGGCGATCTTCTGACTGATCAGACCCTTGTGAAAATTTCAGTCATTGGGGTTGGCATGCGTAGCCATGCTGGGGTGGCTACGAAGATGTTTGAAACACTTGCTGAAAAAGGCATCAACGTTCATGTTATTTCGACATCAGAGATCAAGATTAGCGTCCTGATTGCAGAGGAATATACCGAATTGGCATTACGTGCTCTGCATACAGCATACGATTTAGAAGCGTGATACATACAGCAAAGTAGCAATTTTCAAGCCGATTTTAGTTGTTTATGGGATGTCAAGCTTCCGATTTACCTTTGCGTCTTAATGGCAGATGGTCTCATTTTGATAATTCCAAAAAATTAGATCGTTGTCGGCTCATCAATCCTATGTATTCCAAAAGGAAAAACTGTATTCTAGGATGAAATGAGAAGACCACCCATGTTATGATAAATCTGGCGCATTGTTTTTGTAGTGACACATCACACACCAAATAAAAAATACGTAAATGTTTGGGTTTCAGTAGCAACACGGTCACTTTTAGCTATACAATACAATGAGGGGTGACTTGTTTAAAAATACACTTTTATTCACCCTAGTTTAAATCAATATGAGGGTCTCTACAAAATAGATGGCATGACAAATTGGAACGCGAGAGATTAAGCCAGTTTTTAGACATTCCAGAAGACGCGGCAGCCGTGCAAACTGAGTCTGTGGGGCAAACACTGAGGCTGCGGCGAGAGGAAAGAGGTCTTGAGCTCAGACAAATTTCTGAAATATTATGCATTCGTTACCCTTATCTAGAGGCTATTGAAAATAGCTCCTTTAATAATTTGCCAGGTCCGACATACGCGCTGGGTTTCGTGAAGGCATACGCAGAGCACCTTGGACTTGATAGTGACGAAATCGTGGAGCTTTTCAAAGCTGAGCAACTAGGGGTCAATTCAAAAACAGAATTAGTATTCCCTTCACCTCTGTCTGAAGGCAAAGTGCCCAGCGCTGCAATTTTGGTAGTTGCAGTGCTTCTAGCGTTGGTTTCATATTGTGGCTGGGCATACTTTTTGGGGAACGATGAACAGGTAGTAGAAATAGTACCTCCTTTACCGAGGCAACTAGGCGACAGTTCAAAAGTGACTAAACCAAATGGGATACAGATGAATGAATTGCCTGAGTCCCAGAATACAGAGACAGAGAGTTCAGAAATTCAAACACCCCAATCTACTGATAGTAATAATAGGCTTGGCAACGAACAGAAAAAAAACAATTTAAAAAGCTTAGCAGACACAGAAACCAATGAATTGCAACCACAGAATAATACTGTTGTGCCCTCGGATGGTGACCGCAAAGAGATGGCAGCGGTTATACACAATGAATCACAAACTGACATACAGAGCCCCCAATCATCGCTAGTGAGGGAGAAAACAGCTGTGTCACAAAACCAGGCAATAGAGCAAGAATTGTTGCCTAAAGTTCCAGCAAAGCGTGAGGCGCAGACCTATGGAGATGACAACGAGGATGGCAGGGTCGTAATCCGTGCCATCGGTACAACTTGGGTGGAAATTCGTGACGAACCAGAGGGTGAGGTTCTGCTTACGCGCTTACTCTATTCCGGCGATCGTTACCTTGTGCCAAACCGCGAAGGGTTGGTTATGCTAACCGGCAATGCGGGAGGCCTGCAGATCTCCGTTGATAATAACATTGTACCTTCCATAGGGCCGAGTGGTGCCGTGCGGCGGAATATTCTTCTTGATCCGAATGCTCTCATTGAGGGGCGGGCCGTACGCGAAAACGAGGATGATGACTCTCAGCAGCTAGACGAAAATGCCGATCAGGACTAACAAAGTATTTGCTTTAGGTGATCGCTTGATATTTAGGATAAAGGTAGGCACTTTATTTGGAAAAGTATCCTTTTTAACAAACATGATCTTTGGCTAGGCGATGGCCCATCTAAAACCCGTTCGTGGCACTCATGATTTACTTCCCCAAGGTATGAGACAGCATCGCGCTGTCATTGATGCAGCTCGAAAAATGGTGCGGCTTTATGGGTTCGAAGAAATAGCCACTCCGATTTTTGAATTTACAGAGGTCTTTCGGCGAACGCTTGGTGATACCTCTGATGTTGTTAACAAGGAAATGTATAGTTTTGAGGATCGGAATGGTGACTTTTTGACTCTACGTCCTGAAAACACTGCTGGGGTAGCAAGATGTTTTATTTCTGAGGGTTTGGCTCAAAAGGTTCCATTAAAATATTTCTATGCTGGCCCAATGTTTAGGCGAGAGAGACCACAGAAGGGGAGATTGAGGCAATTTCACCAGATTGGTATTGAACTATTAGGTATTGCCTCGCCAGCAGCAGATGTGGATGTAATTGCCGCCGGTCATCGGACACTTCGTTCTCTTGGAATAATCGATAAGACTGTCCTAGAACTGAATTCGCTTGGAGATCGTGAAAGTCGGAATGCATATCGAGATGCATTAATTGATTATTTTACTCCACACAAAAATTCTCTGTCAGATGATGGGCGCGCACGTCTTCAGCGTAATCCGCTTCGGATATTAGACTCCAAAGATGAAGCAGACCGTGAGCTCGCTGCAGAAGCACCCTTGTTATCAGATTACTTGAATGAGGAAAGCCGAAACTTTTTTAGGAATGTTCAAGACGGTCTAATGCGCATTGGTATTGATTATAAAATCAATACGCGGCTAGTGCGGGGCTTAGATTACTATGGGCAGACTACATTTGAATTTGTAACGGATGCACTCGGCGCACAGGGGACAGTCCTTGCCGGTGGACGTTATGACGGCTTGATTAAGCTTATGGGTGGGCCATCTACGCCAGGCGTTGGTTGGGCTGCTGGAGTAGAGCGGTTGGTGATGCTAATTGATAAATGTAAGGAGGATTGTCCTGTATTCGCATTAATCCCGATGGGTCAGGAGGCAGCTGATAGAGCGCATCTGCTAGCGGAGGAGCTTCGTGACGGTGGGTTGGTGGTTGATCTGGCCTATGCTGGTAATGTCAGTCGCAGGATGAAAAGAGCAAATCGCATTGGGGCCTCTGCCGCATTGATATTAGGAGACGAGGAATTGGCTCGGAACGTGGTACAGATTCGTGACATGAAAACGGGAAACCAGTCAGAAACCAGTTTAGACGCGGTTATCGTTGGCCTTAATCAATTTCGATAAAAAAGTTTATTAATTACAAAATTATTGCAAATCTCTCTTGCGAGGTGACAAGAAGAAATAGTACTAGGAATCGTAGTGACGGCCAATCGAATATTTTGAGCTGTGAGGGGGGTTATTTTGCTGGGCAAAATAGTTCCTGCGAATTTGATCTGGTTAAGTGAAGTCAATTTGAGACGGTACACAGGTTTGGGTTTTAGGTGTTGTAGAAGCCCATGCTGAAAGCGTGATTTTTAGCTAAGCGCATGGTGTTTAATTAAGTGATTTTTGCTGCTAAATAAAATAACAGTTCCGGAAAAACACTATTCATTTCAGTTTCCACCGTGAAAAAGAAGGAGATGGGCGGCAATGGCGCTTGCTGGTAAACTCGATCAGGTTGTGGATCGTCACTATAAGTTGGCTGAACAGATGTCAACGGGCGCCGTTCTACCTGAGGAATATGCAAAACTCTCAAAAGAATATGCCGATCTCACACCGATTGTGGAAAAAGCGAAAGAATTTAATTCTTTAATGGATGAGCTTGAAGGCGCAAACGAATTGTTAGCTGATCCGGAAATCGACGACGAAATGCGCAGTATGGCTGAAGACGAAGTTCGAGAAATACAAGAGAAATTGCCAGAACTTACCGCATTAATTCAAAAACTTTTGCTGCCGAAAGATGCAGCGGATTCAAAAAATGCGATATTGGAGGTCCGCGCTGGTACAGGTGGAGAAGAGGCTTCACTTTTCGCGGCTGTTTTATTTCGAATGTACGAACAATACGCTCGGCAGAACGGTTGGGGCTTCGAGGTAATGGCTGTTAATGAGACAGGGCTCGGGGGCCTCAAGGAGGCGATGGCTACATTGACTGGGATAGGAGCTTTCGCACGAATGAAATTCGAATCGGGTGTGCATCGCGTTCAGCGAGTGCCAACTACTGAGAGTGGGGGGCGTGTTCACACTTCAGCCGCTACTGTTGCAGTTCTTCCTGAGGCAGAAGATCTGGATGTTGATATTGAGGAGAAAGACTTGCGCATAGATACCTATCGTGCGCAGGGCCCGGGCGGGCAAAGTGTTAACACCACTGATAGCGCAGTTCGCATAACTCATTTGCCCACGGGCGTTGTTGTTCAATGTCAAGATGAGAAGTCGCAACACAAGAATAAAGCCAAAGCAATGCGTGTTCTTAGGTCTCGTATTTACGAGGCGGAACGGCAACGACAGGCTGATGAAAGGGCTTCTGATCGCAAAACACAAATTGGATCTGGTGACCGATCAGAGCGCATAAGAACCTACAACTATCCCCAGGGCCGAGTAACAGACCATAGAATAGGGCTTACAGTTCACAAACTTGAACGTATTGTTGAAGGGGAGGGTTTAGATGAACTTATCGACGCACTAATTGCCGAGGACCAGGCGGCGCGACTTGCTGAAGCCTCATAATGAAGCCCATACACATAGGTGGTTGTCTAGACGAGGCGGCACGGCGCCTCGTGGATGCGGGTATTGTGGGAGCGCGCAAGGAGGCGCGCTTGTTGATGGGTTATTGGTTAAATAGGGACCCAGCTCAATTGTTTGGGCCCCAATATGAGGAAGTCGGCGCACCAGAATCTTTCTTTGATTTGGTTGATCGTCGGGTTAGCCGAGAACCTTTATCCCACTTAGTTGGTCGCAGGGAATTCTGGAGCCTCGAGTTTGAGGTGAGTGACAGTGTACTCGATCCGCGACCCGATAGTGAGGTGCTTATAGAAACAGGGCTCTTACATTGGCCTAATCGATCAGATTCTTTTTCAGTGCTTGATCTTGGCACCGGCAGTGGTTGCCTACTTCTCTCTTTGTTGAGGAATAGGCCTCGTGCGATTGGTGTCGGTGTTGACGTAAGCGGTGCAGCACTTGAGATTGCAAGGCGTAATGCCGCTCGAATTGTTCCTGATGGGCGAGCACAATTCCTAAAATCCGATTGGGGCTCCTCAATTTCCCAACCTTTTGATCTCGTTGTTGCAAATCCTCCTTACATCCCCAGCAACCAAATTTCTGAGTTAGACGCCGAAGTTACAAATTTTGAGCCTCTGCTGGCACTTGATGGTGGGCTTGATGGGCTTGATGCATATAGGGCCATAGCTGAAGACTTGGTCAGGCTAACAACACCTACCGGTATTATTTTACTAGAAATAGGATCGGGTCAAAGTGAGCAAGTGGCATCTATTCTTGAGAAATCTGGCCTGGTTGTTAAGTGTATTAAGAACGATTTGGCTGGGAGAAACCGCTGTTTAGTGGCCCATCACTATGTTGACAGGAGTGTCAAGTAAAAAAAAAGGTTGGAACACGGCGCTGAACCGTCTAATTTCAACTTGTCCTGCTAAAGTGATCGATGGTTTTAAACTGTTCGATGGGACGAATCTTCAACCGGTCTAACAAATGAGGTAGGCTACTTTGATAAGTGGACGCCTTGAAGCATTGATGTTGGCAGAGAGAAGGTGCGGCAGGTAGGACACCAACGCAAACCACAGCGAAATGTAAAATGAGACAGGGTCAAGGCTCGAAACGCTCACGTAATCGCGGCGGTAACCGGCGTGGAGGCGGTCGCCAACAGTCACTAGACAGTAACGGGCCTAGCGTCCGTGTCCGCGGGAGTGCGCAGCAAATTCACGAGAAATATTTAACTCTTGCCAGAGATGCGTCTTCTTCTGGCGATCGCGTTTCAGCGGAAAATTATTCGCAGCACGCTGAGCACTATCATCGGGTTCTCGCAGTCGAAGCTGAGCAACGTGAGCAGCGAAATAATCAGCAGACAGGTCGTCATCAAAGGCCTAATGGTCGCGATGATGGTGCATCTAAATCAGATGCTTCAGCAAAGTCAGATGCTCCAGCCGATTTTGATAGTTCGGCGGCGCCAGGCGGTGCAACTGAGCCAAAAGATGGAGCCGAGGCAGAAAGAAGGTCCATAAAGCCTCTTAAAAAAGCAATAAAATCAAAAAAATCTGACGGTTCATTAAAAGGCTCTGAGGAGAACTTGGCTTCGGCGGAAAACCCGCAAAGTGCCGCTGCCGATTAAGTCTATTAAGTGTTATTGAACACATTTTGATAATGCTTGGATCATTTGGGTGGACGGGAAACCGCTGCCGTTTTGTCTTGTAGCAGCACGCCTCCCTACCCATATATCAAAAGTCAGTGTCGTTGAAGTTTTCAACGCCCCTCAAACCTTACATTTCTGCGTCCATATGGACATACGGAGAGAGCCAAAGTGAGTGAGATGAAATTCGAAAATTATTCTGATCGGCTTCGTGGATTCATCCAAGTAGCTCGATCTGTTGCGGCAGAGGCTGGTCATCAACAACTGTTGCCGGAACATTTATTGAAGGCACTTGTTAGTGATAGACAGGGTCTAGTTTTTGACTTGATTGCGGCTGCGGGAGGTGATGCAGAAAAGCTATCGAAAGACGTCGAATTGGCGTTAGCGAAGCAACCTGTTGTTGAGGGTTGCGGTGGTAATGATATTTATCTCTCGAACGATACTGTGCGGTTATTTCAGCAGGCCGAAAAAGTCGCTAGTGAAGCAGGCGATCAGTTTGTCACCGTCGAACAGATTCTAGTAGCAGTTGTCCTTAGCGAGAGTACCTCTGCAGCTGAGATGTTCAAACGCGCCGGTATCACTTTGCACGGACTTCAAGAAGCAATTAAGGCCTTGCGCAAAGGCCGGACCGCTGACAGTCCGTCCTCTGAGGGGGGCTACGATGCCATCAAGAAATATACGCACGACCTCAATAAAGCAGCTGTAGACGGCAAGATTGATCCGGTTATAGGCCGTGATGAAGAAATTCGCCGAACTATGCAGGTGTTGTCACGGAGAACCAAGAACAATCCGGTTTTGATCGGTGAGCCTGGGGTTGGTAAAACGGCTATTGTCGAGGGGCTCGCACAGCGCATAGTTAAGGGTGATGTGCCAGAGGGGTTAGTTTCTAAACGTTTATTAACATTAGACTTAGGAGCTCTGATTGCGGGTTCGAAGTTCCGTGGTGAATTTGAGGAGCGGTTGAAATCGGTTTTGCATTATGTGGAACAGGCGTCTGGTGAAATTATTCTTTTTATTGATGAATTACACACGCTCGTTGGAGCGGGTGCTGTGGAAGGCTCGATGGATGCGTCAAACATGCTGAAGCCAGCCCTTGCGCGAGGTGAGTTGCATTGTGTTGGCGCTACCACGGTTGACGAGTATCGCCAGTATATAGAAAAAGATGCCGCCCTAGCACGAAGATTTCAACCGATATTTATCGCCGAACCGACGGTTGAAGACACAATTTCTATCCTTAGAGGGCTGAAGGAAAAATATGAAGTGCACCACGGAGTTCGCATTACCGATGCAGCCATTATTGCGGCGGCTACCCTTTCGAACCGGTATATTTCAGACCGTTTCCTTCCTGACAAAGCGGTTGACTTAGTTGATGAAGCGGCAAGCCGATTGCGAATGGAAGTTGACTCAAAGCCAGAAGAAATAGATGAGCTCGATCGAAGCATTATCCGGCTTAAAATTGAGCGCGAGGCATTGAAAAAAGAATCTGATCCTGAATCTAAGGATCGTTTAAAATCCCTGGCAAGGGACTTAGATGTTTTAGAGGCGAAAGCAGAGGAGATGACTAAGCAGTGGAGAGATGCGAAGGAAAAATTGCATGGGGAACAAAAAGTAAAAGAAGAGTTAGAAACTGCGCGCAACGAGTTTGATCAAATTCTCGTTACAGCACGTGAGACTGCTGATGAGAGGCTATTCCAAAGAGCGGGTGAGTTGGAAAAACTCATAAAAACACTTCAAAGAAAAATTGCGGACGTTGAAACAGATAAAACCCAAATAATTCTGGATGATGGAGTTTCTGACTTAAATGTAGCAGCGATTGTTTCCCGGTGGACTGGTGTGCCCGTTGATAAGATACTCGAGGGCGAACGCGAGAAATTATTGGGTATGGAGGCAATATTAGGTGAGCGAGTAAAAGGGCAACAAGAGGCTATAACTGCGATTTCTAACGCAGTGCGTAGGGCTAGGGCAGGCATGCAGGATCCTAATAGGCCGCTAGGGTCATTTTTATTTCTGGGGCCTACGGGTGTTGGCAAGACAGAGCTCGTAAAGGCATTAGCTGAATTTATGTTCGACGATGATCAAGCCATGGTCCGCATTGACATGTCAGAGTATATGGAAAAGCACTCGGTGGCACGCCTTATAGGCGCCCCTCCAGGTTATGTGGGCTACGACCAAGGCGGTGCGCTGACAGAAGCTATACGACGGCGGCCTTATCAGGTGTTGCTTTTTGATGAAATTGAAAAAGCTCACTCGGATTTATTTAACCTGCTTTTGCAAGTGCTTGACGATGGTCGGCTTACTGATGGTCAGGGCCGTACAGTTGACTTTAAGAATGTTCTAATTGTCATGACCTCAAATATGGGGTCAGAAATTTTAGCACAACAGTCAGAGAATGAAGAACCTGGCGCGATTCGTGAGCAGGTAATGCAAGTGGTCCGAAATAAGCTTCAGCCTGAATTTATCAACCGCATTGACGAGATGTTGTTATTTCATCGCTTAAGTCGCAGCAACATGGAGGAGATCGTAGACATCCAACTCGTTTCCTTGCGCAAGTTATTAGCTGATCGCAAGATTATACTTGAATTGGATGGCTCAGCGCGTGAATGGCTGGCACGCATGGGTTTCGATCCGGTTTATGGCGCTCGGCCGCTCCGTCGTGTGATCCAGAATGAGCTTCAAAATCCACTGGCTTCGGCTCTGTTAGCAGGACAAATCAACGACGGCGGAATAGTCCGTGTTTCAGCCGGCGAGGGAGGTATTATAATAAATGATGGTATTGCAAATGCGGCTTGAAAGCTCAACTTGCAAAGTACCTGCGTTCTATACGCACTCCCGGTACGGTTGATGTCATGATACATGTTTCGAGCGCATTTGATGGGGGTAATATAGAGGTTGTATCAGCAAATAAGGCTGATGATATTCAGTTGCGGATACGGAAAGATAATGCATCGGAATTCTTTCAATGGTTTTACTTCAGGGTGAGCGGTGCTCGAGAAAAGCTCTGCAGGATCAGAATCATTAATGCCGGGGAAGCTTCGTATGCTGACGGATTTCGTGACTATAAAGCCTGTATGTCCGAAGACCTAAGGGATTGGCGCCGGGTAGATACCTCATACGATGGTCAAGAGCTTACGATTAATTATAAACCTTCGTCCGATTCATTTTATATTGCTTTCTTCGCGCCTTATTCACTGGATCAGCAGCGACGTTTCGTTGCTCGCTGTCAACGAAACCCTCTAGCTAGCTTGGAGGTAATAGGTCATACAGTGGAGGGTCGAGACCTCGATCTTCTGGTTATAGGATCATCAGGAGCGTCTAAAAAAGTTTGCTGGATTATAGCTCGGCAGCACCCAGGTGAGACTATGGGCTGCTTCTGGATGGAGGGTTTTCTGGGACGATTGCTCGACTCGGCCGATACAGACGTTTTAAAAGTTCGTGAGTCCGCTGTTTTTTACATCGTTCCAAACATGAATCCAGATGGCTCAGCGCGCGGAAATTTACGAACAAATGCGGCTGGAGCTAATCTCAACCGTGAGTGGGCGAAACCATCTAAGTCAAGAAGCCCGGAAGTATTCGCAGTACGCAACCGAATGGTAGAGACTGGTGTAGACTTTTGCCTGGATGTGCATGGCGATGAGACAATTCCTTATAATTTTATTTCTGGCGCTGACCATGTTCCATCAGCGGATAGGCGAATGAAGCAGCTTTTAATTGATTTTAATAATGCATTATTGCACTTCAGTCCGGACTTCCAGACTGACCATGGGTACCCTACCTCATTTCAGGCAAATCTTTCTATTTGTGCATCTAATGTTGCGGAAAGTTTTAAATGTTTGTCCATGACATTGGAGATGCCTTTTGCCGACCACAATAATCGGAAAGATAACATTCATGGTTGGTCTCCTGAGCGGTGTCGAAATTTGGGTGGGGACTGTCTCAAGGCCATAAGCTCAATTATACCCTCGCTTCGCTAGTCCTCATCCTGGACAGAATAGCCGTCTCGGCTCCTGCGTTGAGCAGCTATTAGTTTATCTATGCGCCGGCGTTCGGAATTAAAACGCTTGAGCTCCGGGCCGTTTAAGGTGACGCCGGTAGGGATGCGAACTCCACGTGGATTAACGTGGCGTTTATTGTGTATTACCTCGTAATGTAGGTGTGGCCCTGTAGAACGGCCAGTGCTACCGATATAGCCTATAACGCGGCGCTGACGCACACGAACTCCGGAGCGAATTCCTTTAGCGAATGCTTTTAAGTGTGCATATACTGTTTTGTAGCTATTGCGGTGACGAATTCGAATATAATTACCAAAAGAACCAAAGCGTTTAGCTACTTCAATTACCCCGTCGCCGGCGGCAAATACTGGCGTGCCTGCCGGGGCGGCAAAATCAATACCTTTGTGGAGCTTAGTGTATCCCAGAATTGGGTGGCGCCTTCGTCCGAAGCCTGATGATATTCTTGCTCCATCAGTTGGTGTCGATAACAAGAGCTTTTTGACGCTACGACCATTTGTGTCAAAGTAGTCAACTTTGCTCGCGTTTGTTTTAAACCTATAGAGCTCAATATCTTTGCGCTTGAGTTTAAGCCGGGTATAAATCACCGGTCCTACATCAGCTGTTGAGCCAGTTTCGTCGGTAAGGCGTTCGTATAACAATGCGAACCGGTCATTGACTCGAATATCTCGTTGAAAATCTACGTCGAAGCTTAGGATGTTGATCAGGTTAAGTAGTGCTGCTGGGGGTATCCCTTCGCTGTGCCCGGCCCGATAGAGGCTAGAGGTAATTGTGCCAGCACCAAAGGCAATACGGCGGCCGAGAACACGTGCGTAACGTTGCGCCACAAATTCACCTTCTCCATCACGAATTAGTGCAATATCAGTTTTGGCATTCGCAGCGAAATCCAATGAAATCAGAGATGTGGGCTCGGATGGTAGCGGCGATGGCAAAATTTGAAGAAATAGTCGATGGCCGGGTTTCAAGTGTTTAGGCTTAAAAGTTTTAGACAGTGCGCGAATCGCTTTGTTAATCTCTTCTTTAGAGATACCGTAGCTAGACATCATACCTCGAAGTGTGTCCCCTTTTTTAATATCGTATATCGCATCGGTTGGCGGCGGCAGGATTGTAAATTCGGTATTTTCCTTTTTAATCTCGCTCCAGCTTTTTATAGTTGAGGGTGTTTCTCGTAGAAATGGGCTATTGTGCCACCCCACGCCAGGTTCACCTTGTGTTTTTTGTAAGTCTTTTGGTTGCGCGTTACTAGAAAGAACTGTAATGGCATAGATTAAGATATGCATTAATAGCCATCGATGTCCGATCTTGCGTGAACTTTTGGTATTGGGCTGAGTCAACAACGCGCGAGCTTCCCGGAGTTTTTTATTTTCAAAAAGAAAAAATGACTGCGATAACTCATGACGGTGCGTTACTCACATCCATTACACTAAAAAAGGATTGTTTGGCGTAAAAGATTGACAGTTCTTTGTGGTAAGAGTGTTAAGGGTAGGATAGTTTTTTTACACTAGCTATTTATTATTTATTAAAATTAGTCCAAACTAATGTTTGAGGCAATAAAGCGATTGACAGAACCGTTTAGGAAGCGTACTAAGCGCGTCCACCACACGAAAAATGGTTTCATTAATCGTGGGGGTAGCTGTTTGTTAATTTAATAGGCAGCTGCTATGTTTTTGGAAATGTAAAGATGGAAGGGATACGCGGGCGGCGGTAACGTGAGATTTACGTCATTGCCATATCTGTGTGTCCTGCCTTTTTTTTAAAGGATAAGACAGCTTGAGATATGGCGGGGATGTAGATGGTTTTTGCCATTTACAACCCAAGTCAACTTAAGAGTTTGATCCTGGCTCAGAACGAACGCTGGCGGCATGCTTAACACATGCAAGTCGAACGAGATCTTCGGATCTAGTGGCGC